>NZ_JBWKVA010000003.1:0-399255 GCF_059421425.1 Pseudomonas sp. GW821-FHT02H09
CGTAAATCCTGCCTCCACGGTTTGTCTGGAATACCGCAGAGTCTGATTTTACGACTGCTTCGCAGCCGAACGCAGGCTTCGCCAGCTGCTACAGGTCACCTCAACACTCGTTAAGCCCATCCCGAAACCGAATCGCCAGCTCTTTCAGGTTCTGACGCCAGCTTTCCAATTCTTCCCGACTCAAATCTGACTCCACTTCCTCATCGAGGTTGACCGCAACGATCAACGGCTGCGTCACATCACCCTTGGGTTTGTGCGGCGCTCGTGGCGGCTGAAACAGCGCAGCATGCGCCGCCAGCAGCTTCGCCAGCCAGGTTTCAGGGTTTTGCGCCAATTCCACCAATTCAGCCAGCTCGGGAATGGCAATGGTTTCGAGTACTTCGCGAGTCAGTAGCATTTCCGCCCGTGGCGCATTGGCCTGAGGCAGGCGGTAAAAGCCCGCAATCTCATGACACAAACCAAGCAACGCACCGTACAGGTGAAACAACACCGACTCGCGCCCCGCCTGAACCAGCGCCTGGGAGTTAATCGCCCGCCCCTCTTCGGCTCTGGCCAGCGCTTCCAATGAAAGACCGGCGAAATAAATTTTCTGATTGGTACGGGTATAGAGTTCGTGGGCCATGACGGCAGCCTCCACAACGAAATAATTGCTTCACGCAGGTCAGACAGTGTCATGGATCACCTCCGCTTCCCGCAAGCACAAAACAAAAGGCCGCATGAAAACCCGAGGGTTGTCATGCGGCCTTTTGTGTACAGCGCCTTTTAAGCCTTGGCTGATGGACGCTTGTCTTCAACCGTCCACTTGCCGCCGTCGTAATATGCCTTCCAGCCAGTCGGTTTACCGTCAACCTCAGTCTGCACGTACTGCTCTTTGGTCTTGCGGCTGTAACGGATCACGGCAGGCAGGCCGTCCGGATCCTTCTTCGGCGCTTCGCAGAGGAAGTGGTACTTCGGATCGATCTCGTCCTTGTGCGGCACAATCTCGATCACCAGCGGAGCACGGGTCTCGCGGTTTTTCGGGAACTGGCTCGCCGCCAGGAACAGACCGGAAGCACCGTCACGCAGAATGTAAGTGTCGTTGACCTTCTCGCACTTGAGTTCCGGCATTTTCACCGGATCCATCTTCGGCGGCGCCGCGTCGCCGCTTTTCAGCAGTTTACGAGTGTTCTTGCAGGTCGCGTTGGTACAACCGAAGAACTTGCCGAAACGGCCAGTCTTGAGCTGCATCTCGCTGCCACACTTGTCGCACTCCAGGCTCGGGCCTTCGTAGCCCTTGATGCGATAATTACCCTCTTCGATCTCGAAACCTACGCAATCCGGATTGTTTCCGCAGATGTGCAGTTTGCGCTTCTCGTCCAGCAGGTAGGCATCCATCGCCGTGCTGCAGATCGGGCAACGGTGCTTGCCGCGCAGTACCAGAGACTCCGACTCGCCCTCGTCATCGGCGGCGATTTCATCGCCCGGAACGAGGTTGACGGTAGCCTTGCAACGCTCCTTCGGCGGCAGACTGTAGCCCGAGCAACCGAGGAAAACGCCAGTCGAGGCGGTGCGGATCTGCATCGCACGACCGCACTGGACGCACGGGATGTCGGTCATGACCGGTTCGTTGGCACGCATGCCGCTTTCCGCGCCTTCAGCCACTTCGAGTTTCTTCTTGAAGTCGCCGTAGAACTCGTCGAGCACGTTTTTCCAGTCGCGCTCGCCTTGGGCGACGTCATCGAGGTTCTCTTCCATACCGGCGGTGAAACCGTAATCCATCAGGTTGGAGAAGCTCTCGGACAGTCGCTCGGTAACGATGTCACCCATCTTTTCGGAGTAGAAACGACGGTTATGCAGTGCAACGTAGCCACGGTCCTGGATCGTCGAAATGATCGCCGCGTAGGTCGAAGGACGACCGATACCGCGCTTTTCCATTTCCTTGACCAGGCTCGCTTCGGAATAACGCGCAGGCGGCTTGGTGAAGTGCTGGCTCGGGTCGAGCTTGATCAGCTTCATGACATCGCCCTGGGCCATGTCTGGCAGCACATCGTCGTCGCCCGGCTTGGTCATTTGCGGCATGACGCGGGTGTAGCCATCGAATTTGAGGATACGACCCTTGGCCCGCAGCTCGAAGGTGCCGGCAGTGACGCTGACAGTGGTCGACAGGTATTGCGCCGGCAGCATCTGGCAAGCGACGAACTGGCGCCAGATCAGCTCGTAGAGGCGCTCAGCGTCACGTTCCATACCCACCAGCTTGCTTGGATGGGTATTCACGTCGGAAGGACGAATTGCTTCGTGGGCCTCTTGCGCGCCTTCCTTGCTGCCGTAGACGTTCGGTGCGGCCGGCAGATACTTGCTGCCGAACTCGCCTTCAATGTAAGTACGCGCCATTTCCACGGCATCGACCGAGAGATTGGTCGAGTCGGTACGCATATAAGTGATGTAACCCGCTTCGTACAGACGCTGAGCCATCATCATGGTTTTCTTCACACCAAAGCCCAAGCGATTGCTACCGGCCTGTTGCAGGGTGGAAGTAATGAACGGTGCCGACGGCTTGCTGCTGGTCGGCTTGTCTTCACGTTTGGCAATGGTGTAACTGGAAGCCTTGAGCTTTTCCAGTGCGGCCATGGCGTGGGTTTCGTTGAGCGGCTTGAAGGCTTCGCCGTTTTCACGGGCCACTTCAAAACGCACGTTGGCGCCCTTGGTGGTACCGAGGTCCGCATGGACTTCCCAATACTCTTCCGGGTTGAACGCACGAATTTCGCGCTCACGCTCAACGACCAGCTTCACCGCAACCGATTGCACACGACCTGCGGACAAACCACGGGCGATCTTCTGCCACAGCAGCGGCGAGACCATGTAGCCCACTACGCGGTCGAGGAAACGACGCGCCTGCTGGGCGTTGACCCGATCGATGTCCAGCTCGCCTGGCTGGGAGAAGGCCTCCTGAATCGCCTTCTTGGTGATTTCGTTGAACACCACGCGCTTATAGCGACTGTCATCACCACCGATGGCTTCGCGCAGGTGCCAGGCAATGGCTTCCCCCTCGCGATCCAAGTCGGTTGCGAGATAGATGGTGTCAGCATCTTTGGCGAGCCGGCGCAGCTCTTCGATGACTTTTTCCTTGCCGGGAAGGATCTCGTACTTGGCTTTCCAGCCATGATCCGGATCGACACCCATGCGCGAGACCAGTTGCTTGCGCGCCTTCTCTTTCGGAGAGAGCGCGGGCGCTTCACCTGCGGCGGCCTTGCCACGCTTGGCAGCAGGCTCTTTGCTGGCGCTAGCCGAACCGCTGGTGGGCAGGTCTCGGATATGGCCGATACTCGACTTCACCACGTATTGGTTGCCCAGATACTTGTTGATGGTCTTGGCCTTAGCCGGGGATTCCACAATGACCAGCGATTTGCCCATGGATCAGAAAATTCCTGAATTCTAGAAGTGAAAGGCGGTTGGCGCCTGACGCGGCACCGCTATATATAGTGGCAACAAGGTGAGGTCAAGCGCAGGGTTCTGCGCGACCTGCGCTTATGGCCTGGAAAAAAGGCTTGGTTCGGCCTGAACCAAAGCAAAGCGTGGCACCTGTTCGCCGTCAACTTCGACCGACTCCAGGAACATGCTCAAGGGACGCACCCAAAAGCCGTAATCGCCATACAGAGCTTGGTAGAACACCACTTCTTCTTCGGTTTCGGAATGCCGCGCGACTGCGAAAACACGGTATTGCGGCCCCTTGTAATGCTCATAGAGCCCGGGTAGTAAATTCATGTTCTGGCCCTCCTGCACATAAAAAATAAATCTTCAGAAAAACAAAAACCGGGGCACAAGGCCCCGGCTTCCATCGACGAAACGCTTAAACGCGTTCGAAGACGGTGGCAATGCCCTGGCCGAGACCAATGCACATGGTGGACACACCGAAGGTGCCGCCATTTTGCTTCATCACATTGAGCAAGGTGCCGGAGATACGCGCACCGGAACAACCGAATGGATGGCCCAAAGCAATCGCGCCGCCGTGCAGGTTAACCTTCTCGTTCATCTTGTCGAGCACTTTCAAATCTTTCAGCACCGGCAGCGCCTGTGCAGCGAACGCTTCGTTGAGTTCGAAGAAGTCGATATCAGCAATACCCAAACCTGCGCGCTTCAGTGCTTTCTGTGTTGCCGGTACTGGACCATAGCCCATGATCGCCGGGTCCACACCTGCCACTGCCATCGAGCGAATGACCGCCATTGGCTGGATACCCAGGTCCTGAGCACGCTGCGCCGACATCACGATCATGCACGAAGCACCATCAGTGATCTGCGAGGAAGTACCCGCCGTCACGGTACCACCCTTGGGGTTGAACGCTGGCTTCAATGCCGCCAGGCTTTCCAGGGTAGTTTCCGGACGGATGGTTTCGTCGTAGTCGAACAGTTTCAGGAAACCGTTCTCGTCGTAACCCTGCATCGGGATGATTTCGTCTTTGAACTTGCCTTCGACGGTCGCTTTATGGGCGAGCTGGTGGGAACGCACGCCAAAGGCATCCTGCTGCTCACGGGTGATGCCGTGCATCTTGCCGAGCATTTCTGCGGTCAGGCCCATCATGCCCGAGGCTTTTGCCGCGTACAGCGACATGTGCGGGTTCGGATCGACACCGTGCATCATGCTCACATGGCCCATATGCTCGACGCCGCCAACGACGAACACGTCACCATTGCCGGTCATGATCGCTTGCGCAGCGGTGTGCAACGCACTCATCGACGAGCCACACAGGCGGCTGACCGTCTGGCCGGCAGCGGTGTGAGGGATCTGAGTCATCAGGGACGCCATACGGGCGATGTTCCAGCCCTGCTCCAGGGTCTGGTTGACGCAGCCCCAGATCACGTCTTCGACTTCAGCCGGATCAACCTTGACGTTACGTTCCAGCAGCTTGCTGATCAGGTGCGCCGACATGTCTTCGGCACGGGTGTTGCGGTGCATGCCGCCCTTGGAGCGGCCCATCGGGGTGCGACCGAAGTCGACAATCACGACGTCTCTAGGATTCAAGCTCATATAGTTCACTCTCGCTCTAGTGTGGGCGCTTAACCGAAGAAGCGCTGGCCGTTTTGGGCCATTTCACGCAGCTTCGCGGTCGGGTGGTACAGGGCGCCCAGATCAGCGTACTGGTCAGCCAGGGCAACGAACTCTGCAACACCGATGGAATCGATGTAACGCAGCGCGCCGCCACGGAATGGAGGGAAACCAATACCGTAGACCAGACCCATGTCGGCTTCGGCAGCGGTTTCAACGATGCCGTCTTCCAGGCAACGCACGGTTTCCAGGCAAAGCGGGATCATCATCCAGTTGATGATGTCTTCGTCGGTCACTTCACGCTGCTCGAAGACGATCGGCTTGAGCACTTCCAGCACCGACGGGTCGGCGACCTTCTTCTGCTTGCCGCTCTTGTCGGCCTCATAGGCGTAGAAGCCCTTGCCGTTCTTCTGGCCCAGGCGCTTGGCTTCGTAGAGCACGTCGACGGCCGAGCGGCGGTCGTCCTTCATGCGGTCCGGGAAGCCTTCAGCCATCACGTCACGACCGTGGTGACCGGTGTCGATACCGACAACGTCCATCAGGTACGCAGGACCCATCGGCCAGCCGAATTTTTCCATGATCTTGTCGATACGGACGAAGTCCACACCGGCGCTGACCAGCTTGGCGAAACCGCCGAAATACGGGAACAGGACACGATTGACCAGAAAGCCCGGGCAGTCATTGACGACGATCGGGTTCTTGCCCATTTTCTTGGCGTAGGCAACGGTGGTGGCAACCGCCAGTTCGCTGGACTTCTCACCACGGATCACTTCCACCAACGGCATCATGTGCACCGGGTTGAAGAAGTGCATGCCGACGAAGTTTTCCGGACGCTTGAGGGCCTTGGCCAACAGGCTGATGGAAATAGTCGAGGTGTTCGACGCGAGGATGGTGTCCTCTTTGACCTTGTCTTCGACTTCAGCCAGAACAGCTTGCTTGACCTTAGGGTTCTCGACGACCGCTTCGACCACCAGGTCGACGTGACCGAAATCACCGTAAGACAGCGTAGGACGAATGCCGTTGAGCACTTCAGCCATTTTCGCTGCGGTCATGCGACCTTTATCAACGCGGCTCACCAGCAGCTTGGCGGCTTCCGCCAGGCCCTGCTCGATACCGTGCTCGTTGATGTCCTTCATCAGGATCGGCGTGCCTTTGGAAGCCGATTGGTACGCGATACCGCCGCCCATGATGCCGGCGCCGAGTACGGCAGCCTGCTTCACGTCTTTGGCGACTTCGTCGTAGGCCTTGGCCTTTTTCTTCAGCTCCTGATCGTTCAGGAACAGACCGATCAAGCTCTGCGCAGCAGAGGTCTTGGCCAGTTTCACGAAGCCGGCGGCTTCGATTTCCAGTGCCTTGTCGCGACCGAAGTTCGCGGCTTTCTGGATGGTCTTGATCGCTTCGACCGGCGCCGGGTAGTTCGGGCCCGCCTGACCGGCTACGAAACCTTTGGCGGTTTCGAAAGACATCATTTGTTCGATTGCGTTGAGCTTGAGCTTTTCAAGCTTCGGCTGGCGCTTGGCCTTGTGATCGAACTCGCCGGAAATGGCGCGCTTGATCAGCTCCAGTGCGGCTTCCTGCAGCTTCTCTGGAGCAACCACAGCATCGACGGCGCCGACTTTCAGCGCGTCGTCGGCACGATTTTCCTTACCGGCGGCAATCCATTCGATGGCGTTGTCGGCACCGATGATTCGTGGCAGACGTACAGTACCGCCGAAGCCTGGGTAGATGCCCAGCTTGACTTCCGGCAGGCCGATTTTGGCAGTAGTGGCCATGACGCGGTAATCCGCTGCCAGGCACATTTCCAGACCGCCGCCCAAAGCGATGCCGTTGATCGCGGCGATGGTCGGAACATTCAGGTCTTCGAAATCGCTGAAAATCTTATTCGCTTCGAGGTTGCCTGCAACAAGCTCTGCATCAGGCAGCTTGAAGTTGTCGACGAATTCGGTGATGTCGGCACCGACGATGAACACGTCCTTGCCACTGCTGACGATCACACCCTTGATCGAAGCATCTGCCTTGATAGTGTCTACGGCCTGACGCAATTCGTTCAGGGTTAGACGATTGAACTTGTTGACGGACTCACCCTTGAGGTCGAATTTCAATTCGACGATGCCACTTTCAAGAGCCTTAACCGTGATGGCTTTACCTTCGTAAATCATCAACTGATCTCCACGATATGGAAGCTGAACAGTACACGTCGGACGCTAACTTCTGGCTCGGCATTGACGTTACCGTCGATGCTACGCCAATCCGCCAGGCACACCCGCCAACGCGATAGTCGGGATTCTGTAGGAGCCGTCTGTAATACAAACGCTCATTTCATACGCCCGTTTGATTTGGGTACGCCACCTTCACGGAATTTCAGGCAATTGTCAATCGCCCAAAATGCTGGTTGAAACTCGACTTTGCAGTCATGCCAGCGCTGCAGAGATCATCAACATGCCAATCCATGTTTGATCATTCATAGAGTCAATATTTAGAAAAGTCGCCCTAACCCGCATCGCTCTTCGTTTATCGAGCTAAGCTGGCAAGCACCACAAAGAAAAACATGAACGCTTTGAGCGAATGCCAAGCGTAAGATCAGCGCCACGGAACCTGTGCCGTTGCGATTTAGCGAATTACCGGCCTGCCTGGCCAACTCCAGCCCGATGATGATGTCGGGCTTTTTATTGCCTGCCAATCAAGCGAAGCACCTGTAGCAGCTGCCGCCAGGCTGCGCCCGAGCGCGAAGCGGTCGTAGAATGCTTAACCGCGATCCAATAGAAAGATTCGGGATACCGGTTTTACGACCGCTTCGCGGCCGGACGCAGCCTGGCGGCAGCTGCTACAGGGAAATGCTTTCAGGCGAGCGCTTTGAGAACAGCTGCAATATCCTGCAAAACACTAGCCTCGCCCTTCTCCCCCCAATACAACGCAATCATTTGCTTGTCCGCTTCGATTTTGAACACATTGGCCGGCAACGTTTTGAAATGCTCCAGCAACGCATCATCCTGACAAACTTCTCGCCACTGATTGACCCAGACACCCGGCGCTGTCTGCCAATAACTCCAGCACGCCGCTTGAACGCTGCGTCGCGGCCGATGGTATTGGCCGCAAGGGCTCGGCGGCTCCGGCTCCAGCCAGTGCGGCCATTCCTGAGGGGCCAGTTGCATGGCCAGACCCATGCGTCGCGCCTCCATGCGCAGAGCCATCCGCCCGCTCTGATGGCGCGAAGGTCGCAACCAGGCCAGCGGACTCAGAACCAACGCAAGGATTGACACCACTATCCAGACCGTCATATGTGTACTCCCGATTCTTGAGGAGCGGATTGCGCCACACTGAAACCAATCCGCTTGAAACCAGCCATACTTACCGTCATCGCAATCCTCCGGAGCGCCGTCCATGTCCTATGAACACATCCTGGTCGCTGTTGACCTCACTGAAGAATGCGACCCTGTCATCAAGCGCGCTCGTGAACTGTCAGTCAGCAGCGGCGCCAAACTCTCACTGGTCCATATTGTCGAGCCCATGGCCATGGCTTTTGGCGGCGATGTTCCGATGGACCTTTCGCAATTGCAGCAACAACAGTTCGATCAAGCCAAAGAGCGTCTTGAGCGATTGATCCTGAAATACCCGGAGGCCACCAAGGCCAACAGCCATTTGACCTACGGGCAGCCACGCCAGGAGATCCATCATCTGGCCAAGGAGCAAGGCTGCGACCTGATTGTCGTCGGCAGCCACGGCAGACATGGGCTGGCGCTGCTGCTCGGGTCCACCGCCAATGATGTCCTGCACGGCGCACCCTGCGATGTGCTTGCTGTGCGACTGGTCAAGAGCTGAACCCGAGCCCCTGTAGGAGCGAGCAAGCTCGCTCCTACAGGGGAAACCGTGTTTCATACAAAAAGCCCGGCGCTCACATAGGTGAGGCCGGGCTTTTTTATACAGCTAGCAAATCAATCAGGCATCCAGCTCTGCCCAACGCTCGACTAACACTTCGAGCTCAGCCTGCAATTGCTCAAGCTGAGCGATTACCGCAGCAGTCTGTGCGGCAGGACGCTGATAGAAGCCCGCATCCGCCATTTCAGCCTCGACACCCGCAATTTTCTGCTCTTTGGCTTCAATATCGCCTGGCAAGGCTTCCAGTTCGCGCTGGAGCTTGTAGCTGAGCTTTTTCTTGGCCACTGGTGCTTCTTGAGCAACCACTGGCGCAGGTGCGGCAGTAACGACCGCAGAGTTCAGCTCGGCTTTGCCGGACTTGTTCTCGGTCACGCCCAACAGACGCGGCGAACCGCCCTGACGCAGCCAGTCCTGATAACCACCGACGTATTCACGAACCTTGCCTTCACCTTCGAAGACCAGGGTGCTGGTGACCACGTTATCGAGGAATGCCCGGTCGTGGCTGACCATCAAGACTGTACCCTGGAAGGTCAGCAGGACCTCTTCCAGCAGTTCGAGGGTTTCCACATCCAGGTCGTTGGTCGGTTCGTCGAGTACCAGCAAGTTGGCCGGCTTACTGAACAGCTTGGCCAGCAACAAACGGGCACGCTCACCACCGGACAACGCCTTGACCGGCGTGCGGGCACGCTGCGGGCTGAACAGGAAGTCGCCGAGGTAGCTCAGAACGTGGCGGCTTTGGCCGTCAATGTCGATGAAGTCGCGACCTTCGGCGACGTTATCGATCACGGTCTTTTCCAGATCCAGCTGATGGCGCAGTTGGTCGAAATAGGCCACATCGATTCGCGTGCCCTCCTCAACTTTACCGCTGGTAGGCTGCAAACCACTGAGCATCAGCTTCAGCAATGTGGTTTTGCCAGTACCGTTGGCCCCCAGCAGACCGATACGGTCGCCGCGCTGCAGGACCATGGAGAAATCCTTGATCAGGAACGGGCCATCCGGGTGAGCGAAGCTGACGTTCTCGAGGACCATCACTTGCTTGCCGGACTTGTCGGCAGTGTCCAGCTGAATGTTGGCCTTGCCGGTACGCTCACGACGCTCGCTACGCTCAACGCGCAGGGCCTTCAGGGCACGAACGCGGCCTTCGTTACGGGTGCGACGGGCTTTGATGCCCTGACGGATCCAGACCTCTTCCTGGGCCAGGCGCTTGTCGAACAAGGCGTTGGCGGTCTCTTCGGCTGCCAGAGTGGCTTCCTTGTGAACCAGGAAGCTGGCGTAGTCGCCGTTCCAGTCGATCAGGCCGCCACGGTCCAGTTCGAGGATCCGGGTCGCCAGGTTTTGCAGGAATGAACGGTCGTGCGTGATGAACAGCACGGCGCCCTGGAAATCCTTCAGCGCCTCTTCGAGCCAGGCAATCGCACCAATGTCCAGGTGGTTGGTCGGTTCGTCGAGCAGCAGCAGATCCGGTTCCGATACCAGCGCCTGAGCCAGCAGGACGCGACGACGCCAGCCGCCGGACAATTCGGCGAGGGTCTTGTCGGCCGGCAGTTGCAGACGGCTCAAGGTGCTGTCTACCAATTGCTGCAAGCGCCAGCCGTCACGGGCTTCGAGGTCGTGCTGGACGTGCATCAGTTTGTCCAGATCAGCGTCAGTGACGATGTTCTGGCTGAGGTGGTGATACTGCGCGAGCAGCTCGCCGACGCCGTCCAGGCCCTCGGCAACCACGTCGAACACCGTCCGCTCGTCGGCCAGTGGCAATTCTTGCGGTAATTCGCCGATTTTGAGCCCCGGCGCACGCCAGACGGAGCCGTCATCGGGCTTCTGGTCACCTTTGACCAGCTTCATCATGCTGGATTTGCCAGTGCCGTTGCGGCCGATGATGCACACCCGCTCACCACGGGCGATCTGCCAGGACACCTTGTCCAACAACGGCATAGCGCCGAAAGCAAGGGACACATCGCTGAATTTGAGCAGGGTCATGAGCTTCTCCAAAAACCGGGCGCGCATTCTACCTGACTTGAGGTTTGATGCGGCCGGCATTTTCATCTTCGCAGCACCCTGAACAACAATTACCCGGAACTTGCACCGGCGGACCGGCAAAGCTTTCGCCGGCTGCTGGCAAAAGGCTAAGCTACAGGCAATCAGTGTTGGCACCGTCGGCACTTGCCACGTTTTCTCTGCCCGGACGTCTCATGCGCAGTCGCCTTTTCAGCTTTTTATCTTGTCTGCTTCTCTCTGCCACTACCGTGCAATCCGCCCAGGCGGTGGACCTGTCGCAACAACGCCAGTATTACGATGAAGCCAAGCGCGCCTTGGCCAAGGGTGATTCGGGCCCGTACTTCCGCTACAGCCAAGCGCTCAGCGATTACCCGCTGGAGCCGTACCTGGCCTACGACGAACTGACCGCCCGACTGAAAACCGCCAGCAACGACGAGATCGAGAGATTCCTCGCCGAACACGGTGACCTGCCGCAAGCCAACTGGATGAAACTGCGCTGGCTACGCTGGCTGGCCGAGCGTGGCGACTGGCAACCTTTCGTCAAATACTACGACCCCAAGCTCAATTTCACCGAGCTGGACTGTCTGAATGCTCAATATCAGCTGGGCCACAACCTCAAGGCCGCAGGCTATGCCAACACTGAAAAGCTCTGGCTGACAGGAAAGTCCCAGCCCGCCGCTTGCGACGCACTGTTCGCTCAGTGGGCCGCAGAAGGTCAGCTGACCGAACAGAAACGCTGGCAGCGCGCCAAGCTGGCCGCCGACGCCCGCAACTACCCGCTGGCCAAGAGCCTGGTCAACAGTATGACCACCCTCGCCCCGCAGGGCAGATTGCTGATCGACGTCGCCCAGCGACCGGAACTGCTCAGCCAGCCATCGCGCTTCACGCCCGTCGATGAAGCCATGTCCGACGTCGTCGGTCTGGGCCTGCGCCGCCTGGCACGCCAGGATCCGGACATCGCCATGAGCCTGCTCGACAGCTATGCCAGCAGTATGCACTTCTCACGTGACGAAAAAGTGGCAATCGCCCGGGAAATCGGCCTGACTCTGGCGCGGCGATTCGACAGCCGTGCCCTCGACGTGATGACCAAGTACGACCCTGAACTGCGTGACAACACCGTCTCCGAATGGCGCCTGCGTTTGCTGTTGCGCCTGGCGCGCTGGGATGACGCCTATCAGTTGACCCGCAGACTGCCGCAGGACCTGGCCACCACCAACCGCTGGCGTTACTGGCAGGCTCGCAGCCTGGAACTGGCTCAGCCGCAGAATCCGGAAGCGCTGGTCCTTTATAAGAACCTCGCTCATGAGCGCGATTTCTACGGTTTCCTCGCCGCCGATCGCGCACAGTCGCCGTATTCGCTGATCAACAAACCCCTGGTGCTCAGCCAGGCGATCATCAACAAGGTCCGCAACACCCCGGGCGTGCGTCGCGCCCTGGAATTCCATGCCCGTGGCCAGATCGTCGACGGGCGCCGCGAGTGGTACCACGTCAGCCGTCGCTTCAACCGTGACGAAATGGTCGCTCAGGCCAAACTGGCCTACGACCTGAAATGGTACTTCCCGGCGATCCGTACCATCAGCCAGGCGCAATACTGGGATGATCTGGACATTCGCTTCCCGATGGCCCACCGCGAGACCCTGGTGCGAGAAGCCAGGATCCGCGGCCTGCATTCAAGCTGGGTGTTCGCTATCACTCGCCAGGAAAGCGCGTTCATGGACGACGCTCGCTCCGGTGTCGGCGCCAGCGGCTTGATGCAACTGATGCCCGTTACCGCCAGGGAAACCGCGAGAAAATTCAGCATTCCCCTGGCCTCGTCGCAGCAAATACTGGACCCGGACAAGAACATCCAGCTCGGTGCCGCCTACCTGAGCCAGGTCCACAGCCAGTTCAACGGTAACCGGGTACTCGCCTCCGCCGCCTACAACGCAGGCCCCGCCCGCGTTCGGCAATGGCTCAGAGGCGCCGATCACCTGAGCTTCGATGTCTGGGTTGAAAGCATCCCCTTCGACGAAACCCGCCAGTACGTGCAAAACGTGCTGTCCTACTCGGTGATCTACGGCCAGAAACTCAACGCCCCACAACCACTTGTGGACTGGCATGAGCGGTATTTTGATGATCAATGACCCTGTAGATTGATCGTTCCCACGCTCTGCGCGGGAACGATCATTCACGGTCGGACATCGAGTTCAGGCTTGCCATCATTAAACTGCAACGCCGCCAACTGTGCATACAGCGTATTGCTGGCGATCAGCTCCTGATGGGTGCCGATCGCTACCAGTTTTCCTTGATCCATCACCGCAATACGATCAGCGTTTTTGACCGTGGCCAGGCGATGGGCGATGACCAGGGTGGTGCGGTTTTTCATCAGGCTTGGCAGGGCCTGCTGGATCAAGTGTTCGCTTTGGGCGTCGAGGGCACTGGTGGCTTCGTCCAGCAACAGGATCGGCGCGTCCACCAGCAGCGCCCGGGCGATTGCCAGGCGCTGGCGCTGTCCGCCGGAGAGACCCAGGCCACTGTCGCCGAGGTGGGTCTGGTAGCCGTGGGGCATTTTCTCGATGAATTCATGAGCGTAGGCAATTTTTGCCGCTTCTTGCACCTGGGCCAGGGTCGCCGATGGATTTCCGTAGCGGATGTTCTCTTCGATGCTGCCAAAAAACAACGCGGGGCTTTGCGAAACCAGCGCAAAACAGCGGCGCAGGTCCATGGGGTCGAGCCGGGTCAGTGGGTGCCCATCAAGCAGGATGCGGCCCTGCGTCGGGTCGTAGAAACGCAGCAGCAGATCGTAAACGGTTGATTTGCCAGCACCCGAAGGCCCGACCAGCGCCAGGGTTTCGCCGGCCTGGATGGTCAGATTGAGTCCGTCGATGGCATAGCTTTCCGGGCGCGACGGATAGGAGAAACGCAGGTCCTGCAAAACCAGATTACCTTCGACACGCTCCGGCAATTGGACCCGCCCGGTGACCGGCGCCTGGATGATGTTTTCCGAACGCAACAATTCAGCAATCCGCTCGGCCGCACCCGCCGCCCGCTGCAACTCGCCGATCACTTCGCTCAAGGTGCCAAAGGCACCGCCGACGATCAGGCTGTAAAAGACAAAGGCCGCCAGTTCACCACTGGAAATGCGCCCGGCGATCACGTCCATGCCACCGACCCAGAGCATCACCCCAACAGCACCGAGCACCAGCATGATCACCAGGGTGATCAACCAGGCCCGCTGCATGATGCGTTTACGCGCAGTGTCGAACGCCTCTTCAACGGTCACCGCGAAGCGTTGCTCATCCTGCACCTGATGGTTGTAGGCCTGCACGGTTTTGATCTGTCCAAGGGTTTCGGACACGTAACTGCCGACATCGGCGATACGGTCCTGGCTCAAACGCGACAGGCTGCGCACCCGGCGGCCGAAGATCAGGATCGGCGCCAACACCAGCGGCAAGGCAACCACTACGATACTGGTGAGTTTGGGATTGGTGATGAACAGCAGCACGATGCCGCCGATGACCATCAAGGCATTACGCAGGAACAGCGACAGCGACGAGCCGATCACCGATTGCAGCAGCGTGGTGTCGGCGGTCAACCGCGACTGGATTTCCGAGCTGCGGTTGTCCTCATAGAAGCCCGGGTGCAGGTAGATCAAATGGTTGAACACCTGCCGGCGAATATCCGCCACGCAACGCTCGCCAATCCAGGACACCAGATAGAAACGCACGAAGGTGCCCACCGCCAACCCCATCACCAGCATCAGAAACAAACCGATGGACTGGTTGAGCAGGTGCGGCGACCGGGTCATGAAGCCTTGATCCACCAGCAGGCGAATGCCCTGCCCCATGGACAAGGTGATGCCGGCGGTAACGATCAGGGCGAGCAAAGCGCCAAACGCCGGCCAGCGGTACGGCGCAATGAAATGAGTGGCCAGGCGGATCGCGCGGCGGTGACGGGAAGAGAGCATGAAGATCATCCAATAGCACAACCAGAAAGGATAAACGCCACCAAGCCTACACCGACCAATCCGCCGGTTCTCTGTAAATCACAATGAGTCAGGTTAAATATGACCTCTGACAATAGACCCTAGATGTTATTGGTCTAAAGTCTGTCTGGAAGTTCGAGGACATTTCTGATGGACTGAGGACGCCGCTTGTGAATCCTGTAGGGAGTTGTCACAGCTTGGTCACCTGGCGGTTTTAGAGTAGGCACACAACCTGATGAGGAGACAGGCCATGTCCTTGCAACATAGCAGCGATGACAAAATTCAAGTGATCCGCACCCAGCCAGGTCAATCTCTGGGTTGCTCAATTATCGACGCTAAAGGGCGCGAAGTACCGATCACTGAAGACATGATCCAGAGCGCTTGCCGCGAACTGGAGCAACGATTGGTCAAGCCTGCCAAGCAAGACTGACACATAGCCTCACGTCCTCTTGACCCGGCCTTGATGCCGGGTTTTTTCTGGGCACTTTTTGGGGCCGCTGCGCGACCCATCGCGGGCAAGCCTCGCTCCTACAACAACACCGAAATCCTGTAGGAGCCGAGCTTGCTCGCGATGGGGTCAATCCGCTTCCTAGACTGCCACCGCCCCCAGCGCCAATACGATATTGCGCAGGACATGCGACTCCCCCTTGATCCTTACCGTCAGTCCATCAATCTCCCGCCGCTCTGGATAATGCTTGCGCAAGGCATCAAACGCCGCGCGCTGCTCTTGCACGCTGCCTACCAGACTACGACGAAAATCCGCATCGTCACGGCGCGGGTCGTAAACGCCACGGCACAACATGGCCAAAGCCCAGCCCGGATCGCTGCTGGCATTCAGGCTGACTTCAGCCAACCACGGCGCGGGCAATAATTGATCGAGACGGACCTGAGGCGTCTGCCCCTGGTACTCGCAAAACGCCTGATAGACCTGCGCGGTACCGCGTTGTTTGCCGTCGAGGCTGTAGCCGGCGATATGCGGGGTGGCCAGCACGCAAAGATCAGCCAGCGCCACATCGACCTGCGGCTCGCCCTCCCAGACATCCAGCACCGCTTGCAGGTCTTCACGCTGCAGCAGCACTTCGCGCAGGGCAGCGTTGTCCACTACCGGGCCACGGCTGGCATTGATCAGCCAGGTGCCGGATTTGAGTTGGCTCAACCGTGTTTTATCGAACAAGTGCCAGGTTGGCAGGTCGCCGTTTTTGCTGAGCGGGGTGTGCAGACTGATGACATCGCACTGCTCGACAATCTGTTCCAGGCTGACGTAATCACCCCCTTCAGCGGCTTGCCGTGGTGGATCGCAAACCAGCACGTTCCAGCCCAGCCCTCGTAGCACCTTGACCAGCCGACCACCTACTTCACCGGCGCCGACCACACCATAAGTGCGTCGGGTCAGGTCAGTGCCTTCGATTTCCGCCAACGTCAGCAAACTGCCGAGAACGTAGTCAACTACGCCACGGGCATTACAACCCGGAGCGCTGGACCAGGTGATACCAGCCTGCTGAAAGTAATCAAGATCCAGGTGATCGGTACCGATGGTGCAGGTGCCGACAAAGCGTACGTTGCTGCCTTCGAGCAGCGCACGGTCGACGTTGGTCACCGAGCGCACTAACAGAACATCGGCCTGCTCGATGGCGGCGCGGTCGATGGCGCGCCCCGGCAAGCGACGGATTTCGCCGATACCGGCAAAGAAGGCATCGAGCAGCGGGATATTTTCGTCGGCAACAATCAGCATGGCAGGCTCCTTTCGCGGAGCCGCAGTGTAGGCGTAGTTGAGGGTGAGGGGCCAGTGACGCGAAGAACTCAGTTGCATGCCCTCCCGTAGCAGCTGCATTGAAGCTATGTGTTTTTCCTCACTTACAAATCCGCAACACAGGAGTTTTCCTGACCATTGTGTCAAGGCGTAGAATGCGCCGCCTTGCGCATCAAAACCTCTGGACGCTTCGCTTGTGAATTCCGTGACTGACAGCCCCGCCGCTATTTCCCTCAACCGCCCTGCCCGGGTTCGTCTTGAGCTGCGTAATCTGCTCGGCCTGGCCTTGCCGATCATGATCGCGCAGCTGGCCACTACCGCGATGGGCTTCGTCGATGCGGTGATGGCCGGTCGTGTCGGGCCGCGAGATCTGGCCGCGGTGGCGCTGGGCAACTCGATTTGGGTGCCAGTGTTCCTGCTGATGACTGGTACGCTGCTGGCGACGACGCCGAAAGTCGCGCAACGTTTCGGGGCCGGCACTCACAGCGAGATCGGCCCGATTGTACGTCAGGCGTTATGGCTGGCGTTGGTGGTCGGCTTGATGGCGACACTGATACTGTTCAATGCCGAGCCGGTTTTGCATGTAATGAAGGTCGATCCCGAATTGATCGGCCCTTGCATGGAATACCTGCGCGGCATTGCCACCGGGTTGCCAGCCGTTGCGCTCTACCATGTGCTGCGCTGCTTCAGCGATGGCATGGGCCGCACCCGCCCGAGCATGGTGCTGGGTCTGTGCGGGCTGGCGCTGAATATTCCGCTCAACTATGTGTTCATTTATGGCCACCTCGGCGTGCCGGCCATGGGCGGTGTCGGTTGCGGCTGGGCCACGGCAATCGTGATGTGGGTGATGATGCTCGGCATGGCGTGCTGGACCCGCTGGGCACCGGCGTATCAGTCGAGCCAGTTGTTCAGTCGTTTCGAGTGGCCACAATGGGCAGTGATCAAGCGCCTGCTGAGCATCGGTCTGCCAATCGGTATTGCCGTGTTCGCCGAGTCGAGCATTTTCGCGGTGATCGCCCTGTTGATCGGCAGCCTCGGCGCCACGGTAGTGGCAGGACACCAGATCGCCCTGAACTTCAGCTCGCTGGTGTTCATGATCCCCTACTCCCTCGCAATGGCTGTGACCGTGCGTGTCGGCCAGGCACTGGGGCGTGAAGAGCCCCGTGAGGCGCGCTTTGCCGCCGGTGTCGGCATGGGGACGGCGCTGGCCTATGCCTGCATCTCCGCCAGCATGATGTTGCTGCTGCGTGAGCACATCGCGGCGATCTATACCGCCGACCCGATGGTGACTCAGGTCGCGTCGATGCTGATCATCTATTCGGCGTTGTTCCAGTTCTCGGATGCGATTCAGGTGACTGCGGCCGGCGCCTTGCGCGGTTATCAGGACACTCGGGTGACGATGATCCTGACGCTGTTCGCCTACTGGGGGATTGGCTTGCCGGTGGGTTACGCCCTGGGCCTGACCGACTGGCTCGGTACTGCCAGTGGCCCGAGCGGGCTGTGGCAAGGTTTGATCGTCGGTTTGAGTTGCGCGGCACTGATGCTGTCGATCCGCCTGACACGCAGTGCACGCAAGCGGATCCGGATCAGCCGCTCGAGGGGTTAATCGAGCTTCTTGCGAATCCAGTACAGGTAGGTGCCCGCCTCTTCCCGCTGCTCTACCAGTTCGTGGTCGAGAAACACGCAGAACTTGGGGATGTCGCGACGGGTCGACGGATCGGTGGCGATCACCTTGAGCAGGCCGCCGGGCTGCAGGTCGCGGATGTGCTGATGCAGCATCATCACCGGCTCCGGGCAGTTGAGGCCGGTGGCGTCGAGGATCGCGTCGACGGGCGTATCGATGGTTTGGCTCATACTTCACTCCTGAAACTGGCCGGCATTGTCGCGCAAAGCCGGGTGTAACGTCACTCCCGAAGATCGTTCCCACGCTCTGCGCGGGAATGTAGCCCGTGACGCCGCGCGTCACAGAAGCGGACGCGGAGTGTCCATTGAGGCATTCCCGCGCGGAGCGTGGGAACGATCAAATCGCGAGCAAGCTCGGCGCCTACAAGGGCTCAGCGGGATTTCGGCTTTTTCACATCCAGACGACGCAAATGGCAGGTCACTTCTTCGCGGTCGTGATACAGCTGCTTGCAGCCAATGGCGACGCGGATGCCGCGTTCCTTGAAGCCTTCTTCGATACGTTCGAGCAAGCGCTTTACTTCGGCGTAGCGCTGTTTCATCGGCAGCTTCAGGTTTACCACCGCTTCCCGGCAATGCCCCTCGCCAATCCAGGTTTCCAGGAGCGCCGCGTTGCGCGCAGGCTTCTCGACGATATCGCAGACCATCCAGTCCACTGGTTGCTTGGGTTTGAAGGTGAAACCGTCAGCCATCAAATGTTGAACCAGCCCTGTGTCCATCAAGCTCTCAGCCATCGGACCGTTGTCGATGGCGGTCACCAGCATCCCGCGATTGACCAGTTGCCAGGTCCAGCCGCCAGGTGCGGCACCGAGATCGACACCGGTCATGTCGCTGTGCAAGCGCTCGTCCCACTGATCGCGGGGGATGAAATGGTGCCAGGCCTCTTCCAGCTTCAGCGTCGAACGGCTTGGCGCTTCGCGGGGGAACTTCAGACGTGGGATCCCCATCGGCCACATCGCTGAGTTGTTGCTTTCAGCCAGACCGAGAAACACCTCGCGACCGCTTTTAAAGGTCAGCAATAGTCGAGGTTTGCCAGCGTCTTCCACCAGTTTTCCGGCACTGGTCAGCGCCTTGCGCAACGGGCCTTCGAACTTCTTGCAGAAATTCGACAGTTCTTTACCGTCATTGGTATCGACGACTTCCAGCCATAGGCTGCCGCAGACAGGGAACCTTGCCATATGAGCAAGAATCACGCTGATACGGTCGGTTTCCGGCAAGTCGATAAACATGCCGCGGGCCCATTGCCGCACAAAGATCAGCTCGGCGAAACGCTGACCGTGCATCAGCCGCTCGGCGCCATCGTCTTCGGTGCAGACAAACTCGGCGCAGGCACTGCTGGCCTTGGCCTTGGCATAACCGGCCACATTCAGACGCGCGGCGAGTTCGGATATCTCGGAACAGACTTCGCCTTCGAAGCCGGGCCGGCAATGCATAAAGAGGGTGTTCATTCATACTCCTGGGCAGTTGGCGAACAATTCAGCCACTGCGCGATGTCCAGACCCTAAAGCAAAGCCTGTCACGAAAACCGGCGCATGATAGCCGAGTTCGGAACCCTGGACTTGTCCATAGAGTCCGGTTATTAGCCAGATTCCCCAATCAGAGCTAGGTTAAAGGCTCTGCCCGTCCCGCCAGGTCCGTAGCCGTGCGGACTAAAAGGAGTCATTCAATGCCGTCCCTCGATAGCCTGAAAGCCCTTAAAACATTAAAAGTCGACGACAAGACTTATCACTATTTCAGCCTGCCGGAAGCCGCCAAGTCTCTTGGTGATCTCGACAAACTGCCCATGTCGTTGAAAGTCCTGCTGGAAAACCTGCTGCGCTGGGAAGACGAAAAAACCGTTACCGGCGCCGACCTCAAGGCCCTCGCGGCCTGGCTCAAGGAACGCCGCTCCGACCGGGAAATTCAGTACCGTCCGGCGCGGGTGCTGATGCAAGACTTCACTGGCGTACCCGCGGTGGTCGACCTGGCTGCCATGCGCGCCGCCGTGGCCAAGGCCGGCGGCGATCCGCAACGCATCAACCCGCTGTCGCCGGTGGACCTGGTGATCGATCACTCGGTGATGGTCGACAAATTTGCCAGTGCCAGTGCGTTCAAACAGAACGTCGACATCGAAATGCAGCGCAACGGCGAACGTTATGCCTTCCTGCGTTGGGGCCAAAGCGCCTTTGACAACTTCAGCGTGGTGCCACCGGGCACCGGGATCTGCCACCAGGTCAACCTCGAATACCTCGGCCGCACGGTCTGGACCAAGGATGAAGACAGCCGTACCTATGCCTTCCCGGACACACTGGTCGGTACAGATTCCCACACCACTATGATCAATGGCCTCGGCGTACTCGGCTGGGGTGTCGGCGGTATCGAAGCGGAAGCCGCGATGCTCGGCCAACCGGTGTCGATGCTGATTCCGGAAGTGATCGGCTTCAAGCTGACCGGCAAGCTCAAGGAGGGCATCACCGCCACTGACCTGGTGCTGACCGTCACACAGATGCTGCGCAAGAAAGGCGTGGTCGGCAAATTCGTCGAGTTCTATGGCGACGGCCTCGCCGACTTACCGCTGGCGGACCGCGCAACCATTGCCAATATGGCCCCGGAATACGGCGCTACCTGCGGATTTTTCCCGGTGGATGACGTCACCCTGGACTACCTGCGTTTGTCCGGCCGGTCGACTGAAACCGTAAAACTGGTGGAGGCCTACAGCAAGGTTCAGGGCCTGTGGCGCTTGCCCGGCAAAGAACCGGTATTCACCGATAGCCTGGCGCTGGACATGGGCCGCGTCGAGGCCAGCCTGGCCGGCCCCAAGCGTCCACAGGACCGGGTCTCGCTGCCGAACGTCGGTCAGGCCTTTACCGACTTTCTCGGCCTGCAATACAAACCCACCAGCAAAGAAGAGGGTCGCCTGGAAAGCGAAGGCGGCGGTGGCGTCGCGGTGGGCAGCGCTGAACTTGCAGGCGAAGCGGATTATGACTATGAAGGCCAGACCTATCGCTTGAAAAACGGCGCCGTGGTGATTGCCGCGATCACCTCCTGCACCAACACCTCCAACCCCAGCGTCATGATGGCAGCCGGGTTGGTGGCGAAAAAAGCCGTGGAGAAAGGCCTCAAACGCAAACCCTGGGTCAAGAGTTCCCTGGCACCCGGCTCGAAAGTCGTCACCGACTACTACAACGCCGCGGGCCTGACCCAGTATCTCGATGAACTGGGTTTTTCCTTGGTCGGATACGGCTGCACGACCTGCATCGGTAACTCCGGGCCGTTGTCGGAGCCAATCGAAAAGGCCATTCAAAAGGCAGACCTGACCGTCGCCTCGGTATTGTCCGGCAACCGCAACTTCGAGGGTCGCGTGCATCCCCTGGTGAAAACCAACTGGCTGGCGTCGCCACCGCTGGTGGTGGCCTACGCCCTGGCTGGCAGCGTGCGGATCGATATCAGTAGCGAGCCGCTGGGTATCGGTACCGATGGCCAGCCGGTATACCTGCGCGACATCTGGCCCAGTGCCAAGGAAATCGCCGACGCGGTGGCCCAGGTCAGTACCAAAATGTTCCACAAGGAATACGCCGAAGTGTTTGCCGGTGACGCACAATGGCAAGCCATCGAAGTCCCGCAAGCGGCGACCTATGTCTGGCAGCAGGACTCCACCTACATCCAGCATCCGCCGTTCTTCGATGACATCGCAGGCCCGTTGCCGGTAGTCGCAGACGTCAAGGGCGCGAGGGTTCTGGCGCTGCTCGGCGACTCCGTGACCACCGACCACATCTCCCCTGCCGGTAACATCAAGACCGACAGCCCTGCCGGGAGCTACCTGCGTGAACAGGGTGTGGAGCCGCGCGACTTCAACTCCTATGGCTCACGTCGCGGCAACCATGAAGTGATGATGCGCGGCACCTTCGCCAACATCCGTATCCGCAACGAAATGCTTGGGGGCGAAGAAGGCGGCAACACGATCTACATCCCCACCGGCGAAAAACTGCCGATCTACGATGCGGCCATGCGTTATCAGGCAGCCGGCACTCCACTGGTGGTGATCGCAGGTCAGGAATACGGCACCGGCTCAAGCCGCGACTGGGCAGCCAAGGGCACCAACCTGCTGGGGGTCAAGGCGGTGATCGCTGAGAGTTTCGAGCGTATCCACCGCTCCAACCTGGTGGGCATGGGCGTACTGCCGTTGCAGTTCAAACTTGATCAGAACCGCAAGAGCCTGAAACTGACAGGCAAGGAAACCCTGGATATTCAGGGCTTGACCGGCGTCGAACTGCAACCGCGCATGAACCTCACACTGGTGATCACCCGTGAAGACGGCAGCAGCGAGAAGATCGAAGTGCTGTGCCGGATCGACACTTTGAATGAAGTTGAGTACTTCAAGTCGGGGGGGATCCTGCATTACGTGTTGCGGCAGTTGATCGCGTCGTAATTCCACCTCACCTGAAACACCGCCTTCGGGCGGTGTTTTTGTTTGGCTGATGCGAGTGTTCCTCTGTTTATAATTGCGCCCCCGATAGGTTCGGGCGCATTCGGACGATCCGGGCGACTCAGACCGCTCCAGCTTTTTAAGGTAAGACTCCCGCCTGAAAGGACTTCACATGATCGCTTTGCCATGGCTTTATCTGGCACTCCTCTGCATCGGCTACAGCCTGGCAATGTTTGCCGGACAACTGGAGGTGCAAGCACTGATCGCCGTTGCCTTGCTGCTGTTCGCAGGTTTTGCCGTGCGCCAGCAAAAGAGCCGTTATGGCCGTTATCTCGGACACGGCTTGTTCGTGGTACTGGCCCTCGCGCTGGCTCTGCATTGGCTACCGGGATTCTACAACGGTAGCGTCATTGGCCCCGAAGTCTTTACCGAAGATGCAGTGCCGTTCTCGATGTACCTCAATCTGGACAAACCGCTGATTGGCTTCTGGCTGTTGTTGGTATGCCCATGGATTGTCGGACGGCGCTCCCTGCGTCTTTCGCTGTACGCGACAGCCCTGGCCTTGACCCTGAGTGCACTGGCCGCGCTCGGTGGTGCGGTGTTGCTGGGCATCATTCATTGGGAACCGAAGTGGCCGGATCAAGGTTGGCTTTGGGTACTGAACAACCTGCTGTTGGTGACTCTGGTCGAGGAAGCCCTGTTTCGTGGCTATATTCAGGGCGGTTTGAGCCAGCGCTTCAAACAGCTGCCTTATGGCGAAACCCTTGCACTGATATGCGCGGCGCTGCTCTTTGGCCTGGTGCATCTGGGCGCCGGCTGGCAATGGGTATTGCTGGCGAGTATTGCCGGAGTCGGCTACGGCCTGGCCTACCGTTTTGGCGGACTGAGCGCGGCAATCGCCACGCACTTTGGTTTGAATCTGTTGCACTTCGGGCTGTTTACTTATCCGATGCTGGCTGGATAAGACATTACCGGACCAAACAGGTACTGAAGTACCAGATAACATGAGCTTCAGTACCATTGTCGGTCAGGAAGAACAACTTGGCCGACTCTGCGCAAAATTCTGCAACAGTCCATTCACTATCCATTTCAAGGCGCAAACCGCTCACCTGAGACGCACCACCGATTTTTGAAAAATATTTTCAATAATCCCCAGGCACTGCCGACAACCTGACAAAGCCTTGCGGATTGAAAAACCATGCGTAACAACCAACCCGTTACACAACGTGAACGTACCTTCCCGGCTCAGCAACGGTTGATTTCCACCACCGATGCCAAAGGCGTGATTACCTACTGCAACAACGCTTTCGTTGAAATAAGTGGTTTTTCTCGTGAGGAACTGATCCGTGCACCGCACAACCTGGTACGTCATCCAGACGTCCCGGCAGCGGTGTTTGCGCACATGTGGGGCACTCTGAAGCAAGGCTTGCCCTGGATGGGCATTGTCAAGAATCGCTGTAAATCCGGTGACCACTACTGGGTCAACGCCTACGTCACACCGGTTTTCGAAGGCAATCAGGTGGTCGGTTACGAGTCGGTACGGGTCAAACCCACCGCCGAACAGATCCACCGCGCCGAAGCGCTCTACCAACGTATCAACCAGGGCAAGTCGGCCATTCCTCAAAGTGATAAATGGTTGCCGGTGCTGCAAGACTGGTTGCCGTTCATTCTGGTCAGCCAGCTCAGCTTTCTGATTGGCATCTGGCTCAACTCCCATTGGGGCTTCGCCCTGGCTGCCGGGCTCTCGGTGCCGCTGGGTCTGCTCGGTTTGAGCTGGCAACAACGTGGCCTCAAGCGCTTGCTGCGCCTGGCTGAACAGACCACCTCGGACCCGCTGATCGCACAGATGTACACCGACAGTCGCGGCGCCCAGGCACGCCTGGAGATGTCCATTCTCAGCCAGGAGGCACGCCTGAAAACCTGCCTGACCCGCCTCCAGGACACCGCCGAGCACCTGAACGAGCAAGCCCGTCAATCCGACGCCCTGGCCCACAAGAGCTCCACCGGGCTGGAGCGCCAGCGGGTTGAGACTGAGCAAGTGGCCACTGCCGTCAACCAGATGGCTGCCACCACTCAGGAAGTCGCCAGCCATGTCCAGCGCACCGCCGACGCCACTCAGCAAGCCAATCGCCTGACCAGTCGCGGCCGCGACGTCGCCGGCGAAACCCGCGAAGCCATCCAGCGTCTGTCCCAGGTGGTCGGTGAAACCGGCGCCACGGTAACCCAACTGGCCAAAGACAGCGACGAAATCGGCGGCGTGGTCGATGTGATCAAAGGCATCGCCGACCAGACCAACCTGCTGGCCTTGAACGCCGCCATCGAAGCGGCCCGCGCCGGGGAAATGGGGCGTGGCTTTGCGGTGGTTGCCGATGAAGTACGGCAACTGGCGCAACGTACCAGTGAGTCCACCGGGCAGATACACAGCCTGATCGCCAAACTGCAACAGACCGCCAGCACCGCCGTACAAACCATGGACGCCGGCCATCGCCAGGCTGAAGAAGGTGTCGCGCGGGTACTCGAGGCCGACAAGGCGTTGGTGGGCATCAGCGAAGCGGTGGCCAACATCACCGACATGACCGCTCAGATTGCAGCTGCGACCGAAGAACAAAGCGCCGTGGCTGAAGAGATCAGCCGCAATATCAGCACCATCGCGCAGTTGGCTGATCAGACCTCGGAACAAGCGCAAAACTCGGCACTGCTCAGTGAAGAGTTGACCCGTACAGCGAATACCCAGTATTCGTTGGTGGAACGCTTTAACCGCTGACAGATGCACCCCTACCGATCATTCCCACGCTCTGCGTGGGAATGCATCCCGTGACGCTCTGCGTCACATCCAGAAGCGGAACGCGGAGCGTCCCTGGCGGCATTCCCACGCGGAGGGTGGGAATGATCACTTAACGGAGAAATTCGGCGACCTTTTTGGCAGCAGACTCCAAATGGTGCTCATGGGTAAAGCCCGAGGCCTTCAACGGCTTAAGGTCATGATCCCCCGCCACCAGCCACATCACCTCGATGCTCGGCGACAATACGTAACCCTCCACCGCCTGCCGATTACCCAATGCATCCCGCTCACCCTGAACGATCAAGGTCGGGGTTCTCAATTCGGCCAGATGCTCGACTCGAGGTTTTTCCGGTTTACCCACCGCATAAAACGGATACCCCAGACACACCAGCGCATCCGCCTGCAATTCATCCGCCAGCAAACTGGCCATGCGCCCGCCCATGGACTTGCCGCCGATGACCAAACGCCCAGCGACATGGCGTCGCACTTGGGTATACACCTCGCGCCAGCATTCCAGCAGTTTTGGCGCTGGATCAGGCGGGCGTCTACCGCCGTCCAGGCGTCGTTGGGCCATGTAGGGAAACTCAAAGCGCAGCACGTTGATCCCGCGCCCGGCAAGGCGTGCGGCCATGTCACTCATGAAGCTGCTGTCCATTGGCGCACCGGCACCGTGGGCCAGGATCAGCGTCAGCGGCTCAGCCGTCGCAGCGGATAGTTGCGCGGCATTCCACAGCCAGCCGTGATCCCGCAGGCACTTGCCCCATTGATCCCCGTCAATACTGGCCTTGTGCTCTTTGTCCATGCTTGCCTCGCTTTTAGTCTGCCTATAACTCCAGAAGAAGTGAGCGCGCCGTTGCCGTGCGCAGGCGCTTTCACTTCAGCTGAACCGTGGATGGGGAACCATGAACACTTCTATCAGTACCGCCTATAACTACAAGGTGGTCCGCCAATTCGCCATTATGACGGTGGTGTGGGGCATCGTCGGCATGGGACTCGGGGTTTTTCTCGCTGCCCAATTGGTCTGGCCCGAACTCAACTTCAACCTGCCGTGGACCAGTTTCGGTCGCCTGCGCCCCTTGCACACCAATGCGGTGATTTTCGCCTTCGGTGGCTGCGCGCTGTTTGCCAGTTCCTTCTATTCAGTACAACGCACCTGCCAAACGCAGCTGTTTGCACCGAAAGTCGCCGCATTCACCTTCTGGGGCTGGCAACTGGTGATCCTGCTGGCGGCCATCAGCCTGCCATTGGGTTACACCAGCTCCAAAGAGTACGCCGAGCTGGAATGGCCGATCGACATCCTGATCACCATCGTCTGGGTCGCCTACGCCTATGTGTTCTTCGGCACGCTGATCAAGCGCAAGACCAGGCACATCTATGTCGGGAACTGGTTCTTCGGTGCGTTCATCATCACCGTGGCGATTCTGCATATCGTCAACAATCTGGAAATTCCGGTCAGCCTGACCAAGTCCTACTCGCTCTACGGCGGGGCGACCGATGCCATGGTTCAGTGGTGGTACGGCCACAACGCCGTGGGCTTCTTCCTCACCGCGGGCTTTCTCGGGATGATGTATTACTTCGTGCCCAAGCAGGCCGAGCGTCCGGTCTACTCCTATCGTTTGTCGATCGTGCACTTCTGGGCACTGATCACCCTGTACATCTGGGCCGGCCCGCACCACCTGCACTACACCGCACTGCCGGACTGGGCACAGTCACTGGGCATGGTGATGTCGTTGATTCTGCTGGCGCCCAGCTGGGGCGGGATGATCAACGGCATGATGACCCTGTCGGGCGCCTGGCATAAGTTGCGCAGCGACCCGGTCCTGCGCTTCCTGGTGGTCTCCCTGGCGTTCTACGGCATGTCGACTTTCGAAGGGCCGATGATGGCGATCAAGACCGTCAACGCCCTCTCCCACTACACCGACTGGACCATCGGTCACGTTCACGCTGGCGCTCTGGGCTGGGTAGCGATGATCTCGATCGGCGCGCTGTACCACATGATCCCGAAAATCTTCGGCCGCCCGGCCATGCACAGCATCGGCCTGATCAACGCGCACTTCTGGCTCGCAACCATTGGCACCGTGCTCTACATCGCCTCGATGTGGGTCAACGGCATCGCCCAGGGCCTGATGTGGCGCGCAGTCAATGAAGACGGCACGCTGACCTACTCCTTCGTCGAAACCCTGGTAGCCAGCCATCCAGGCTTCGTCGTGCGGTTGGTGGGGGGCGCGATCTTCTTCAGCGGCATGTTGCTGATGGCCTACAACACCTGGCGCACCGTGCGCGCTGCCGAGCCTGCCGAAGTCGCCACCGCGGCGCAGATGGCCTGAGGAGTCCGCCATGAAACACGAAACAATCGAGAAAAACGTCGGCCTATTGCTGCTGTTGATGGTTCTGGCCGTCAGCATCGGTGGTCTGACCCAGATCGTCCCGCTGTTCTTTCAGGACGTGACCAACAAACCGGTCGAGGGCATGAAGCCCTATACCGCCTTGCAACTGGAAGGTCGCGACATTTATATCCGCGAAGGCTGCGTCGGTTGCCACTCGCAGATGATTCGTCCGTTCCGCGCCGAAACCGAGCGCTACGGCCACTACTCGGTGGCCGGGGAAAGCGTGTGGGATCACCCGTTCCTCTGGGGCTCCAAACGCACGGGGCCAGACCTGGCCCGGGTCGGCGGTCGCTACTCCGAAGACTGGCACCGCGCGCACTTGTACAACCCGCGCAACGTGGTGCCGGAATCGAAGATGCCCGCCTACCCATGGCTGGTGGCCAATCCGCTCGACAGCAGCCACACCGAAACCAAGCTGCGGGTGATGCGCACCCTTGGCGTCCCGTACACCGACGCCGACATTGCCGGCGCCACCGAGACACTCAAGGGCAAGACCGAAATGGACGCACTAGTCGCTTACCTGCAAGTGCTTGGCACTGCGATCAAGAGCAAGAGGTGAGCCATGGGTTTTGAACTCGATAGTGGAATGATCCGCGGCCTCGGCACGCTGGTGGTGATGATCGCCTTCATCGGCCTGTCGCTCTGGGTCTTCAACGCCAGGCGCAATCCAGAGTTCGCTCAGGCGCGCCTGCTGCCGTTTGCCGACGAACCGATGCCCGGTGTGCAAACGCCCGGCCTTCAACCTGATGACGCTCAATTCGAAGAGCACGCGACAAGGAGCATTCGGCCATGACCACCTTCTGGAGTACGTACATCTGCGTACTGACCATTGGCAGCCTGATTGGTCTGACCTGGCTATTGATCGGTACGCGCAAGGGCGAAACCAAAGGCAGTGTCGACCAGACCATGGGCCACAGCTTCGACGGCATCGAGGAGTACGACAACCCGTTACCGCAATGGTGGTTCATGCTCTTCGCCGGCACCCTGGTGTTTGCCGTGGGCTATTTGGTCCTCTACCCCGGCCTGGGCAACTGGAAAGGCGTGCTGCCGGGCTATGAAAATGGCTGGACCGGCGTACACGAATGGGAAAAGGAAATGGACAAGGCCAACGCCAGGTTCGGTCCGATCTTCGCTAAATTCGCCGCTATGCCCCTGGAAGACGTCGCCAAAGATCCGCAAGCATTGAAGATGGGAGGTCGCCTGTTTGCCTCCAACTGCGCGGTTTGCCACGGCTCGGATGCCAAGGGCGCGTTCGGCTTCCCCAACCTCGCCGACAACATCTGGCGCTGGGGCGGCAGCGCCGACACGATCAAAACCACCATCATGGGCGGTCGCATGGCGGCCATGCCGGCCTGGGGTGAAATCCTCGGTGAAACGGGAGTCAAGAACGTGGCGGCCTATGTCCGTCATGAGCTGGCAGGGCTGCCATTGCCTGCCGACAGCGGCGCCGATCTGCAAGCCGGACAGCAAGTATTCAGCACCACCTGTGTAGCCTGTCATGGGGCAAACGGCCAGGGCACTGAAGCCATGGGAGCGCCGAATCTGACGCAACCGGCCGGATTTATCTACGGTACAAGCCTGGCGCAACTGCAACAGACCATTCGTCATGGCCGCCAGGGCCATATGCCGGCGCAGAACGAACTGCTCGGCAACGACAAGGTGCAACTGCTGGCCGCGTATGTTTTCAGCCTGTCGCGCAGTACTGATGAACAGGGGCGTACTGAAAGCAAAAGCGAATAACCGGTGACTGCTTCGCTGCCGCATCCGCTCAGGATGCGGTAGTTCCCTGCCTCTACGCGACCAAGTGTCGCACCCCCCAAATGGTCCGCCTTTCCACTCTCAGGATTCGGGTCTAAGCTTGCCCGTCAGTGGACTGGCACATGTCGGTCACAGGCCAGCTGTAACCGATGGGTTCGACGATTCTGCTCGATGACAGGCCGCAAAGGCTGGTTTATACCGGCTGTCGTGCAAATTACCGCCTGTCACCTGATCTTCTCGTTTCAACACACCTCGTTACAACTAACCTGCACCCCTCGCCTTTTTCATCCACTGCGACATTTTTTCCAAGGGCATTTTTGTCCTTACGCGGCGCATGGAAAGGCCGCAGAATCAGCGTCGGGAAGCATTGACCCAGGTCATGGCGCGTTGCAATGACACCCTGCTTTCTCCATACTTGCGACCGATTTTTACTCCTAATAAAACACCCAAACCGTGGAACCTTAGAATGAGCACAGCAATCAGTCCGACTGCTTATAACTATAAGGTAGTCCGCCAGTTCGCCATCATGACGGTGGTCTGGGGGATCCTTGGCATGGGGCTCGGTGTCTTCATCGCCTCACAGCTCGTATGGCCAGAACTTAACTTTGGCCTGCCGTGGACGACTTTCGGACGCCTACGCCCGTTGCACACCAACCTGGTGATTTTCGCCTTCGGTGGTTGTGCACTGTTTGCCACTTCTTATTACGTCGTGCAGCGAACCTGCCAAACGCGACTGATTTCCGACAGCATGGCCGCCTTCCACTTCTGGGGATGGCAGGCGGTAATCGTCGGCGCGATCGTTACCTTGCCGCTGGGTTACACCACCACCAAGGAATACGCGGAACTGGAATGGCCTCTGGCTATCCTGCTGGCTATCGTCTGGGTCACCTACGCTGTGGTGTTCTTCGGAACCATCGTCAAGCGCAAGACCAAGCACATCTATGTCGGTAACTGGTTCTACGGTGCCTTCATTGTCGTGACGGCCATGCTGCACATCGTCAACCACGCCTCCCTGCCGGTCAGCCTCTTCAAGTCCTACTCGGCCTATGCCGGTGCGACTGACGCGATGATCCAGTGGTGGTACGGCCACAACGCCGTGGGCTTCTTCCTGACCACGGGCTTTCTGGGGATGATGTACTACTTCGTACCCAAGCAGGCCGAGCGTCCGATCTACTCCTATCGCCTGTCGATCGTGCACTTCTGGGCACTGATCACCCTGTACATCTGGGCCGGTCCGCACCACTTGCACTACACCGCTCTGCCGGATTGGGCACAGTCCCTGGGCATGGCGATGTCGATCATCCTGCTGGCGCCAAGCTGGGGCGGCATGATCAACGGCATGATGACCCTGTCGGGCGCCTGGCATAAGCTGCGTACCGACCCGATCCTGCGTTTCCTGGTCGTCTCCCTGGCGTTCTACGGCATGTCGACCTTCGAAGGCCCGATGATGGCCATCAAGACCGTCAACTCGCTGTCCCACTACACTGACTGGACCATCGGCCACGTACACGCCGGTGCTTTGGGCTGGGTTGCGATGATCTCGATCGGCGCCATCTACCACATGATTCCGAAACTGTTCGGTCGTGCACAGATGCACAGCGTCGGCCTGATCAACACCCACTTCTGGCTCGCAACCATTGGCACCGTGCTCTACATCGCTTCGATGTGGGTCAACGGCATCACCCAGGGTCTGATGTGGCGTGCAATCAACGATGACGGCACCCTCACCTACTCCTTCGTCGAAGCGCTGCAAGCCAGCCACCCTGGTTACATCGTTCGTGCCCTGGGCGGTGCGTTCTTTGCCAGCGGCATGCTGTTCATGGCGTACAACGTGTTCCGTACCGTACGCGCCTCGAACCCGGCTGAAGCTGAAGCCGCCGCTCAGATCGCTGTAGTTGGAGCTCACTGATGAATCATGATGTAGTCGAGAAGAATATCGGCCTGCTGGCCTTCTTCATGGTCATCGCCGTCAGCATCGGCGGCCTGACCCAAATCGTTCCGTTGTTTTTCCAGGACGTGACCAACAAGCCGGTTGAAGGCATGAAGCCGCGTCCGGCGCTGGAACTTGAAGGCCGTGACATTTTCATCGCCAACGGTTGTGTCGGCTGCCACTCGCAGATGATCCGCCCCTTCCGCGCTGAAACCGAACGCTATGGCCACTACTCGGTTGCCGGTGAAAGCGTCTGGGATCACCCGTTCCTGTGGGGTTCCAAGCGTACCGGTCCGGACCTGGCCCGGGTCGGCGGTCGTTACTCCGATGACTGGCAGCGTGCGCACTTGTACAACCCGCGCAACGTAGTGCCTGAGTCGAAAATGCCGGCTTACCCGTTCCTCGTGGAAAACAAGCTCGACGGCAAAGACACCGCGAAAAAAATGGAAGTCTTGCGCACGCTCGGCGTCCCTTACACCGACGAAGACATCGCCGGCGCCAAGGATGCGGTGAAGGGCAAAACCGAAATGGACGCGCTGGTGGCCTATCTGCAAGGCCTGGGCACCATCATCAAAAGCAAACGGTGATTTAGATGGATATCGGGATGATTCGTGGCCTGGGCACCGTTGTCGTGATGGTGGCCTTTATCGGTCTGGCGCTGTGGGTGTTCAGCCCCAAACGCAAGTCGGAGTTTGAAGACGCGACCTTGCTGCCTTTCGCGGATGATCCCGAAGCCATCAAGCACGTCGAGCAAGCTTCTAGGAGTAACAAAGAATGACTACGTTCTGGAGTCTGTACGTCACAGTCCTCAGTCTGGGTACCATCTTCGCCCTGACCTGGCTGCTGCTGTCCACCCGTAAGGGCCAGCGCAGCGAAGCCACCGAAGAGACTGTTGGCCACTCCTTCGACGGGATCGAGGAGTACGACAACCCGCTGCCGAAATGGTGGTTCATGCTGTTCGTCGGTACCATCATTTTCGCCCTGGGCTACCTGGCGCTGTACCCGGGCCTGGGTAACTGGAAAGGCCTGTTGCCAGGCTACAGCTACCTCGACAACGACAAGCAGACCGCATTCGCCAATGGTCAGTCCGGCTGGACTGGCGTGCACGAATGGGAAAAGGAAATGGCCAGATCGGACGCCAGGTTCGGTCCGATCTTCGCCAGGTACGCTGCCATGCCGATCGAAGAAGTCGCTAAAGACCCACAAGCCTTGAAGATGGGTGGCCGCCTGTTCGCCTCCAACTGCTCGGTCTGCCACGGCTCCGACGCCAAGGGTGCTTATGGCTTCCCTAACCTGACCGACGAAGACTGGCGTTGGGGCGGCGAGCCACAAACCATCAAGACCACCATCATGGGTGGCCGCCACGCGATGATGCCAGCATGGGGCGAAGTGATTGGCGAGCAAGGCGTCAGCGACGTTGCTGCTTACGTGCTGACCAACCTCGATGGCCGCAAACTGCCAGAAGGTACCAAGGCTGATCCGGTCGCTGGCCAGAAGCTCTTCGCCACCAACTGCGTGGCTTGCCATGGTCCGGAAGGTAAAGGCACCCCAGCGATGGGCGCACCTAACCTGACTCACCCGGCGGCGTTCATCTACGGCTCGAGCTTCGCTCAACTGCAGCAGACCATCCGCTACGGCCGTCAGGGCCAGATGCCTGCCCAGGAGCAACTGCAAGGTAACGACAAGGTTCACCTGCTGGCCGCTTACGTTTACAGCCTGTCCCACGGTGACAAGGCGGCTGACGCCAAGTAAGTCAAACGCTTGATCGCAACAACAAGCGGCCCCGCCAGTGAAGATTGGCGGGGCCGTTTTGTTTGGGGGCCGATGGTGGCACTCGTTGGCGATCAGAACTTGCAAGGCTGCGTTCGGCCCGTAGCAGCTGCCGAGCCCGCGAGGCTGCGTTCGGCTGCGCAGCAGCCGTAGAGTCCCCCCCTCAATCAACCTGACGCACCGCGGTACCTGGCTTTACGACTGCTGCGCAGTCGAACGTAGCCTCGCACCACTCGTCAACTGCTACGGGCAGAATGCAGCCTCGCGGGCTCGGCAGTTGCTACGAAGGATCGGGACCTCCAGACAGGCCAAAGCGACGCAACGCGTACGCTAACTTTCGGCCATAATTCATAAGTCAATTGATTCAAGTCACTACACCATCAATTGGTTTTACCCAACGCGACCAAGGGTCGCACCCTTGATCTAGAGCTACAGGCGTATCATTGCGCCACTGCAACACACTTTCTGACCGCGGTCGGCATGTACTGACCGAGGCATTTTTCCACTGCCGTGGGATGCAACGATGAGCAACCAGATTCCGGTACACGACGTTACCCCGCCTGCCAAAAATCCGAATAACAGCGTCGATCTCTATGCCTCTCGGGAAAAAATCTACACGCGCGCCTTCACCGGCTTGTTCCGCAACCTGCGGATGGCGGGCGGTGCCGCACTGTTTGTGCTGTATTTCGGTACGGTCTGGCTGAACTGGGGCGCTCATCAGGCCGTCTGGTGGAACCTGCCGGAGCGCAAATTCTTTATCTTCGGCGCGACCTTCTGGCCTCAGGATTTCATTCTGCTCTCTGGCCTGCTGATTATCAGCGCCTTTGGCCTGTTCTTCATCACGGTGTATGCCGGGCGCGTCTGGTGCGGTTATACCTGCCCGCAAAGCGTCTGGACCTGGATCTTCATGTGGTGCGAAAAGGTCACCGAAGGCGACCGCAACCAGCGCATCAAGCTCGACAAGGCGCCGATGAGCGCCAACAAGTTCCTGCGCAAGTTCAGCAAACACAGCCTCTGGCTACTGATCGGCTTTGTCACCGGCATGACCTTTGTCGGTTACTTCTCGCCGATTCGTGAATTGACCATCGACTTCTTCACCGGCCAGGCCGATGGCTGGTCGTATTTCTGGGTCGGTTTCTTTACCCTCGCCACTTACGGCAACGCCGGCTGGCTGCGCGAGCAGGTGTGCATCTACATGTGCCCGTATGCGCGCTTCCAGAGCGTGATGTTCGACAAGGACACGCTGATCGTTTCCTACGATCCGCGTCTCGGTGAAGGTCGCGGCCCGCGCAAGAAAGACGCCGACTACAAGGCAATGGGGCTGGGCACCTGCATCGACTGCACCATGTGCGTTCAGGTCTGCCCGACCGGCATCGATATTCGCGACGGCCTGCAGATCGAATGCATTGGCTGCGCCGCGTGTATCGACGCCTGCGACACCATCATGGACAAGATGAACTACCCTCGCGGGCTGATCAGCTACACCACCGAACACAACCTTTCCGGGCAAAAAACCCATAAACTGCGCCCGCGCCTGATCGGCTATGCACTGGTATTGCTGACGATGATCGGCCTGCTGGTGACGGCGTTCTTCATGCGTTCGCTGGTCGGTTTCGACGTCAGCAAGGACCGCGTGCTCTATCGCGAGAACGCCGAGGGGCGGATCGAAAACGTCTACAGCCTGAAAATCATGAACAAGGACCAGCGCGACCACACTTACCTGCTTGAAGCCTCTGGCCTGCCGGATCTCAAGCTGCAAGGCAAGCGTGAGATCAAGGTCAGCGCCGGCGAGATTTTCAGCATGCCGGTCGAGTTATCGAGCGCGCCGGAACAACTGCCGTCGAGTACCAACGAGGTGAAATTCACTCTCAAGGATGCCGATGACGCAGATGTCCATGTTGAAGCCAAGAGCCGATTCATCGGCCCACAAATTCGTTGAGAGAAGTCACCATGCCCGCAGCAACTGCCACAAGCCCTTGGTACAAGCACCTTTGGCCGTGGATCATCATCGGTATTCTGGCCTGTTCGGTCACCCTGACCCTGTCCATGGTGACCATCGCGGTGAACAACCCGGACAACCTGGTCAACGACAACTATTACGAGGCCGGTAAAGGCATCAACCGCTCGCTGGACCGTGAGCTGCTGGCTCAGGCCCTGCTGCTGCGCGCCAGCGTGCATCTGGATGAGGTGACCGGCGAAGTCGACCTGCGCCTGAGCGGCAACAGCCAGCCAAAAACCCTGGAGCTGAACCTGATCTCGCCAACCCAGCCAGAGAAGGATCGCAGGATCACCCTGACTCGCAGCGAAACCGAACAGGGCCGCTATATCGGCCAGTTGAGCGACAAGGTCGAAGGCCGGCGCTTCGTCGAACTGCTCGGTGTGCAGGACGACAAAACCTGGCGCATGTTCGAGGAAGAACAAGTCAACCACGACAAAGACCTGCTGCTCGGTGATGAACCGCTGCAGGGTGCCGAAGACCTGAAGAAGTAAGCCTTACCCTGATCGTTCCCATGCTCTGCGTGGGAACGCAGCCAGGGACGCTCCGCGTCCCAGCCGAAGCGGACGCGGAGCGTCCGGGGAGGCATTCCCACGCAGAGCGTGGGAACGATCATCGGACAACGCCCCATGACCACGCCAACCCCCTGCTATCACTGCGCCCTGCCGGTTCCTGCCGGCAGCCGGTTTACCGCAGTCGTTCTCGGCGAAACCCGCGAGCTTTGCTGCCCTGGCTGTCAGGCTGTGGCCGAGGCGATTGTCGCCGGTGGTCTGGAAGGCTATTACAGCCACCGCAGTGAGGCCTCAGCCAACCCCGAAGCCTTGCCGGTGCAATTGGTGGACGAGCTGGCGCTGTACGATCGCGCCGATGTGCAGGAACCTTTTGTCCGCCACGAAGGTGACCTCGCCGAAACCACCCTGTTGATGGAAGGCATCAGTTGCGCCGCTTGCGGCTGGCTGATCGAGAAACACTTGCGCAGCCTGCCGGCGGTGGCCGAAGCGCGGCTGAACCTGTCCAACCATCGGCTGCACGTGCGCTGGGCCGATAGCCAGTTGCCGCTGAGCAAGGTGCTCGGAGAACTGCGGCACATCGGTTATGCCGCGCATCCGTATCAGGCCGACCGTGCTGCCGAACAACTGGCCAGCGAAAACCGCCTGGCCTTGCGACAATTGGGCGTCGCCGGCCTGCTGTGGTTTCAGGCAATGATGGCGACCATGGCCACCTGGCCGGAATTCAATATCGACCTGAGCCCCGAGCTGCACACCATCTTGCGTTGGGTCGCGCTGTTCCTCACCACCCCGATCGTTTTCTACAGCTGCGTGCCCTTCTTCAAAGGCGCCATACGCGACTTGCGTACCCGCCACCTGACAATGGACGTCTCGGTATCGCTGGCGATTGGCAGCGCGTACATCGCCGGTATCTGGACCTCGATCAGCGGAGCGGGCGAGTTGTATTTCGATGCGGTCGGGATGTTTGCACTGTTCCTGCTGGCCGGTCGTTATCTGGAGCGCCGCGCCCGAGAGCGCACGGCCGCCGCCACCGCGCAGCTGGTCAATTTACTCCCCGCCTCTTGCCTGCGCATGAGCGATGACGGTCAGAGCGAGCGCATCCTGCTCAGCGAATTGCGCCTGGGTGACCGGGTGCTGGTGCATCCCGGGGCCATTCTGCCGGCCGACGGCAGGATCCTCGACGGCCAGTCGAGCATCGATGAGTCGCTGCTGACCGGCGAGTACTTGCCACAGCCGCGCACCGTGAGCGACGCGGTTACTGCCGGCACCCTGAACGTCGAAGGCGCGTTGACCGTCGAAGTGCTGGCCTTGGGTCAAGACACACGCTTGTCAGCCATTGTCCGCCTGCTGGAGCGTGCCCAGGCCGAAAAACCCCGACTGGCGGAAATCGCCGACCGCGCCGCGCAATGGTTCCTGCTGCTTTCACTGCTCGCAGCCGCCGCCATTGGCCTGCTGTGGTGGGAGCTGGATTCATCCCGGGCATTCTGGATCGTCCTGGCGATGCTGGTCGCCACTTGCCCTTGCGCCTTGTCCCTGGCCACGCCGACCGCCCTGACCGCCGCCACTGGCACGTTGCACAAACTCGGCCTGCTGCTGACTCGCGGTCATGTGCTGGAAGGCCTGAACCAGATCGACACGGTCATTTTCGACAAGACCGGCACCCTCACCGAAGGTCGTCTGGCGCTGCGTTCGATCCGAACACTGGGCGCATTGAACAGTGACCAGTGCCTGGGCCTTGCCGCTGCTCTGGAAAACCGCTCAGAACATCCGATCGCCCGCGCCTTTGGCCGCGCGCCCCTGGCCGCCGAAGAAGTCCTCAGCACGCCGGGGCTGGGCCTTGAAGGCCTGGTAGGTGAGCAGCGACTGCGGATCGGCCAACCGGTGTTTGTTTGTGAGCTCAGCGGCTGCTCGATACCGGCGATGCCCGATGAGCCAGGCCAATGGCTGCTGCTCGGCGATAGCCAGGGCGCATTGGCCTGGTTCGTCCTTGACGACCGCTTGCGTGCCGACGCTCCCACCCTGCTCGCCGCCTGCAAGGCCCGTGGCTGGCGCACGCTGCTGCTGTCCGGCGACAGCTCACCGATGGTCGCCAGCGTCGCCTTTGAGCTGGGCATCGACGAAGCCCGTGGCGGTCTGCGTCCCGATGACAAGCTGCAAGTGCTGCAACAGTTGCATAAAGAAGGTCGCAAGGTGTTGATGCTTGGCGACGGGGTGAATGACGTACCGGTGCTGGCCGCCGCGGATATCAGCGTGGCCATGGGTTCGGCCACCGATCTGGCGAAAACCAGCGCCGATGCGGTGCTGCTGTCCAATCGCCTTGACGCGCTGGTGCAAGCGTTCAGCCTGGCTCGACGCACGCGCCGGGTAATCATCGAGAACCTGCTGTGGGCCGGGCTGTACAATGGCCTCATGTTGCCGTTCGCCGCCCTCGGCTGGATCACGCCGGTCTGGGCGGCGATCGGCATGTCGCTCAGTTCGTTGACCGTGGTGTTGAATGCGCTGCGTCTGACTCGTATGCCGAGAACGCCAGCCGCCAACACCACCCCAGCAACCCGCCCGCTGCCGGCCTGAGCCGCGCGGGCATGGAGTTCACATGCCAGCTCTCTACGTGATGATCCCGGCCGCGCTGCTGATCGTGGCCATCGCTATCTACATCTTCTTCTGGGCGGTCGACAGCGGTCAGTACGACGACCTCGACGGCCCGGCCCACAGCATTCTGTTCGACGACCAGGACCCGAACCATCAGGCCGCCGTCGACGAAGCCAGTGGCCACCCGCCTGCCGCCACTGCGTCCCAATCAAAAGACAAGGCCCCGCCCCATGCTTGAGCTGGCTCCGCTTCTGGTTTCCGCAGTGATCCTCGGCTTGCTGGGTGGCGGTCATTGTCTGGGGATGTGTGGCGGCCTGATGGGCGCGCTGACCCTGGCAATTCCCAAGGAGCAACGCAGCCGACGCTTTCGCCTACTGCTGGCGTACAACCTGGGACGAATTCTCAGCTATGCAACGGCCGGCCTGCTGATCGGACTTGCGGGTTGGGCAGTCGCCAGCAGCCCGGCGGCGATGCTCATGCGAGTTCTTGCCGGACTGCTGCTGATCGCCATGGGCCTGTACCTGGCTGGCTGGTGGAGCGGCCTGACCCGTATCGAAAGCCTCGGACGCGGCCTCTGGAAGCATATCCAGCCGATTGCCAACCGCTTGCTGCCGGTGTCGAGCCTGCCCCGTGCCTTGTTGCTGGGCGCGCTTTGGGGCTGGCTGCCATGCGGTTTGGTCTACAGCACGCTGCTCTGGTCCGCCAGCCAGGGCAATGCCCTGGACAGCGCGCTGCTGATGCTCGCCTTCGGGCTCGGTACCTGGCCGGTGCTGCTTGCCACTGGCCTGGCCGCCGAGCGGGTTACGGCACTCTTGCGCAAAAAAAGTGTGCGCATGAGCGGCGGATTGTTGGTGATGCTGTTTGGCATCTGGACGCTGCCGGGGCCGCATCAGCATTGGCTCATGGGGCATTAAATCGGCGGCGCGCCCATCGCGAGCAAGCTCGCTCCTACAGTTGATCTCCGGTGTACACAAATTTTGTGCACGACATCGAGCAAATGTAGGAGCGAGCTTGCTCGCGATGGCGTCATCCCTGGCGAACACAATCTCAGCGCAGAGGCCCAACCACCGTTGATGCAAATCAACATGCCGCTCCTGTGAACCCCCTAGACTCGCGAACACTGCCAGCCTATCCGGGGGAATGCCCGCATGCTCGACGCCATTCGTTGGGACACAGATCTGATCCGCCGCTATGACCTGGCGGGACCGCGCTACACCTCGTACCCGACTGCGGTGCAATTCAACAGTCAGGTCGGCACCTTCGACCTGCTCCACGCCCTGCGCGAAAGCCGCAAGGCACTGCGACCGTTGTCGCTGTATGTGCATGTGCCGTTCTGCGCGAACATTTGCTACTACTGCGCCTGTAACAAGGTCATCACCAAGGACCGTGGTCGTGCCTTGCCCTATTTGCAGCGCCTGGAGCAAGAGATCCAGCTGATTGCCTGCCACCTCGACCCGAACCAGAAGGTCGAGCAACTGCACTTTGGCGGCGGCACTCCGACCTTTCTCAGCCATGACGAGCTGCGCCAACTGATGGCCCGGTTGCGCAAGCACTTCAATCTGCTGGACGATGACTCCGGCGACTACGGCATCGAAATCGATCCTCGGGAAGCCGACTGGTCGACCATGGGCTTGCTCCGCGAACTGGGTTTGAACCGCGTCAGCATCGGCGTGCAGGACCTCGACCCGGCGGTCCAGCGGGCAGTCAATCGCCTGCAAAGCCTGGAAGAAACCCGTGCGGTGATCGACGCCGCCCGTACCTTGCAGTTTCGTTCGATCAACATCGACCTGATCTACGGCCTGCCCAAGCAAACACCGGACAACTTCGCCCGCACCGTGGACGAAGTCATCAACCTGCAACCGGACCGGCTCTCAGTGTTCAACTACGCGCATTTGCCTGAGCGCTTCATGCCGCAACGGCGGATCAACGGCAACGACCTTCCGGCCCCCGCCGAAAAGCTGGAAATGCTGCAACGCACGATCGAGCAGCTGACCGCGGCGGGTTACCGATACATCGGCATGGATCACTTCGCCCTGCCTGACGACGAGCTGGCCATTGCTCAGGAAGAGTCGACCTTGCAACGCAACTTCCAGGGCTATACCACCCATGGTCATTGCGATTTGATCGGCCTCGGCGTATCGGCCATCAGCCAGATCGGTGACCTGTACTGCCAGAACAGCAGCGATCTGAACCACTACCAGAACGCCTTGGGCGGCACGCAACTGGCCACCAGCCGCGGTCTGATATGCAATCGGGACGATCGCCTGCGTCGGGAAGTGATTCAGCAATTGATTTGTCATTTCAGCCTGGAATTCGCGGTGATCGAACAGGCCTTCAATATCGATTTTCGCGGTTACTTCGCCGATCTCTGGCCGCCGTTACAAGCCATGGCCGGGGATGGCCTGATCGAACTCGACAATGAGCGGATCAGCGTGTTGCCAGCCGGGCGGCTGCTGGTACGTTCGGTGTGCATGGTCTTTGATGCGTACCTGGAACAGCAGAATCGCCAACGCTTCTCACGAGTGATTTAGGACTTCATCTCCCAGGTGGCCATCAACCGATCACCCGATACCCTATGACAATATGCCATCATGGCGCAGGCTGGCCTCAACGTCCCCCCGTGGGTTACCCTTACGTCTTATGTGTGTTTTCTCACAAGGATTTAAGAAATGTCCGAGCCAGTTAAGCTGCGCGCTCACAACCAGGCCCATTGCAAGGATTGCAGCCTGGCCCCCCTCTGCCTGCCACTTTCTCTGAATCTGGAAGACATGGATGCGCTGGACGAAATCGTCAAACGTGGTCGCCCGCTGAAAAAAGGCGAATTCCTTTTTCGCCAGGGCGATGAGTTCGATTCCGTCTATGCAGTACGCTCCGGGGCCTTGAAAACCTTCAGCCTGAGCGACAGCGGCGAGGAACAGATTACCGGCTTCCACCTGCCCAGCGAACTGGTCGGCCTGTCGGGCATGGACACCGAAAAACACCCGGTGTCGGCACAAGTGCTGGAAACCACTTCGGTCTGTGAAATCCCCTTCGAACGCCTCGACGAACTGGCACTGCTACTGCCGCAACTGCGCCGCCAGTTGATGCGCGTGATGAGCCGCGAGATTCGTGACGACCAGCAAATGATGCTGCTGCTCTCGAAAAAAACCGCCGACGAGCGCATCGCCACTTTCCTGGTCAACCTGTCGGCGCGTTTCCGCGCTCGCGGGTTCTCGGCCAATCAGTTCCGTCTGAGCATGTCGCGCAACGAAATCGGTAACTACCTGGGTCTGGCGGTGGAAACCGTGTCCCGGGTGTTCACCCGTTTCCAGCAGAACGAGCTGATCGCTGCCGAAGGCAAGGAAGTGCACATTCTCGATCCGATCCAGCTCTGCGCCCTGGCCGGTGGCTCGCTGGAGGGCTGATCCAGCCACCTTGCGGCCGAGCGAACAGGCTCGGCCGGGTTTATACTGTCGAGCTGCCCTTCTCCAGCCCGCCAGGACACTTCGACGATGGTCTTCGACTCCTTCGACATCAAATCCCTGATCCGCCCGGTGATCGACTTCCCCAAGCCTGGGGTGATCTTTCGCGACATCACGCCACTGTTCCAGTCGCCAAAAGCCTTGCGTCTGGTGGCGGACAGCTTTGCCCATCGTTATGTCGAAGCCGACTTCACGCACATCGGCGCGATGGATGCCCGTGGTTTCCTGATCGGCTCGATCCTCGCTTATCAGTTGAACAAACCGCTGATTCTGTTCCGCAAGCAAGGCAAATTGCCCGCCGAAGTACTTAGCGAGGGCTATCAGACTGAATACGGCGAAGCCTTCCTTGAAGTCCACGCCGACAGCCTGTGTGAAGGCGACTCGGTGCTGATGTGCGATGATTTGATCGCCACCGGCGGCACCCTGATTGCCGCAGCCAACCTGGTTCGCCGCATGGGCGCACGGATCTTCGAAGCCGCAGCGATTATCGATCTGCCTGAACTGGGCGGCTCTCAGCGCCTGGAAGACATGGGCATACCGACCTTCTGCCTGACGCAGTTTGCGTTAGCGGATAAGTAAGGCGTCGTCTGTACTGACGCCATCGCGAGCAAGCTCGCTCCTACTGGATCACCTGCGGACACATATTTTGTGTACACCAGTGATTGAATGTAGGAGCGAGCTTGCTCGCGATGGGATGACCGCCACACCGCACTCTCAAAACCTGTCAATGCCCCATCACCCGTGAGACCGACTTGCCCGCGATGGCGATGGGGCTGACACCATCACCTTGACCAATGACTACAATGCGATCGGCTTACGCCCGGCAAACGAATGCGCCAGAGTGCCGCCATCCACCAGCTCCAGTTCGCCACCCAACGGCACGCCATGGGCGATGCGCGAGGTGATCAGGCCTTTGTTGGTCAGCAACTGCGCGATGTAATGGGCCGTGGCTTCGCCTTCAACCGTCGGGTTGGTGGCGAGAATGATTTCGGTGAAGCTGCCCTGCTCTTCGATCCGCGCCATCAATTGCGGAATGCCGATGGCCTCTGGGCCGAGCCCGTCGAGCGGCGACAAATGGCCCTTGAGCACAAAGTAGCGTCCGCGAAAACCGGTCTGCTCTACCGCATACACGTCCATCGGCCCTTCAACCACACACAATATCGTGTCATCGCGGCGCGGATCGGCGCATTGCGGGCAAAGATCGTCTTCAGTGAGCGTGCGGCACAAACGACAATGCCCGACTCCTTCCATGGCCTGGCTCAAGGCCTGAGCCAGCCGCGAACCACCGCTGCGATCACGCTCAAGCAGTTGCAGCGCCATACGCTGGGCAGTTTTCTGACCCACTCCCGGCAAAATGCGCAGAGCATCGATCAGTTGGCGAATCAGGGGGCTGAAGCTCATGGGCAAAGGTCCGACAAAACAACGAGACGCGGTTTATACTCGCGCCTCAGTTCACCGTCAAATACACACGGCGTCCGTTCGCCCGAAGGCGTCACCATTGCCGCTTGTCCGGCCGGGCGAGACCCAGTTTTTCAATCCGGTAGCGTAGCATGTCACGGCTCAAGCCCAGCAAGCGTGCCGACTTGGTGACATTCCAGTCGGTCCTGTCGAGCACTTTCCTGACCATGTCCCGCTCGACTTCCGGCAGGTTCATGGACGTCATGTCTTCACCGTGGTTGTACGCCTCAGATTGAGGTTGAGGCTGTACCGACAGGCTCAGTGGCTCGTCGACCAGGCTCAGGCAGACGTTCAACTGGCTCGGCCCAACCATCTCATGGACAGCCAACAGTACCGTCTGCTCAAGCATGTTGCGCAGTTCACGTACATTGCCGGGCCAGCTGTAACCGCGCAACAGAGCCTCCGCCTGCGGGCTGAAATACAGGTTGGGTTTGCCATAGCGCTTGCCATGATGAGCGAGAAAATGCGTGGCCAGTTTCAACACGTCTTCGCCGCGAGTACTCAGGCGCGGAACCTTGATGGAAATGATGCGTAAACGGAAAAACAAATCCCGGCGAAACTTGCCCTGCTGCACCATCTGTTCGAGGTTGCAGTTGGTCGCGCTGATGATCCGCAAGTCGACCTTGCGCTCCTTGACCGCGCCGATCCGGCGAATGGTGCGGTCTTCCAGCAACTTGAGCAGCTTGGCCTGCAGCAGCAGATCCATTTCACCGATTTCATCGAGAAACAACGTACCGCCATCGGCGGCTTCGACGAGGCCGATCCGACGATCCCTGGCGTCGGTGAATGCACCTTTTTCGTGGCCGAACAATTCGGCTTCCAGAAGGTTGGAGGGAATAGAGGCACAGTTGAACTCGATGAACGGGCCCTTGCTGCGTGGTCCGTCAAAATGCAGCGCGCGGGCCACCAGCTCTTTGCCCGTGCCGGTGTCACCTTCTACCAGCACCGGCGGCAAGTCGCCGCTGGCCATGCGCCGTTCGGCATCGAGCAACTGGCCGATGGTGTTTTTCATCGCCAGCATCACCGGGGAATCGCCGATCAGCGCCTGCACCCCCGACTTCTGCGCCTCGCGTTCCTGATAGAACGTCAGCGTGCGCTCCAGACGGTCAGCGGCCAGCGCCTTGTCCAGCAACAGCTTGAGTTCCGCCAGCGCCACCGGCTTGGTCAGGTAGTGAAAGGCGCCTTCTTTCATCGCCGTCACGGCATCTTCGACATTGCCATAGCCGGTCATCATGATCACTTTCAGGTCCGGCGCGCTGACCCGCAGACGCTGAATCAATTCGTGCCCACTCATGCCGGGCAGCGAGTTATCGGTCAGCACCGCATCCGGCTGACAGGTCTGCAGGCATTCAAGCGCCTCTTCAGCCGAATGGCAGATAGTGACCTCGAAGTCCTTGCGCTCCAGAAACGTCTGAATATTTTCGGCGAGGAGCTGATCATCCTCAACCAACAGAATACTGTGTTCCACGGTCTCCTCCCGTCACCTTGAAAATCAGGCTTATTCGGGTTCCTTCCTGTTCCCGGCTGGTCAGGCTGACCGAGCCATTGAATCGCTCCATGACACGTTTGACCAGCATAAGGCCAACGCCGAGGCCCCCCTGCTTGGTGGTGAAAAACGGTTTGAACGCCATGCGTACTTGCTGCCGGGTCATGCCTTTGCCGGTATCGGTCAAGGTCATTCGCACGTGCCCATCCGCCGCCGGCTCGACCTCGATCATCAGTAATCCCCCGTCCGCCATGGCTTCCAGGGCATTGGCGAACAGACTATTGAGTATCTGGACCAGGTGCATGTGCTGACTGACGACTGAGGGCAGCGGCGGTATCGACAGATGGACCCGGACATTGGCGCTCTTGATTTGCTGGTCGAAGGCCTGCACGACTTCCTCGATGGCCAGTCCCAGGTCGACTGCCTCGCTATCGGAGTTCAACGGTTGCAGCGAGACCAACAACTCGCGTACCCAGCGAGACATGCGATCGACCTGGTTGATGATGTCGGAAATGTTCTTTTGCGCAGGCTGGCTGGAGATTTCCTGGGCCAGTTCGGCACTGGATCGAATGGTCGCCAGCGGATTACGCAGGCTATGGGCGACGGCCGAGGACATTTCACCCAGCGCGACAAAGGTTTCGCTGGTGATCAGTTGTTTCTGTTGCGACTGCAGCATCCGCGCGGCCCGCCGCACGATCCAGAACAGCCCGAAATAGATCAGGCAGCCTCCGAGGATCGTCGCCACCCAGATCAGCTTGAAACCGCGCTGGATACGCAAAACCAGATCCTGAGGTTCCTTGTAGATCTCGACCGTGGCCAGGACCTTGTCACCGGCGGCGTCGAACATTGGAATATAGTGTTCGATAAACAGGTACCTGGGGTGGCGAAGGAACTTCTGCTCCTGACGACTCTCATCGGTCTTATGGTATTCGGATGAAACCTGCACTTTCGATCCGAACGACTCGTCCAGATCCTTGTCGCCCTCGATCCGTACGCCGATCAACGCCGGGTTGGTCGACCAGATGATCGTTCGATCCCGGGCATAGACAGTGGCCATCAGAATGTCCGGCAAGTGTTGGATATGGTCGAGGAACTCCCCCCGGGCCGCGATAATGCGATCGCGATCAAGTTCGGTCCGGGCGCTCAAATCGCGGATATCCAGTAGATTGCCGATGGTCTGGCTTGGCGGAATACCGACGTGTCGGACTTCCGCTGCGCCTATGGTATGGATGAACTGTGCCGTCAGCAGTCCGTCGCGTTGGACACTCTCACTGACCACCAGACGTGTGGAGGTATATCCGAGCCCCACGGCGACGGCGGCGATGATGAACAGGCTGGCCAGGGAGAACCAGTACAGAAGGTTGAACGGTCCCTGGGCGAATATTTTATTGTGCTTGAGCACCTGCATAAGGTACGTCCTGGATGCTTGCCTGGAACCTTATCGTCGACACCCCGTCAGCAGTCGAAAATCATTACCTATAACAGGGCTCGCCTTAATAGTAGTCAGCCGCTACTGGATCATAGGCTGGATTCTCGGCTCGTGGCCGGAATGATCCATGTGATCCATGTGATCCATGTGATCCATTTGGTGTATTTGGTGCACATGCGCCTCGACTGCCTGAACCGTTGGCGGGTGCTGGCGGTCGGTCTCTTCCTGCAAGTACGTCAGCACCGCTGCGGCGGCGGTCTCGTCAAGGCGCAGATTGGGCATGGCCACCCGGCTGTAACGCTCGAACAACTCCAGCGCCAGCGGATCCTTCTCGGCCAGCAGCCGGTCGGGTTCCCTGATCCAGCGACTGAGCCAAAGCGGGTCGCGTTGACGGGTCACGTCCAACAGATCGGGACCTATCGAACGCAGACCAACGCCCTGCCCGTCCAGCACTCCCAGCGTATGGCAGGAAGCGCAGCGGGTGCGAAATAGCTCCTCACCCATGCTCGGCGGGCGAATTTGCGGCGCATCGGCATAGCTGCCCTCTTGGCTTGCGACCTTCCAGTTCTGCAGGCTGTTGCCGAGCTGGTCAGCCAGAATCCACGGATTTTCAAACGGTGAGGCTTTCATCCAGCGGCCGGTGGCCTGGTTGCCGACGATCAGGCTGAGGTTGTGATCCTTGCTGCGGCCGTTGTCGACGCCATCGATAAACAGGCCGAGTTTTTTCCGTAGCTGAGTAATCTCTTCATTGTCGCCGGTCAGGAACAACCAGCCCGGCGCAACCTTGAACTTCTGCGCATAGTTTTTGAGGACTGGCGGTGTATCGGTCTGCGGGTCGATGCTGATGGAGTAGAAAAACACATCGCGCCCTACCCGCTCGCCCAACAACTGTTGAACCTGGCGCAAGCGGGCGGTTTCCAGCGGACACGAGTCGGTGCACGAGGTGAAGATGAAGTTGATCACCACCACCTTGTCCTTGATCAGATCGTCGAAAAAGCGCAGCTGTCGGCCATCCTGATCAGTCAGCAACGTATTGGGGAAATAGTCCGCCCCCCAGGGCGTGGCCGATGGCACGTTATCGGCCAGCGCCAGGCTGCTCAGGGTACAGGTCAGGAGCATCAGGGCTCGCTGCGTCCAGACTGTCCAGCCATGCTGACGATTGAGTTGCATGACATCGCCTCCTCGGTGGCTAGTTGCTGACCTTGACTTGCGGGCCCCAGCCATCACCGTTGCGGCAGGTCGGCAGCGCAGCGGAATTCACGTACCTGACGCCATCCCGGGACGGCAACGGCGTGGGCATCAACTGGAACTGTCCAGGGTGTTCGATATTCCGGCGCAGTAGCATCGAGTTGTCCTCATGCCGGGTGTTATGACAGTGCTCCATGTAGGTGGCGGCAAACTCGCGGAAGTTGATCACGAACTCGACGTTATCCTTGCCATCGTCTTTGCTGCCGATGCGATAGACGTCCTTGCGCGCCCACTTTTCCCACTCCGACGGGGCCTTGCCACCGCGGCTGAGAATGATCCCTTCCTCGAAGTCCACGTGCACCGGGTGCCTCCATCAATGGGACTGGCATAGAGATCCAGGCACCCCATCAGCATCAACATCACACCCGAAAGGCGCGATACAGTGGCTCGAAAAAAGCTCGAACACGGTTGCCTGTCCATCCTCGTCACCCTGAAATCGTGCAGGGGATAAATGCAACTGAGCAAATACCTCGCCAGAGTCGTGACAAAATATGCACAGATAAAAAAATCAATACAAAACAAATGATTAGAAATAATCCAGACTAAACAACAGGGGAAAAAACTGGGGAATGGGCCCCATAGGCGGGGAAACACTTACACCTAAGTTGAGCAACCGGTTTCTGCTGCCACCTTGAATCGCAGGCTCACGCAAGTGCCCTGCTGTTCACGACTGTTCAAGGTGACCGAACCGCCGAAGCGCTCCATGATGCGTTTGACCAGCATCAAACCGACCCCCAATCCGCCCTGCTTGGTGGTATAGAACGGCTTGAACACCATGCGTTTCTGTTGCGCACTCATGCCATTGCCCGTATCGGCGAGGGTCAGCAACAGACCCCCGGCGTTTTGCTGGATCCCGATGCTCAGCACCCCGCCCGCGCTCATGGCCTCCAGCGCGTTGGCGATGACGCTGTTGAGTATCTGACTGAGCAATACCTCCTGGCTGAGCACCAAAGGCACCTGCGCGGGTTCGAAGTTCACCTGAACCCCGGCTCGGGCGATCTGTTGTTCGAATGCCTGAAGGCTGTCACGCACGGTGGCCACCAGATCCACCGCGTCGGCCTCTTCATTGAGCGGGCGTAGCGACTGTAGGAGCTCGCGAACCCATTTCGACATGCGGTCTACCTGGTTGACGATGTCGGTGATGTTCTTGTGCGCCGGACCGGTTTCAATGCCTTGTACCAACTCGGCACTCGAGCGAATGGACGCCAATGGATTTCGCAGGCTATGGGCGACCGCCGAGGACATCTCGCCGAGGGCGACGAAGGTTTCATTGGTGATCAGTTGCTTCTGCTGTGCGGCCAGCAAATCCGCGGCGCGGCGCATGAGCCAATGCAGACCGAAATAGATCAGTGCGCCACTCAGCAGCGTCGCCAGCCAGACCAGGATCAGCCCGCGCATCATTTGGATAATCAGATCCTTGGGCTCCTTGTAGACCTCGACCATGACCATGACCTTGTTCTCGTCGACATCGAAGAGCGGAACGTAGTTCTCGATGAAAAACGAATCCGGGACAACCGGAAATTTCCGCTGCGCCCGAGCGTTGTCGCCGTCATGGTAGCTGATGAAAACATTGGCCTTGAGACGAAAGGCCTCCTCGAGATCATCGTCATCGATGATCCGCTGGCCAATCAACTGCGCATTGGTCGACCAGATGATCGTCCGGTCGGGCGCGTAAACGTTGGCCAGCAACACGTCCGGCAAATGCTCGACATGGTCGAAAAACTGCCAACGCGAGTTCATCCGCTTTTGCACGACGATGTCGGGGTAGTCCTTGTCCTGACGCGGATCGAGCAACTCACCCATGGTCCGCACGTCCGGTATCGAGGTGTACCGCACCTCCGTCGAAGCGATGGCCTGGATGAACTGGGAGGTCAGCAACGCATCACGCTGGACACATTCAACCACCACAAAGCGGGTGGAGAGCCCCCCCAGCACCACTACCACCGAGCCAACGACGACCAGGCTTACCCAGGAAAACCAGCGCAGCAGGATGAAGCGCTGTTGCGCTTCAGCGGGTTGCTCTTTGGTCGCTTCCGGATCGAGCGAGGCAGCGTGCTCGTGTGTCTGCATGATGGATGTCCGGGGGCATTTGCATTGGTTATAGCTCAATGCGCAGCACTGCGTCGGCTTGGTCCGCCCCCGCTTGTCCCCCAACCCGAGGGGGCAGCCACCCAGTCCCGGCGAGACTGCGCCGCGCTCCTACAGTGCCGCGAAGGCTTGAGTACAAGGGTTTGCGGTTAAACCCGCGCATTTGTATGAAGCTGCCGACTCCCCTTGTCAGGACTCAGGGGCTCTGCGGACTCAATGGACTGGACGGACTCAATGGACTCAATGGACTGGACGGACTTAACGGACTCAGCGGACTCAGCGGACTGGACGAGCCTGTCGCCGCGCCACCCGCGTTGTCGAGGAAGTCTTTTTGCGCGATGAACTGCCAGTCTGAGTAATGGTTCATGCCGTTGAAATCGACCCATTCGGCGGGAAAGCCTGCCTGCTTCAGCGGCTGCTCCTGGGACTGGCTGTAGACACCGGTGATGCGGTTGTCGAAACCACGCAACAAACCCCATTCACCGGTGCTGCCGATCGGGTCCGGATAGAGCCGGCGCAAGTGCCGTTTGGGGGACGGAAAGCGGTGATCTTCGAGCAGTTCTTCCAGTTTTTCAGGGTACTGCGCCAGGCCCGGCGAACTGCGGTAATAACTGAGCAGCGCCTGGGCGTACTGAGTGCCGACCCAGAGCAGTTCACGCTCGTGGTCGCGGCGGGCGACGTTCGACCAGACCTGGCCGGTGCTGGCCAATGCCGCGCCCATCAAGACGATCAAAAACAGCATGCCCAGGTAAGTGAACCCCTGTTGACGTTGCCCACTACCACTGCGAATAGAGGCTGCCATCACGCGCCCTCCCGGTGGCTCCGCTCTTGACGTCGGCGACCCCGCCGGCAACACCGGCCGGTGGTGACACCAGTACCCAGAGATCCTTGCGTTGAGTGATCGGGTCCAGCGGCTGGCTGCGCAAGTAGCGCTGCTCCACCAACTGGTCGATGGAATCGGGATAACGCCCGGTGTCGCCGTAGTAGTGATCCAGCGCCTCGCGCATCACCGCCAGGCTCTGGCGCAACGTGGTTTCCCGGGAGTTTTCCAGGCTGGTGAAGTAGCGCGGCACGGCAATCGTCATCAGCGTGGCGATGATGGCCATGACCACCATCAACTCGATCAGGGTAAAACCTTTGCTCTGGCGCATACGTTCACCACTCTTTGTAGGCGATGTCGTTGAGGCCCTTGCCATGGGCCAGCGAATACACGTCGAATACGTCTTCGCCTTCGTGCGGGCTCTGGGCGGAACTGCCATAGGAGCGCAGTCCCCAGCCGTCCTTGTCGTTGTGCTTCGCCGTGACGAAGGGATCGCGCGGCAGACGTCGCAGGAAATAGAACTTGGCGCCTTTGGCGCTGCGCACGTCACGCACGCCCTCCACCAGCACCTGCAGGCTGGGCGGATAGCCGTTGCTGCTGACGGACTTTTCGATGTACCCGGCATCGGACGCACGCTTGTAGGCATCGATGGCATCGCGAATCTGATACAGCGCGGTCTTCAGTTCCTGCTCCTTGCCCCGCCGCACCACGGTTTCGGTCAGGGGCGCAGCGATACCCGCGAGTAGCCCGATCAGCGCCAGCGTGACCACCACTTCGATCAGCGTGAACCCTTGGCTGCGTTTCATGATTCAAGGTCTCGCAGTGGTACGCATTGCTGCCAGCGGTGCGGCGTCAGTGGCCGGCCCATTCGACTCGGACGGTTCCTTCGAACGGTCCAGGTTCTGGGTATGCATGCTGGTCTCGGTGCCGGTCGGGAACTCCATGTCCGAAGGGCTTTGGTAAGGCAGGTTGCGCACAATCCGTGGAGTGATGGACAGCACCAGTTCGGATTTGCCCACCGAATCCTTGTTGCTGCCGAACAGCCGGCCTAGTCCAGGAATGTCACCTAGCCCTGGAATCTTGTTGCCGGTGGCGCCATGGTCATTGCGCACCAGACCGGCCAGCACCTGGGTTTCGCCATCATGCAGACGCAGGGTGGTCTGGGCGTTGCGGGTATCGATCTGGACCGGGATCGTGCCCTGACGGGTCGGTTCCAGCGGCGTGGCGTTGCTGACCTCGAGGGCGATCTTGATCGCCACTTCGTTGTTCAGGTGGACGATGGGGGTTACTTCCAGCTTGAGACCGACATCCAGGTAGGTGACGCTCTCGGTGATCACCGGCCCCTGGGTCGACGGCATCGACGTGGCGCTGATGACCGGCACCCGCTGACCAATGTGGATACGGGCCTGCTCGCGATTGCTGACGCGAATCACGGGACTTGCCAGGGTATTGATGTCGTTGTCCTGGGCATTGATCTTCAATTGCGGTGACGGCGACATGGAGATCCGGCCGGAATTTATGCCGTGCAGTTGGTTGAGAATGCTCACCCCGGTGCCGTCGCCGTTGACCACGCCGAAGGTGTTGGGCCATTGCATGCCAAGGTCGAGAATGCGTTGCCGGGACACTTCCAGGACCTCGACTTCCAGCACCACTTCGGGGTTGGACTGATCCTGGGACTGGAGGAGTTTTTCGGCCATGCGCACCGCATCGGGGGTGTCGCGCATGCTCAGGGTATTGAGGCGCTCATCGACGAATACATCGCGAGTCTTGAGCATGGTCTTGACCATGTTCAGCGCCGTGTTGGCGTCGATGCTGGTCAGGTAAAAGGTGCGCATGACCAGCTCTTGATAGTCTTTGATCTTCTGCGGTGAGTCGGGGTAGATCAGCAGCGTGTTCTCGTTGACCACCTTTTGATGCAGTTGATTCTGTTGCAGCAGCAGCGCCACTGCGTCTTCGATGCGCACATCGCGCACGAAGATGGTGGCTTTCATGTCCGGACGCATGTCCTTGTCGAAGATAAAATTCAGGCCTGCGACCTGGGACAGCACCTCGAAAATGGTCTTCAGGTTGGCGTCACGAAACTCCAGAGTGACCGGGCGATCCATGCGCATGCGCAGTTGCGGATAAGAGACAACGTTGCGGCTTTGTATCTGTTCGATGCTGCGGCGCAGTTCCAGCGCGCTTTCGTTTTTCGGATCGAGGGCAAGAATGTCGTGAGCCTGACGCTGGGCACCGATCACGTCGCCACGGCGCAAGTCGGCTTGCCCCTGACGCAGATAGTCATCCACATTGCGCAACTGATCGAGCTGATGCAGTGAATCGAGGGCACGAACATTATTGGGTTCGATAGTCAGCACTCGCCCGTAGCTCTGTCGTGCAGAAGCGAAGTCACGCTTGGCACGATCCTGATCGGCCTCGGCCAGCAGCGCCTTGACCGAACGGGCATGGCCCGCGCTCAACGCAATGTTCAGTTCGGTATCGCGGGGGTACTTTTTCAACCCTTCCTCAAAACGGGCCAGTCCAGCCTCGTACTGACCATCTTCAATCAGGGCCATGCCCTGTTTTCTGGCGGAGGTGGCACCGCATCCGGCCAGGCTCACGCAAACCGCGAGAACCAGGCAAGGCATGGGCGAGACCCAACGGAGAGACTTCATTGTGCACTCCCTACAGACAGAGTCTGGGACAGATGCAAGGGCAGGTAGACCAGGCTCAGCTCCGTGGCGGAGATGTGCTCGATCCGATAGGTATCGTCGATAACGTCGCCTAGCCGCACGACGTAGAGTTTTTCGCCGCTCTGCAGGAACACCTGCAGGTCGCTGCGATCGTCCATCCGACCGATGAATTGAAAAGGCAGTGGCGGTGCGCTCGGTTTGACTGTCGCTTGCAGTGCTGCAGCCGCTTGTTCATCGGTCAGCGTTGCCAGGGTTGGCGCTGGCTTCCAGCTCTTGGCTGCAAACAGGTCGCGGGTCATGTTCAGGGGTTTTGCCGAAACGGCTGCTGCCTTGTCCGCCGCTGCGCCGGAGTAAACCTTGCCGGCGCTGGCCGGTGCTGCTGCGATTTTTGTCGCCTCGGGCGGATTTTCCCCGTCGTTGAAAAACATCTCCGGCCCCCAGGCGAGCGCACCGGTGATCGCCAGGAAAGCTGCCCAGCCAAAGGCGCGTTTTCTGTTCATTTGGACCTCGACAGATACAGAGTCATGCGGATACGCCCGGTCAGTTCACTGTCGTCGATCCGCTTACGTTGAAAGTCGACATCCTCGAGCACCATCGCCGGCAACTGACCCAACAATTCGTGAAGGAAGCGACGCAGTTGCGGGTAGCTGCCGCGTACCGGCAGGAGAACCTGATAACGCGCCAGATGCGTCTTCGGATCGATCCCCAGGGCGTACTCGCCGCGAGACAGGGTGATGTTCTGTTCGGCTGCCAGCGCATAGATCCGGTCGATGGCCACCGTGGCTTCGGGCTGCGCCGGCAACTGCCGGTGAAACTCGTCCAGTTGACGCTGGGGCACCACGGGCGCGCTGGCGCTGCCCTGTTCGATACGCACCAGATAGTCACCGGCTTCAAGACTGCGTTGACGAACGTTTTCCAGGGCCTGCCAGCCAGGCAACAAGCCCAGCACCCCGAAGGCCATGGCAAACACCATCAGCGACGCTCCCGCAAGCCCGGGCCAGCCGAGGCTCTGCACATACTCGTGGACGATCAATCTAGGGATTGCCATCGCTGATCTCCCAAGTGGCCGACAGGTTGAACTGCACTGCGTGATCGGGCGATTGCGCGAGGATTTCGTGATTGAGCAACGACACGTCGCTCAGTTGCGCGCTGCTCTCCAGACGCCGGTGAAAATCCAGCATGGCCTCCAGATTGCGCGCCTCGGCACTGATACTGATCTGGCCCTTGTGCGCATCGGGAGTCAGCGAGAGCAACGCGACATCCTCCTGCGGCAGCGACTCGAGCATGGTGAATAACCGCTCCCAAGGCCTGCGCATTTGCTGTGAGACCTGGCGCATCTGCGCCAGATTCTGTTCCTGTTCACGGCTTTCGGCAGGCGTCAGGCCGGCCTTGCCGGGAACATCTCCGCCCAATTGGTGCTGGGCCTGCTGCAGCTGTTGCTGCTGGAGTTGTTCCTGTTCGCTGAGGTACCGATACAGTGCGGCGCAAGCCAGCACCAGCAAGACAGCGGCGAGCAGCAGGCTGAAGCCGAGAACCGGAGTGTGCCGACGAGGCTGGAAGTCGAGCAGTAAGGGGCGCATGTCAAGCCACCGCCCGGGACATAGTGAACAACACATCACGCATCAGCATCGGACTCTGGGGCTCGACACACAGTTGCACGACGGCCAGAGCCGGCAAATCGTTCAGACGTCCCGGTGCGTGCAGGTAAACACTCAAGGTCGGTGCGTCAGGGTTGTCTTGCAGTTCGCACTGACGAGCGATAAGCGCCGTCAGGGCCTCGTCGCTGTCGGCGCACCCCATCGAATGCACTGCGTGCCACTGACCGGCACGCTTGAGCAGCAACACACTGCGCAGCGGTTCAGCGACCACAAAAAGCAAGTCGCCCCGCCCCAATTGGCGGTGGAACCGGTTGAAGGCTGTCATCAGATAAGGTTGGACTGAACACAGACGAAGACCGCGTTGAGTGGCCAGCTCCCGCAACCTCAGCAGAAGCTCCTGCGGCAGCGCCGCGGCGACCCGGCTTGAGCCCGCAGCTTCGGGAGATAGCGTAACGCTCCAGCGCTGCGCCGACACACCGTAGATGTCGTCGAAGCAGGCCTGGGCATAAACGAGTAATTCCTTTGGACTACTGATCTGTGCGCTCCAGGGGATCAGGCAGTAGCGTTGGTAATGTGCCGACAGCACCACACACAGTTCAGCGCCCTGAGTGGCATGTTCGCCGAGCAGGCGCTCCAGAGTATCCACGGCCAGTGACCAGTCTACGTAGCGCTCGCCGATCAGGCCAACGCTGCCCAGCCAATGGTTTTCATGGCCATGCCGGTGGCACAGACCAATACCGTTGGCACCCAGCACGGCGATATAAAGATCACGCGATAAAAGTGACACGATTGATCTCCTCCAGTGTCGTGCGCCCTTCGCGCACCAGTTCCAGCGCCGAGCTGCGCAGCAGACGCAAGCCTCGGCTGCAGGCCACAGCCTTGATTTTCGACAGGGGTTGGCGCTCGACAATGAGCTGACGGATTTCGTCGTCCAGGAGCAGCAGTTCTGCGATGGCGGTGCGCCCGCGATAGCCGGTGCCCCGGCAATGACTGCAGCCGACGCCGTGGACAAAGCGGTAATCGGCCACGGCCTGCGGGTCGAGCCCGCAGGCCAGCAGCTCCTCGTTGCCCGGCGTACGCGGGACCGCACACGCCGGGCACACCAGACGAATCAAACGCTGGGCCAGCACGGCATTGAGCGCGGAAACGAAGCTGTAGGGGTCGACCTGCATCTGACTGAAGCGGCCGATGACGTCGAACACGTTGTTGGCGTGAATCGTGGTGAACACCAGGTGCCCGGTGAGAGCCGACTGCACGGCAATCTGCGCGGTATCGGGGTCGCGGATTTCGCCCACCATGATCTTGTCCGGGTCATGACGCAGGATCGAGCGCAGGCCGCGAGCAAACGTCAGGCCTTTCTTTTCGTTGACCGGGATCTGCAAGACACCCGGCAGCTGGTATTCCACCGGATCTTCGATGGTGATGATCTTGTCTACGCCGTGGTTGATCTCGGTGATCATCGCGTAGAGCGTGGTGGTCTTGCCGCTACCGGTGGGCCCGGTGACGAGGATCATTCCATAGGGTTCGGCGGCCAGTCGGCGCAGGCTGCGCAGAGTCTCATCGGCGAAACCCAGGGCCTGCAGCTGTACACCGCTGACCCGGTCGGCCAGGTCCTGTTTATCGAGGACCCGCAGCACCGCATCCTCACCGAAGATGCTCGGCATGATAGACACCCGAAAGTCGATCTGCCGGCCGCTGATGCCGATCTTGAAGCGCCCGTCCTGAGGCACGCGCTTCTCGCCGATGTCCAGTTCGGCCATGACCTTGATCCGCGAGATGACCTGGTCAGCGAACTCGCTGCCTTGAACCTTGCTGATGTTGTTGAGAACGCCGTCGACCCGGTATTTGATCACCAGCCCGTTACCGGTCATGCCCAAATGGATGTCGCTGGCATGTATTTTCAGCGCATCGTAGAGCGTGGAGTTGACCAGTTTGACGACGGCGCTGGCGTCTTCGCTGATGCTGGTCAGCGACAGGCTGTGCAGGTTGTCTTTGTTGTGATCGTTGCTGCCGTCAGCCTGGGCATCCAGCGCATCAACGGCGTGAAAGCTTTCTTCATGCCGGGCCAGGCAAGTCTTGAGGTCAGCAGCATGGACCAGAAAGAGGGGCGCACCTTGCAGGTAATCATCGATCCTGGCAAGGCGCGCCGGGTCGAACGGGTCGGCAAACACGCCAAGCAATTGATCGCCATGCTGCAACAGAATGAACTCGTGCTTGAGCGCCTGGGCCAGGCTGACCCGATCGAACAGTGGCGTGGCCTTGAACAGGCTTGCGCTGTCGAGTATCGGGTAATGCAGGGTTGTGCCCAAACACCGGACAAAGGCTGCCGGGTCCAGTTCGCTAAGGGATTCCAGCGTGTGAAGGGCTCGCTCGCCAGAGCTGGCGGCAAGGGTTCTGGCCTGAGCCAGTTGCTCACTGGTGAAACGCGACGGCGCACGAACGGCCGATGCCGGCTCGGCAGCCAAAGACAGAAACTCCATGACCTGCACTCCAACGTCCCGGGGGCTATTGCCCATTCGGCGCGGCAGGTCATCGGCGGGGGCCTTGAACGCTTATCGCGCCACTATTCCCCGGTAAGCAGTGGCTCGTCGTTGACTGGTGGCGAGGGCGACGACATTCGTCTGCGATCCGCCAGTAACCAGCTACCGTCGTACAACTGCAGGGGGAAATTCTCATTCCTGCTCTGACGTCGTTCGACAAACCCTTCCGACATATTTGCCCCTGCTCGAGGCTCGCGGCGTATACCCACCAGGTCACAGACTGCACGGGCCAGTTCCGCCAACGGGAACGGTTTGAACAGGATATGGCTGACACCCAGCTGCACGGCGCGCTCACAGACCTCATTGGTCGGATGCGCAGTAATCAGCACGAAGTGGCAGTCCCTGTGTTGGCGGACAGCGTCGAGCACCTGAAAACCGTCCATATCGGGCAAACGGAAATCGAGCACTACAACATCGGGTGAAAAACCCTGAACCATTGCTACGGCCTTTCCACCGTCATAGGCGACTCGGACTTCCAGGCCTTGAGCCTCGAGATACGCTCCAAGGTTCTGCGCCAGGATCTGTTCGTCTTCGACTACCAGTACTTTGTTTAACAAGGCAGACTCCTTGAAACTGTTCAGGTCCGATGTCGAACCTGGGAGTGCGTGCCTTACTTAGGCTTACGCACGCTTCATGCCAGGCTTGACGCTGGATTTATGCTCTTGATTTCATAAGAAATTTTTTTCCGCTGTAGCCTGCTTCCCCCAGAGCTGGGGAAGCATGCGGGCCTGTCCAGAACCTTTCCCCAATGTTGGGGGAAGCCTGAGTGATCGTCCATCCGTTTGAGAGCAGGCCTCAGCGATCGTCAATCTGTTCAACATGACTCACCTATCGCAAACGCGCCAGAGCATTCTTTTGCGCCTGGGTCAGGGCCTGCCCGGCCAGCCAGATAGATCCTGGCCATGGCAAGCCTCTGCTGCCGTTCGACATCCTGTCGGGGTTGATTGTTCTCCATGATAATCAACTGCCAGCCAAACTTTGTTTGCGCCGGATCACTAATCTCTCCCGCTGACAGGGAAAAGACCATGGCCTCGAACTCGGTCCCCCTCGTTGAGCGCGAAAAATAGCCAAAATCCCCACCTTTATCATGATCCGGCCTTGCCCCAGGGGCGTCGTGTCGAGCGGGACATGGGGCCACCAAATAGAACTGCAGTAGCTCCAGATCGACGGTGACAATACGCGCTCACCTGCATCACCGCATGGTGCTCGGCAGCAAAGTACCGAGCCGAGGCGTCAGTTCGCCCCCCGCGGCCGACATGCTCAGGCAAATCAGCAGAATCATGCACCGGCGGGCCGTGAGCCACATGGCGTTCACCTGTTCTCAGCGCCCGGCTACAGGCCGGGTGAGCAATTGCTCGAAGCAAACCACCAGGCTGATCCAGTCAAAAAGTCTCATGGCTGGACTCCTGGGCGATGGCGGTTGGCCTGGCATGCAAGCGTTTCTGGCTGAGCTGGTCGATCTCTTTGAGCAGCACTGCCGGATCCGTGAAACCGTAAAAACGAGTCCAGTGGGTGCTCGTACCGTCCCCCACGAGAATCAGCGGTGCATGATTTTCGAAGTTCCCATCGCCACTGCCCAGCCCCTCGAGGGTCGCAGCGATGGCCCCAGGCGCACCCGTCAGCCAGCTCCAGCCCGGCCCGTCCTGAAACTTGCGGGAATAGTCGAGCAACCGCTGCGGACTATCGTGCTGCGGATCGATGCTGATAGACACCAGTTGCACCTCACCTCCGGCCCGCCTGCCCAGTTGTTTTTGCACCTTGCCCATGATTGAGGACACCAGCGGGCAGACCGTGGTGCAGCGGGTGTAGATGAATCCCATGATCACGATGCGGTCGCCCACCAGGTCTCGTTGCAGGCTCACCGACCGACCGTGTTGATCGATCAGCGGCACGTCGACGATTTTCACCACCGCCCCTTGGGGTGAGACCACCGGTGTACCGTGGCTGGCGTACTCGCTATGGTCCTCAGCTGAATGGGCCTGGGCCAGGCTGGTCGAGAGAGCCAGTGTCAGCGTGCAGAAGGTGAGCAAGAGTCGTGAGGTCACTCGTTTCATGATGACGCTCCTTAATAGGTAGACCGGCAGGTTGCCGCGGGTAACACCCGCAGGCTGGTGTAAGTGTTGGTGCCAAAGTCCACCCCCAACGAAGCCGCGCGCTCATGCAGGTACCACGCACTGGCCTTGTCCAGCCCCTCGCGGGACTGGAACCGATTACCCAGCGACACGGTGAAAGGCCCAACCTTTGGCATAGCCAGGCACTGCTGTTGCGCTGGGTTGGGCTCGACCTGTGCCGTGAAGCAGTGAATGATCTGCGGCTGGTTGATCAGAAAAGCCACGTCGAAGCGCCCTGCTGCCGGCAAGCGCACCCGCGTGCTGTAAACCCCGGGTTCGACTTCGTGCAGACTGCGATCGATCACCATCGCCGCCCGGGCGGTATGACCGCGGTTGGGGTAACCGGACATCGGCGCGTTCATACCTTCGGCGTAGAAATAGGTGGTGTTATCCACTGGGTTGACGACGAAGACCGAGTTGTCATCGCGACCCGGCGCCAGGCTCTGGGCCAGCGGCAGGTCACCCGCCTGATGCGGTGCCGCCGGCCCCGCCTCGAAGTCTTGGCTGATGGGCTCGCGGTCCTGCCCCAACGAGCCCAGATTGACCATCGTGACCTTGGGTGAAGACAGCCCGCGGATATAGGCGTATGCGGCGGTGAACGTCACTTGATAGGGTTCGTCGGCCACCTCCAGGCGATGGATCAATGTGTCGCTGGCCGCGTCGATGACCAATGCGCGGTCTTCCAGGCTATTGAGCACAAAAGCAAAGCGCCCGTCGCGGATGAAACGCATCGGGCCTAGCCCCTGACTGTCCTGAATGACTTTGCGCAGCGCCAGACTGTGGGCATCGATCACGCTAATGCTGCCATCCTTGCCGTCGGCCACGTAGACCGCTTCGGACAACGCTGAATAGGCCACGGACAACGGATGCGGTCCGGTGTTGATCTGCCGAAGCAGCTTCAGCGTCGCAATATCGATAACGCTCAGAGTGCCGCTGTCGCCGTTGCTGACGAAGGCGTAGTGCGAATCCTTACTGAAGGCGATCTCATGGTGACCCACACCGGTTGCCAGTTGCGCGAGGGGCTTGAGTGAATAACTGTCGATCACCGTCACGCCGCTACTGCCGGCATCGTGCGTGTCATTGCCAACCCAGAGCAGGCGTTCGTCCGGTTGCAAGGCGACCCGCAGCGGCTCGACCCCGGCAGCCACGTTGCCGGTCACCTGGAATTGCTCTGCATCGATCACGGCGATCTGGCCCGCCGCTGGCATGGAAACGAACACACGCTTGTTGTCGCCGCTGCTGATCCAGTCCATCGGTGGCTGCTTGAGCTCGATTTGCATCGGGGTGCTGGTGGTGTCCACCGAATCCGACGGATCGATCACCGTCAGGCTCGCGTCTTTGTTCAGCACCAACAGGAAGTAACGGGTGAGGTCAAGCAACGGTCGCGCACCGACGCTGCCTTTGAGAAACTTCTCGACCCGTGATTTGCAGCTGTTTTTTGGTTCGGTGTGGCTCAGTCCCAGCAGACCCGGATCGAGCCAGGCGCCGGGCGCAACGCCCGACAGCGGCTGACCCGAGTTACTGTCGGTAACTCTGAAGCGCACGTCGGCGAAGTCACCTTCGATCAGCGTGTCGTCGCCATCAATCGGGCGTATCTGGAACTCGATGGCCACGCCATCGCGAACCAGACGCTGCCCCTCAGGGCCGGCATGCGCCGACGCTGCGTCGTGCCGAATCAATAGCCATCCACCCAGACCAACCACTAACAACGCACTGCACGCTGCGATACATAGTGGGGTTGTTTTATTCACGTCCTGCTCCTTGAAACGCTGGGTCCGAGTGGCTGTATTCGCCTCGGGAAACAGCGGCATTGGTACCGGCCCGGCAGGGAGCCGCTCAGCAGGATGAGCAGATTGAGCCGTTCGGTTGGGTGGGTCCCTTTCATGGTGGAGGGCCTCGCGTCGCGTTCATCGGTGAAATGGACGCAGCAATCACCATGCCAATTAATTTTTTATTTATATTCAATAACTTAAGTAAAAAAACTAACGTTGACTGGGTGAACCTGCCCCCCAAAAAAATGGTTCTCCACGGATTACCGGGAAAGACGCTCTTGATCTTCATGAAAAAGAACCCGCTATCCCGGTAACCGTACGCCATCCGCTTGATGACCTTTATTCGATTGTTTATTCCTTCCAACTGCCCCGTGTGCATCGGCCAGCGAACCCGACTTACGATGCCCCGCCAGTAATTCTTTAGCCGTTTGGCGAACTGGACCAGCGCAGGTATCGCGCTTTCATGGGCGTGGCGCAGCCATTGCTTCCAGGCCGATCTCCAGCCCCAGGCAGTACTCGGCGTCCACAGCGTTTTAAGTTCGGCTTTCATCAGACAGGTCGTCATCAACGCCTGATTAGCCGCCAACAAATCCTGCAAGCGGACCTGCTGTTCCGGCTTTTTCAGGTTCTCCGGGTTGCGCAGCAGCAGCCATCGCGCTTGCTTGATGACCTTACGAGCAGGCTTGTCATGACGCAGCCGATTAGCTTCGTCGACGCGGACCCGATCAATCACCTCTCGGCCATATTTGGCCACCACATGGGAGAGGTCGTAGACCACTCGTGCTTTGGGGCAGTGCTGGCGAACCTCCAGGTCAAAAGCGCTGTTCATGTCCATCGCCACTGCTTCGATTCGAGCGCACCCCTCGGGTCCCAGTTCTTCGAAAAATGGCCTGACCGCCGCCCGGCTGCGGCCTTCGCCAATCCACAGCATGCGTCGTGTATCTGCATCCAGGACAACGCTGGCGTAGCGATCCAGCCAACTGACGGCCTCCATGCGTTTGCCACAGTCACGACAGCCAATACGCCTGAGCAAAACGCTGAGGCGCACGGCACGACCGAGAATGGGCAAATCACGAACGATTCGTTCGCAATACTCATGAGTAGTTGAACAAGGTTTTTGGCACCCGCCACAGGAAGGGAATCGGGTGGCGTGGGGAATCAGATCGATCTGTAGCGCGTCGCCATCAGGCTTGATCGTGACGACAGAAAAGCCCTCCCAAAACGGAAGGAAAGTATTAATATCGCGCATAAGAACGCCGATTTGTTAGATGTGTTTGCTCGCACGAACTTCATCAATCAAATCGGCGTTCTTGTTTCTGTGTTTCCCGGGATTCCGTGAAGAACCAAGAAAAACCGGTTTTCAGGATTCCCCACATGTGGGGAATGCTACAGCGGCGAGTCGACCGCCAACCCCTGCAAGCGCCGGTACTGACGAAGCACACTGGGCACGTAACGCTGGGTTTCGGCGAATGGTGGAATGATCCGACCGCGGCTGAGCACAGCATCGGGGCCAGCGTTGTAGGCGGCCACGGCGAGTGAAATATTGTTGTCGAACATCACCATCAGACGCTTGAGGTAGCGCGCCCCGCCCTGGATATTGGCAGCGGGATCGAGCGCATCGGTTACCCCCATTTCCCTGGCAGTCCGGGGCATCAATTGCATGAGCCCCACTGCACCTTTGACCGAGCGCGCATCCGCGTTGTAGTGCGACTCGGTCTGAATGACCGCATGTAACAGGGCCGGCGGCAAATCGTTGGCTGTAGCGGCAGCGGCGACCATCTCGGCATAGGGCATCTGCGCGATCATTTGCGGCTTCGAAGAAGGCGCTACAGCCGCCACCTTCGGCTCGCTGATGACCTTTTCATAGTGGTGTCCCGGTCGATAGACATTCGACAGCTTATAAGCACCGTCGGCTGAACGTGAGACATAAATGTCCGCCTGGGCAGCGCAGGTCGTGGCTAGCCAGACCAGTAAACCCGTTATCAGTACTCGCATGCTCGATTCTCCCTCGATAATCCCCGCTTTTTGGGGCTGTTGCCCCACTCACCAGGATTCTCAAGGGGTCACGCAAGCTCTGTGCCGCACTGGCGAGCCCAGCAATTACGTGGCCTGCAGAGCAACACAGGACCGCGAGCACAGCAATTGCATAAGCAGACCTACCCACTCAAGGAGGTCAACATGTCCGGTCATCTTCGAAATACCCGACGGCAGCAAAGCGGCTTCACCTTGCTTGAATTGCTGGTGGTACTGGTGGTCCTTGGCCTGCTGGCCGGGATCGTTGCGCCTAAATATTTCAGTCAGCTGGGCCGCTCCGAAGCCAAGGTGGCCAAGGCGCAGATCGAAGGCCTGGGAAAAGCGCTGGATCTGTACCGGCTCGAACTGGGGCACTACCCCAGTAGCGAACAAGGGTTGGCTGCCCTGAATACCGCACCTAGTGACGAACCGCGCTGGGCCGGGCCTTACTTGCAGAAAAAAATCCCGCAGGACCCGTGGGGGCGCAATTACATCTATCGCTGCCCCGGCGAGAACGGCGAATACGATCTGCTGTCGTTGGGCAAGGATGGCCAGCCCGGTGGCGAAGGCGAAAACGCCGAAATCACCAGTTGGCAATGAGTGAGGGCACCGTCATGCGTTTTCATCTGAAGGTCATGGGCAAAGGTGGCATCAGCGCGCTGGTGGTCGATGCGCAAGGCCCCGTCGAAGCCCGACACATGGCCGAGGAACAGGGGCTGCGTTTGATCAGCCTGCGTGCCGAACAGCGTTGGAGGTTTAGCGCCTGGCGGCGTCATGAGGCATTTCCCCTGCTGCTGTTCAGTCAGGAATTGACCACTCTGCTCAACGCGGGCCTGGCGCTGATCGACGCCCTGGAAAGCCTGGCGGAAAAAGAAACCGCACCCCAGGCACGCAAGACCCTCAGCGAACTGGTACGACTGTTATACGAAGGCAAATCCTTTTCCCAGGCCCTGAGCCAGTTGTCGGAAGTGTTCCCTCCGCTGTACATCGCGCTGGTGCAGTCCAGCGAGAAAACCGGCAACGTCAGCGAAGCCCTTGGCCGCTATGTGGTCTACCAACAGCGTATGAATGAGGTTCGGCAAAAGATCGTCAGCGCGTCTATCTATCCGGTGTTGCTGCTGATTGTCGGCGGCGGTGTGGTGCTGTTTCTGATGGGTTACGTCGTGCCGCGCTTCAGTCTGGTCTTTGAAGGACTGGGCTCCAACCTTCCCTGGATGTCGCAGGTGCTGATGTCCAGCGGCATGTTCCTGCACAACCATCAGACCGAGTTCTTCGCCAGCCTGTTCGCAACTATCGTGGCGTTGGGGCTGCTGATGCGTCAGCCGCGCTTTCGCCGCGGCGTCGACCGCGTACTGGAACGTGTACCGGCGATCCATCGGCGGATCGTCATGTACGAATTGGCACGTTTCTACCGCTCACTTGGGATATTGCTGCAAGGCGGTATCCCCATTCTCACCGCCATGGGCATGGTGCGCGGGCTGCTCAATGTCGGCTCCAGAACCCGGCTGGATTCGGCCAGCGAGCGTATCCGGGAGGGGCACGCGCTGTCCGCCGCGCTGGAGCACAACGCGCTGACCACACCGGTTTCGCTGCGTCTGCTGCGGGCCGGTGAGCAATCAGGCAATCTGGGCTACATGATGGAGCGCAGCGCCGACTTCTATGACGAGGAAATCAGCCGCTGGCTCGAATGGTTCGTGCGTCTGTTCGAGCCGCTGCTGATGGCCTTTATCGGCCTGCTGATCGGTGTGATCGTGATTCTCATGTACATGCCGATCTTCGAGTTGGCGTCGAGCATTCACTGAGCCCACCTGCCTCTCTCGAGGCAACCGCCATAAACAAGAATGCCAGGCTCATGGCCTGGCATTCTTGTTGTGCATCCAACTCGCCAAGGCGACTTAGAACGGCAGCTTCATGCCTGGTGGCAATTGCATGCCAGCGGTCATGCCGGACATTTTGTCCTGGCTGTTGGCTTCGATCTTGCGCACAGCGTCGTTGACGGCGGCAGCGAACAAGGCCTCCAGCATTTCCTTGTCATCTTCGCTCAGGCCTTCAACCAGGCTCGGATCCACAGTGACGCGCTTGACGTCATGACGACCGGTCATCACCACCGTTACCATATCGCCACCAGCTTTGCCGGTCACTTCGGCGTTGGCCAGTTCTTCCTGCATCTTGGCCATTTTTTCCTGCATCTGCTGCGCCTGCTTCATCAGGCCGGCCATGCCACCTTTCATCATGGGAATCACCTCAAAGTACTTGGATAAAAACTGCGCCCGGCCGATCAGGCCGGACGCCATTGAGTTATTAGCCCTGACTGACCAGAGCCTCGACAGGTTCAATAGTATCGTTACGGATCACCGCACCGAACTGTTCCATCATTTGCTGGATGAACGGATCACCGTGGATCGACTCTTCGGCCTCGCGCTGACGCTCGCCACGGCGCCGGGACGCTGCCTGGGCCGGGGTTTCCTGCTCGGGCTTGATCAGCTCGATGCTCACGGTCAGCGTGCGCTGGTGATACTGATTCAGCGCATCGTTAAGGCGGCGCTGCTGGGTCGCGTTGAATAGCGCGCTATGCGCCGGGTCCAGGTGCAGCAACCAGTGATCGCCCTCGACTGCAATCAAGGTGCAGTTGGCGGCAATACTGCCAGTCATGCCGGAAATCGGCAGTTTCGGGAACAATTCCAGCCACTCCAGAGCCAGACCGGTCGCCGGTAGCAACGCTGGTGCTGGCTCGGGTTCCGGGGTCGGCTCGGCAGCGTGTTCGCTGGCCAGGTCATCGAGATAGCTGTATGCCGAATCCATGTCCGGCTCGATGTAGTCCTCATCCAGCGGCGGTTCGTCATCCAGATCCATTCCTGGCGTGGCCGCATCGACCTGGGCAACGGAAGGCTCAGGGACAGGTGCTGCCACCCATTCGGGTACATCCGGCACCGCGCTGTCAGGCGTCGGCACAGGCATCGGGGTCAAATCAGGCTGCTCGGCGACGGTCTCAAGCATCGGCTCTACCGCCGGCTGTTGCTCGATCACCGGCTCTACCGGGTCGTTCCAGGGCAGATCCACCACTTCAGCGGCGACAACCGCAGGTTCCACAACCGGCGGCATAAACACCGGTGCAGGCTCCGGCGCCACGACAGGGGCAACCGGCTCTGGAGCTGGCGCCGCAACCGCAGCGACTGGCTCGACCGGTGCAGCGATAACAGGCGCAGCAGGGGCAACAACCACCGGCGTAACGACAGGCGCGGCAGCCACGGAGTTTGCGGAATCAACTGTGGCCTGGCTGATCCCCACTGGCTTTAGCGGCTGCTTCGGCGCGTCCAGTGTGTCTGCCGGGCGGAAGGCCAGCATGCGCAGCAGGACCATTTCAAAACCACCGCGCGGGTCCGGCGCCAGCGGCAAATCGCGGCGGCCGATCAGCCCCATCTGGTAATAGAACTGCACATCTTCGGCCGGCAAGGCCTGGGCCAGCGCCAGTACCCGATCGCGGTCGCCATAGCCGTTGTCGACGCCTTCAGGCAATGCCTGGGCGATAGCGACGCGGTGCAGCACGTTGAGGATTTCCGAAAGCACGCCATTCCAGTCCGGACCGTGCTCGGCCAGACGGCGAACGGCTTCAAGCAGCGCCTTGGCATCGCCGTCGAGCAACGAATGCAGTACGTCGTAGACCTGGCCGTGATCAAGCGTACCGAGCATCGCCCGCACATCGGCGGCCATGACCTTGCCTTCACCGAAAGCGATCGCCTGGTCGGTCAGACTCATGGCGTCGCGCATCGAACCATCGGCAGCGCGGCCCAGCAGCCACAGCGCATCCTCTTCGAACGGTACGTTCTCGACGCCCAGTACATGGGTCAAATGCTCGACCACACGCTCCGGTGTCATGTTTTTCAGGGAGAACTGCAGGCAACGCGACAGTATTGTCGCAGGAAGTTTCTGCGGATCAGTGGTCGCCAGGATGAATTTGACGTACGGCGGCGGCTCTTCGAGGGTTTTCAACAGCGCATTGAACGAATGGCTGGACAGCATGTGCACTTCGTCGATCAGGTAGACCTTGAAGCGCCCGCGGCTTGGCGCGTACTGCACATTGTCCAGCAGCTCACGGGTGTCCTCGACCTTGGTCCGGCTCGCGGCGTCGATCTCGATCAGGTCGACAAAACGCCCTTCATCAATTTCCCGGCATACCGAGCAGGTGCCGCACGGCGTCGACGTGATACCTGTTTCACAGTTCAGGCATTTGGCAATGATCCGCGCAATGGTGGTCTTGCCCACCCCGCGCGTGCCGGTAAAAAGATAGGCGTGGTGCAGCCGCTGGCTGTCCAAGGCATTGATCAGAGCCTTGAGCACATGGGTCTGGCCGACCATTTCGCGGAACGAGCGCGGACGCCATTTACGTGCAAGAACCTGATAACTCATCGAAAACCGTCGCAACTGGGAAGCGGAAGCCGGTAATGCTAGCGGAGCAAGGGCGAAATTGCATCCGGTGCGCTCGTCTAATCTGGCTAAGCTGCTCTAGAGTAGGCTTTTTTCGACCCTTGCCGGGGTCTTGCCGGAGAGTTTATGCATTTAGCCTGGGGAGCTTTGCTGCTGACAACCGCAAGCGGCTTTGCCGCAGAAGCGCCATTGCGTTTCGCGGTTACCGACAGCTGGGCCATGCCCATGGTGCAAATCGAAGACGGCCAGCCGACCCAGGGTATTTTGCATGACATGATGCTGAGCCTGGCGACCCAGGTCGGCCACCCTGCCGAGTTTCACGTGCTGGCCCGTGCCCGGGTGCAAAGCGCCATGGAGCATGGCGACATCGATGTTCGTTGCTATGCCGCGCAATCCTGGCTGCCCAACCCCTCAGGCGACTATCTGTGGAGCATTCCACTGCTGTTTCAGCGCGATCTGCTGGTCAGTACGCAAAACCTGCCAGCGCTCGTGTTACCTGCGAACCTGCCCTTGCAAAATATCGGCACGGTGCTCGGCTACAGCTACCCAAGCCTGCAGCCGCTGTTCGACAATGGCCAACTGCAGCGCGACGATGCACGCAATCAAGAACAGGTATTGGAAAAACTCCTGGCCGGTCGCTATCAGTATGCGGTGAGCAACCAATGGACGCTGGACTGGTTCAATCACAAGCTGATGCCTGACAAACAATTGCATGGAGTCGCGGTGTTACAGGAGCAAAATGTCGGCTGTTATGTACGCAACGACCCGAAATTGCCGGTACAACGTATTCTGCGCACACTGGTGAAGATGAAGATGTCCGGGGAAATCGATGGCATCATCAAACTCTACACCGGCATTAACGAACCGCCGGACGCTGCGCAAAACCGCTCGCAGGCAGTGACGGTCAGACCGCTCGCTCCAGCGCCTGCCATTGCACCGGCGCCTTGAAGGTCGCCACCCAGCCTGGCACTTCGCTGGCGGGCATCGGCCGGGATATGAAATAGCCTTGAGCCACTTCGCAGCCCAGGCGCAGCAATAACTCACCGTGCTCCAGGGTTTCCAGTCCCTCGGCGATCACCTCCCGACCAAAAGCCCGGGCCAGACCAATGACGGCCGTGGTCAGGGCCAGATCATCCTTGTCGCTGAGGATGTCGCGGACAAATGATTTGTCGATCTTGATGGTTTGCGTGCGCAGACGCTTGAGGTAACTCAGCGAAAAGTGACCGGTGCCAAAATCGCCAAGAGAGAACTGCACTCCCAACGCCTGGCACGCCTCAATACACGTACTGACATGCTGGATGTTCTCGATGGCTACCGACTCGACTATTTCCAGGTCGAGCAGCTGTGGTGCCACCCGGGCATGACGCTCGAGCACGCCCTTGAGCCGCTCGACAAAGTCCGCCCGCTGAAAATGCCGGGCAGCGATGTTGATGCTGACTGGCCAGCTCTGTCCCGCCACTTGCCATTGATACAATTGCGTCATGACTTGATCCATCACCCATTCGCCGATGTCGATGATCAGATCCGTTTCCATCACCAGCAGCAAAAACTCCTTGGGCGGCACCATCCCGCTTTGTGGATGTTCCCAGCGCAACAACGCCTCGAAACCGACGACGGAACCGCGGCGCATATTGACCTTGGGTTGAAAGTGCAAACACAGCTCCCCCCTGGCCAGTGCCTGACGCACCCGCTCGACGGTCTGATGGGTCACCTTGACCTCCCTGTCGCGGGACACGTCGAACAAGTGGAACCGATTTCGCCCCCCCTGCTTGGCCACGTACATGGCCTGATCGGCATGACGCAAGAGGGTTTCTGCATCTTCGTTGTCGGCGGGGAATAGCGTGACGCCGATGCTGGCGAACACCTTGATCTCTTTGTCGAGTATCGAATAAGGCGTGGATATCGCTCCCAGCACTCGATTCAATGCAGCGCGTAATTCAGGGATATCGCGCACGTAGCGCAAAATCAGCACGAACTCGTCACCCGCCAACCGCGCCACCACATCCTCACCGCGAATGATCGTGCGCAATCGCTTCGCCACCTCCACCAACAACAAATCACCGCTGGCGTGGCCGTAACCATCGTTGACGGCCTTGAAGCCGTCGAGGTCGAGCATGCATACCGCCAGCGGAATATTCTCCAGCCGGGAATAAGCCAGCGCCTGATCGAGCAGGTCGGACAAGAAGGCACGATTGGGCAGACCGGTCAGCACATCATGGCCAACCCGCCATTGCAGAGAATGCAGGAGCTGACGTTTCTCGCTGATGTCGAAACGAATCGACACATACCTTTGCACCCGCCCGGTCTCATCGTCGAGTAACGGCACCACGGTGCTGTCGACCCAATACAGCGTACCGTCCTTGGCGCGGTTACAAATCTCGCCTTTCCAGACCTTGCCCAGGGCAATGGTGCGCCACATCGAGGTAAAAAAATCGGCAGGATGCAGTCCCGAACTGAGCATCCGGTGGTTTTCGCCCAGCAACTCCTCTCGGCTGTACCCGGAGATCAGACAAAACTGGTCGTTGACATGGGTGATCCGCCCCGCAAGGTCAGTTTCGGAGAAAATGGCGGCTGCATCCACAGCCCTACGGTATCGCTCATCCATGAGTCAGGCTCGCTGTCGCTAGCGGTTGAACCGCTCGACCAGGGCGAACCCGGAGGAGATGCTTTCAGGCTCAGTGCCAAGGCCATTGCAATCGGTGGCGAAAAAAAGCCGCAGCGGATCCGCAAGAGCCTGTTTAACAGAAGGGAATGGCCAATTCAGACGCACGTTAAAACTCCATAGACAACATTCGATATGCCCTGCCCCAGACTTGACTGGCGACCGGATGATTCGCGTCTTTCCCTGACGGCGCAGTACAACCGGGTTGATCGCCCGGTTACCTGCAACACAGCGTTTTATACGGCGTTTCCACTTTGGATCGGTGAAGATCAACCAGGATTAAATCAGGCAAGGCTGGAGCGCGCAGTGTCGGCAACGATTGACGAAGCCCTTTCGCCTCTGCCGGGTCCCTGGTTTAAAGGCACAACGCAAATGCAACGAGTTCCTGTTCCATAAACCCGCCTTCTGGAACCAGATCACCAAACACCAGTCTTAAGTGTCAATTCTACGAAATACATCACATTTTGCAAAGCAAGGTGATGAATCATGGCGTTGTACAATGTAAGGATTTATCGTTAAGTTCTTGATTCTAAATGGGAATTGAGCAATGCACATTTCAAGTTTGGGTCCAGCCATCAGGCGCTACCGCAAGGTAGCAGGGCTTACTCAGGCTGAACTAGGCGAGAAAACCGGTTTTGATCCTAAAACCATCAGCCGCTTCGAAACCGGCACCTATACCCCCAGCGTGGAAGCCCTGTTCCTGCTCGCCGATGTGCTGGGGGTAAAGCTGAAAGCCTTTTTCGCGGATTTAGGCGACGAAGACGAACAGCGAGCTTATTTGTTCGGTGTCATTCACAAAGCCACCCCGAAGGATCTGGGAAAGCTGATAGCAGCGGTAGACCTAGCCTTGTCCAAGCCTTGAGAGCCGAGCAACAAAAAAGAGGAGGCAGACTTATCGATCCCGATAAATCCGCCTCCTCTTTTGCTAATGACTCCTGACAGGAACTGACAGCGCGCAGCACTAGACTTGAGCGCACTGCATAACCCCAATCAGGACACGGGAGTCACCATGAACGCCAGTCACTATCTTCTGCTTTACGTCGACAGCCCCGCGACCAGCGCCAACTTCTACAGTCGCCTGCTGGACAAGCCACCCATCGAACTGTCACCGACCTTCGCGCTCTTTGCTCTGGATTCAGGCCTGAAGCTCGGACTTTGGTCCCGGCATACGGTGGAGCCGGCAGCCCAGGCTGCGGGCGGTGGTGGTGAACTGGCGTTTTCGGTTGCCGACAACCAGAGCGTCGACACCTTGTATACAGAGTGGACCATGCAGGGATTGCCCATAATCCAGGCACCGATTGCGCTGGATTTCGGTTACACCTTCGTTGCGCTGGATCCGGACGGACATCGCTTGCGGGTATTTGCGCTTGCGCCCGAGTGACGCGTCACTGATCACGAAAAAGGACAAATCAGACAGCGTCAAACACTGATCCAGAAGGATCGATGAGCGTACAGAGAGGAGAAAATCGGGGGGCTGCGCAAAGAAGCCTTGCTGAACGAAGGCTTGACGTCAAGGTGGTAACCCCATCAGCCCCCCGACACACAATCTCATCGTTGCGGCTACTCCTGACCAAGCGGTCTTGTAAGCGTGTTAGCCAACTCTCGGAGACTAAAATACGAATGGAACAAGCCGATAACGAACACCCTGCATATACTCTCGATATAAAGGATCGAGAGAAAGATGCGCTTCCTCTCGAAATATTCGAGCGATCAGAAAACAGATAGTTACTGCATAGATAGTGACATTCGCCGGCGATGTATTGGCCAATATATAGCCCGTGTACATCAGACAGTAACTGGCATAGATTGGATGACGCACCACGCGATACATCCACGCAGTCTTGATAACCCGTTTTGCTGCAACGAGTGCAAAGCTGCGATTTAGAGAAATCAAACCCAGCACCTGAATTGTCATGCCCACAACTATCAGAGCACTTGCCGAAGGGAACACCCCCCAAGCCTCCGGGCGGAAAAATAACGGGGCAGAAGTCCCAACCACCGCCATCAACCAGTCGACAGGAATGACCGAAACCGTCTTTGGATCGCTTCGAAAAACGTACAAAACCGCTGTCAGCGTTTCGGAGATACAGAACAAAAGCAGAGTCCACTTATGCGTTTCTTGAAATTGAGTCAAATGAATATAAGCAAAAACACCCCACACCCCCGCGAGGACAACTCCGCTATAAAATCCGACCCGCCTCGACTGCAGTACTGCAGACAATGAACTCATGCCACACACTCCTGCCTGGAAAGCAACCCAAATCCATGTCGAGGCGCCCTGACTTACACGCCCCTGACCCACTGGCATTTTCGATGCTGTGATAGCGTCATCACTGATCATCATAGCCGGGACTGGCGATTAAGCTTCAAGCTCCATCCTGCAAACACTCTAAAAGCAAGATCGAAAGCCGTCCCTGCCTGACTTTCCGACAAGACAAAATTCTGACACTCTCACGATTTTTCGCTAAATACACACCTATCTTTGTGCTCTGGCGTTTTTATGCTTTACAACTTGATCGAATCAAACATTTGTCGCTAATAACAAATAGGACCAAATGGCAAACCGCGCAAATATCGAATCTTCATAACAACATGACCAGATATTCGATTTGCCTAAAGTGATTACTCCGGCAAACACAAGAGCAGCAGCAGGAAATTATTCCTGATCGGGCCACCAAGACTCCTGGTCGTGATAAATGGCTACGGTGAATTTGCTATCCCCCCTCCACTCTCACGACGCACTCAACGCAAGGCAGTTTGCCAACCCAGGCCAGCAGCGAGAAAGCGTGCATACATGCCACAGCAAGGAAACTGGAGCGTGCAGAAAATGAGGAGATGCAGTGAGGCTTTGAAGAGTGCGAACGTGAAGCTGACCCGCCTCGTATGGTGCACCACTTCGGTGTACCTGAACGCTTTCACACTTCGAGATTTTTACTGACAAATCCTTGTAGAATCAAGGATTTAGAGATAGGTGGCGACCCCACCAGCCACACCCCGGCACACAATGTCACCGCTGCAAGTATTGGCTAGCGCCAATGGCTGCTCTTCTCTTCCAGATACTCGACCGGAAACCGGCTGAGGTCTGCGGGCCTTGCCGGGCTTGGCTTCCAGGGTTATCCCTCCTAGAGAGCCCCCTTAGAAATTCCCCGATGGATTCTTGCTGTGAGACCTCGAAGACCTCCAGTGAGCCTTGGGGTGTGGCCCGATTTGTTCCACTTCTTGGACCACTCTGGGGACCACTCATGGCCTACATAGTCCGGCGCAAAGCCACGTATTACCTGAACCTGAGGCTACCAAAGCACCTTGATTCCAAACGGTCCACTTTCCGGTGTTGCCTGCATGTGTAAGCCATCCGCGAAAGCTTCTCACGCTCTTTTTGCTCTACTGATTTAGGTTTCTGGGGACCTTTCCTGAGACCTCGCAGAATGACATTACGCTCCTGATCCTCGCTTTGCTGTGTATTGCTTACTGATGATCATCGATCATCCTACTGGGAGTATCCACGGTCACCATCGAGAAACGCCTCTAAGATTCCATGGGCAATATCAAACCAAGAAATACATAGAGGCGCTTATAGCAAGCATTAAAAACGCTAGGCTGCGTGATACCGAAGAATTCCCAAAAATACAATATCGTTACTTCATCAGACCTGACAGAACAGTAAAACCACCAACGAGAGAAATGAAATAAACCATCCATTGCCCAGTCACACCGAGCGGAAGTTTAATTTTTGCGGCCCCCATCTCCAACCTAATGCCCCCTCTACTTTTATCTGGCTGAATCAGAACGAGCAATGTAGCGACCAAAATACAGAAGAAGAAAACAGAAAATAACATGTAACACGCTCCATCGCCCTCATGCACATGAGGACGTATCGAGCCCAGAACGCACATCTAAAGATGGTTGCTGGCTTCCGCCAGTTAGCGCCGCGCCTCTCGTTGGCAGCACTTCGTTATCTTTCAGTCGTCTAAGCAGCTTGAGCGCATTCACCTGCCTTTCGGCCACCAGCAAAAGCCAGCTTGAGAGGGACGGGAGCGATTAGAACCCACTAAAAAATATAATAATTCTTTCCCTTTGGGAATAGAGGCGCACTTTCAAGCGACTCACTATGGCCTCATCTCCCTGACCACCCAGCATTCGCCCTTGAAGCCGCCGCCGCGCCCTAAGTCCAACCAGCCGCAGCAGGAGGATTCTGAGCCGGCTAACAGCGAATCACTCAGGTCGAATTAAGAACCTACGGATCCCAGCAGTCAGCAAGGCCACGCCGATCCCCAGCAAGAACACCGCGAGACACATCAAAAGCCCTGTGAACAGTCCTCTTATCCACGTCTCGCCTGTATAGATTGCATAGGCATGCTCACGGACAGACCTCCAAGGTCTTCTCAGCGGCCAAGCTGAAACATATGAATGCTGATCCGTCGCTATTCCAGCAGATCCTCCAGCACGTTAAGAAGAGCTCAAAACTTGGCTCAAAGGGGCAACTGACCTTCAACGCGGGGAGATTCCTAAAGGGGTCTGGCAAGGATGCCTTGGAAGCACGTCAGGTGATCGCAGAGATTCGCCGCATGGGTGATATGGCAGCCTCTGACGTGATTCAGCGCCCATCGATTGGAGATACCTTCATCTGGGCAGACTCTGGCAAAGCCTCGCTGATAAGTTTCCTCACGCAGTTCCAGACGTTCTCCATGCGATCCCTCGAAAAGAAGTTCATGAAGGGAGCCAATCGGATTCGGAATGGGGATGTAGACGAAGCTCTTCAAGTTACGATATCGATGGGTCTATCAGGTATGGGGGTTGTCGCATTCGCAGCTATTCGTGGGCAGACCATCACGGACGATGAGAAGCGCCAACAGTTCTATAAGAACTCGATGGGTTACGACTCGGAGAACGGTGAATGGGATCTCTCCACGCTGGCTGTGGGCGCTCTAAAGCGGTCGAGCTACATATGGCTGCTCCGGCGATGGCCTATGACACAATCGGGTCTCCCCTAGGTCTTCCTTATGCAGGTCTAGGCCGGACTACTCGTGAAACTGAGCTGGATGCGGAGGAGAAGCCCAAGGCTTGGCGAGCCCCTACGGTTGGGAATGTTATAGGCAGCTTTCCAGCGGCCAAATTTGCCAGCCAATTAACGGGAGCTGGGGCGAACGCCTCCAGCCTCGTCCGGGGAGATCTTGATGAGTACCAAGTGGAGCGCGAGAAGATCGCACTATTGAGAAACCTCAAAGGGATCCTCCCGAACGACCCTGCCACCCAGGGGGCTCTCGGATGGCTCATGGAACACGGAGTATATGAACGCTGAATCACTCAAAATATAGCAAATAGTCTTACTCCAATGCTTCTGCCTCATAAACCTCATTTTGATCTGCGATAATATCCAGCGCCCTGTGGAGCATCTTATGTACCTTCAGGTGCTCCGCTCTCTTTACTTCCCCTCTTGTTACAGAAGTCTGATCCACATAGGACCATATGTAGGTATCAGCAGCACTGGTCTTGAGGCCTACCGCGCCGACTCGGTACAAACATGACAACATGCTAATCAGCACGTCCGACTCTTTGATACCACTTGAATCATAATACTTCTTCACCGTTTGAACACAAGAATCATTTGGACTCCCATCAACCAAGGAAATCATAACCTCCTCCAACCGAGACTCTCTTACCATAGACTTAGTAAAAGTAGCTTTAATGCCGCGCAAAATCTCAACCGTGTCATCAAAACTAGGATAAACCTCACCCCACTCTTCTTTTAAAGACTTCAACCTTTTTTCAGAGTATTGAGCTTCTGCCGCTAAAAGAGCTCGCCATGAAACCCGTTCTCGCTCATACGCAATTGAAAAACTCTCATTAACAAATTGAAGCACATCCCTAGGGCGGCGCAAAGTTCTCTCAACAATAAACTCGAAAGATGTTTGGCCGCCACCCTTCCGAGGTTTAGGAAAGACATCACCGAACGTAATCAACTGCTTTGTATATTGACTTTTAAACACCTCATTGATACGCAGCTCTACGAGCCGGGCTAGCTCTTCAGGAGACCACTTCAAATACAATAGATACGACTCATACTTCTCTTCCTGAAACCCAGAATCTCGGGTCATATCAAAAACAAGATCAAGCAAATCCTTCCGTAACGCTGCGATAATCTTGATCTGCCTAATTTTTCTAAAAGTCTTAATTTCCTCAATCAACGCACGTATAAATCTAACTCTAGTTTCAGTTGCAGCCCATTCCTCATCCAGCTGGTCAATCAAAAGGAAAAACTTCTTTTGCGGATCTGCAAAAGAATGCTCGGCCAACAAGTCTAAAACCTCATTCAGCTTTCGAATTTGCAGCCCATTCACGACTTGGCTGGCTCTCTGCTTAACTTCCATCTTTTCTTCGTCAGTAAGCTTCCGCGCGCCCTCCAATGATAAATTGACACCCGCATACTCCGCCCCGATTGAGCTCTTTGTATCTGACTCAAGCTTCCTAGTTATCTCCTTTAGATGTTCTTCTGTATCCAACCAAAACTTATCACCCCACTCATTAAAATACTCAATAGCTTTCTTTTTGGCCAGATCCCGACTAAAGCGACTCAGCAGACTCTCAATAAACCCTCTGCCATCTTGCTCAGATTTAATATCATATCTAAGCTTCAAAAATTCAACCGTAAGGACATGCCTCCAAAGCAGCCGATAAAACAGATCCAACTTTATCCCCAAAGCGTCAAAGAACTGAATGATATCGGAGTATTCAAGAAACCTAATTGAAATATCATTCGGATCTAGCTTTACAAACTTTTGAGCCGTAGCGGCCACTTTGTAAAGTAAAGCACTTTTTCCTGATCCAGTCCTGCCTAAAACTATCGACTCAGGAGAATCTACATCCATCAATTGATGCAGATAACCGTTATCTACAAAGCAGCGACTGAGCAGCTCAGTATCCGCCTCAGCGTCTAAGGATCCGACCTTGAGATTTCGCGTGATCTTTATTTTCTTATCGTCCATGTACGCCCCAGCCGCCCCATAAATAAACTTATCACTATAGGTCACCTTAAGAGCTTTTCCAGTAAGTTGATCAAATAAGTAAATTACCTATGGCTACCGCCGTTTTCTTATACAAAGGAATTCCAGCAAAAGTCATTGCCGACCACCCCCTCTACGCTGTGACAGCAAAGGGCAAAGTAATAAGCTATTGGAGAAAGACCCCGTACGAGATACGGTCCAACCTAAACAAAGGTTACCCCTACGTGTGCCTCCAATCGGCCGATCGCTCCAAGTCGAGCAAAATGGTCCATCGGCTAGTCGCAGAGGCTTTCCTTGAGAACCCCGCGGGGAAATCTTTCGTTAACCACAAGGACAGCAACCGAACAAACGCACGGCTCGAAAATCTTGAATGGGTAACAGCCCAAGAGAATTCGAACCATGCCAAGCACGCACCTTACGCTCAGGAGCAGACCCGTAAGACTAACCTCCTTTCAAATCTTGATTTCCACCCTGCCATGCGTGACCGAGCACCCTTCGAGGCTCTGGCTTTACTTTAGGCTGGTCAATCGCCCGCCTACGTGGTGCAGACAGTATCTGGGGTCAGTTTCAAAAAGAAATTTTTAAAGGGACTCGATGCTGCTTCCAAAAGAGAGCTTCGAAAGCAAGGGATTATCATTTGAGCGGCGCCTACCCGTGGCGTAGATCCTGATGAAAGCGTGAAGGTTGCCGCTGAGGACTTCATTGAGGACGCCATGGAAGGTCTTATGAACGTGGTCACGAAGACTTTAGCGCCTGCGGGAGAGGCTCATGCAGTCTTCCCTCAGGGAAGGCCCTCGAAGCTCCTGGGATGATCTGAACTGGATGGATAACAGGTAGATGTGGTATCACCACTGGATCTACCACAAGGAGCGGTACATGAATCCATTTGCATCCACTCAGAACGATATCATCACTCTTGTCAAAGCAGATGGTAGCCGCTTCGGCCCATACAGAACATCCGTTAGCCAGAATGGTTGCACCATTTTCGAGAATGAACTGGATGTAGATGAAGGCGATATAGTAGAACGCGAGCTCCCCGGTAACAAAGTCGAAACCCACACAGTAACAGATGTCCACTATAGCCCCGGCCTAGGCGGTAGTATCCCTCCGCACTGGAAACTGAAGCTGCGAAAGGGACCACCAAAAGAAACCCCTTCGGTGAAACAAACAACCATTCACATAAATAATTCTTCCGGTTTCCAAGTGGGCGATCACAACACCTTACATATCGAACAAGGTGTTGCAGAGCTCATAAAAAAAATTGAGGAAAGTGGAGTCTCTAAGGAAGAGATGGTAGAAGCCAAGAAAGGTGTTGGCGAGATGCTAAAGCATCCTCTAGTAACTTCAATTTTGGGATCAGCTGTTGGCGGTCTCATTAAGCTTCTCGGTTAGCAAACGCCGCCTCCTGGCGAGTCCTTAATAGGATTCATTGAGGGGCTATTTGTCTGAGACACGATAAGCTTTTCTACATAGTTTCTCCCCACCTATAAGAAGGTCAGTTCCTCCCCACCTTTAGAAGAAAGAATCCTAGAAAGAAATACATATAGATAGATAGATAGATAGATAGACCATCCTCAGGAGTTCCCAAGATGAAAGTCTCGGGAGTATCTGAGCTATATCAACTGTGTCCTTCCATGGGATGTGATCAATCAATGATTAACCACCCACACACTGACTGCTGAGATCACTGTATCCAGCCTGCACTGAAATTCCCTTCCAGCCCAACCACCACGGGCACACCCATCGACCCCTTTCTAGAGAATAGAGATTCCCTTGTGGAGTCCTAACGGATGGGCTCATCACATTGATAATCATCAGATCAGGATATTGCATGACAGAACCTCAAGGACGCCTAAAGGACTCCATCACTCCCAACATCAGTCCCTCGATGGTCGGAGAGCGAAGCTCTGAAGGTCTCTTCATCGTTGATGCCCTGACAGGAGAGATCGTTGACCAAGCATTGAACAAGCCAACCGAAACAGTGAAGGTCGCAACGAACGCAGTGGACAAGTACGTGGGGATTGATACCCGATTCCCCTCAGAGGCCAAGGATGTTGCCGAGTTGATTGAAGCGACTGAGGTCCATGACCCATTCCTGAAGAACCTCATGGTGGACTATCAGAAGCTCTTTCAGCTCATGGACCATGGGAAGCCTGTGTCAGAGACGATGGTCTTCCGCTACCTGTGCGAACACCTGACGGCCTGGAACTGCTGGATTGGTAGCATGGACGAACTGGCTAAAGCCTTCCCTCAGCTCTCCCAAAGGTCCCTCTTCAGCATCCTGAAGTGTAGTGGTCTAATGAAACCGGAGGATGGACTCATCAGGAGAACCTCAAAGGGGTCTCGCGGACCATCAATCATCAGGGTCCACCCTTGGTATGCCTTCAGGGGAGCCACTTACATCAGGGACGAGCTGTTAGCCCGCTGGTGCCAGCCAACCTCAAGATTGCTGCAACGCCAACAGGAAAAATGAGCAGACAGCAGGACACGCCCTGAGGAGCTCTCAGAGGGTAAAACAGATAGGGATGCTGACAGATGAGAGTGAGGCCGTTAGGATGGTCTGAGGTGGCCCACTTGGGCGCCCACGCATTGGTCCACTCTAAGGATTTCTCTAGGAATAACTCGTTGCAGATCAACAAGTTAGCGTTAAGGTGGCGACCCCACCAGCCACACCCCGGCACACAATGTCACCGCTGCGGCTGCTCCCTTCCAGGCCTGACCGGGTTCACGGCTGATCGTTGCGGGGGGACCGATGGGGTCACCATAACGACGCTCGCCAGTGGCGAGCCGCGCCATTGTACCGATCTGACAAGAACTTACAACCGTCGGTTTCAGATAAAAAATATGAGCAAGGTCAAGGACCTGCGTTGCTCTGGAAAAGATCGTCCGAACGCGGCCCGAACCTGCGGCAGCGCCTACACCTGCAACACATCATTCGCCCGGCCACCCTCTTGCTGGATGACCAGATGGATAAAGTGCAATTTGGCGATGACCGGCGGTGGCAGGACAAACGGATAGAAATCCGGCTGCCCCATGCTGCGTGACAGCTCATTGAGCATGCCGGCCAATTCGATCCAGGCGTTGATGAAGGACAGGAATGCCGCGCCACCGGGATGCTGCGGGTCGTAGAGTGTCTCGAGCGGGAATGGCTGGTAGTCGAAATCCATCTCCCGGGCGCTCATGCCGAAGCCCAGAGCGGTGTCGACCGCGTCCATCATGTGCAGGTAGTGAGCCCAGGTTTCCGCCCAGTCTTCCCATGGGTGCATGGTGGCGTAGGCGCTGACATAGCCCTGCTGCCAATCGCCCGGCGCGCCGTGCTGGTAATGCCGCTCCAGCGCGTGGACATAGCTGGCGCGCTCGTCACCGAACAGGTTGCGGAATGGTTCGAGCCAGTGACGGCTGGCGATCAGCCGGTCCCAGTAGTAATGCCCCGTTTCATGACGAAAATGCCCGAGCAAGGTGCGATACGGTTCGTGCATTTGCACACGGACCTGTTCCCGATAGACGTCATCCGCCTCTTTGACATCGAGGGTGATCAGGCCGTTGGCGTGGCCGGTGGTCGGCGGTTTTCCTTCAAGATCCATACCGACGAAATCAAAGGAAATACCTATATCTTCATCCTGGGCTTTCGGGATGACCTGCAAACCCAGGCCGAGTAACTGCGCGACGAGGCGACGCTTGGCAGTTTCCACCTTGCGCCAGCGCTCATGATTCTCGGGGATCGACAGGTCGGGAATGGTGCGATTCAGACTACAGGCAACACAGTGAACGCCTGCGCTGTGAGCTGGCAGCAGCCAGTTGCAGGCTGCCGGCGTATCGAGATTGGCGCAGCGGCGCAACAGCCCTGCTTGCGGTTGCGCATCGAGTTGCCAGGTATCCACTTGCGGCCCGGGTTGCAGCGATGACAAGCGCCCCAGTTCCGGCTGATACCCCAGCGCTGCCAGGCAGGCCAGGCATTGACTGTTGCGAAAGAACAGCGACTGTCCGCAGCGACAATGCCAGACCTTACTGTTGCGGCTGCTCTCCCCCATTAAGGGGGCGGTGATGCGTGAGCTCAGCTGTTCGAAGAAGCGGTACATGGCGATCTCTCCCTGGGGCCTGCCAAGACTGGATCATGTTTAGAACCCGATCATTCCCACGCTCTGCGTGGGAATGCCGCCATGGATGCGCAGCAATCGCCTTCGGCTGTGACGCAGAGCGTCACGGGATGCGTTATCACGCGGAGCGTGGGAACGATCAAAAATCACACGGTGATGTTGTGCTTGCCCAGAAACGCGACAAATGCCTCTTCATCCAGCACCTTCAATCCCAGCTCATTGGCCTTGGCCAGTTTGGAGCCGGCACCCGGCCCGGCCACCACGCAATGGGTTTTCGCCGACACCGAGCCTGCCACCTTGGCGCCCAGGCTTTCGAGCTTGTCCTTGGCGATGTCGCGACTCATCAGCTCCAGGGAGCCGGTCAGCACCCAGGTCTGGCCGGCCAGCGGCAGGCCTTCGACGACCTTCTTTTCGCTCTGCCAATGCATGCCAAAGGCTCTGAGCTGCGTCTCGATCTGCAGCGCACGCTCCGCGTGCCCAGGATGATCGAAGAATTCACGCACCGCTTTCGCCTGCTTCTCGGCAAGCGCCTGACGCATGTCCAGCCAGTCGGCCTTGATGACACCTTCGAGCGAACCGAACTTGTCGGCCAGTTTCTGCGCTCCGCCCGGGCCGACCGAAGGAATATGCAACTTGTCGATCAAGCCTCCCAGGGTCGTGCTGGCAGCGAACTCTGCACCCAGCTCACCCTGGTCCTGAATATCCAGGCCACGCGCCAGCAACTGCTCGATCACCGTGGTGTTGTGCTTGTCCTCGAAGAAGCTGTGAATCTCGTAGGCCACTTCCAACCCGACATCCGGCAAGTACGTCAGCACTTCCGGCAATGCTTGCTGAACGCGCTCCAGGGACGCCAGCGAGCGAGCGAGCACCTTGGCGGTCTCTTCGCCGACATCGGGAATACCCAGTGCGTAGATGAAGCGAGCGAGGCCCGGTTTTTTACTGTCGGCGATGGCGCCGAGCAGGTTTTTACTGGACAGCTCGGCGAAGCCTTCAAGGTCGACAATCTGTTCGAAGCTCAAGGTGTAGAGATCCGCCGGCGACGTCACCAGCCCCTCATCCACCAGTTGCTCGACACTCTTTTCGCCCAGACCTTCGATATCCATGGCACGCCGCGAGACGAAATGGATAATTGCCTGCTTGAGCTGTGCTCCACAGGCCAGTCGGCCGACGCAGCGATAGACTGCGCCTTCGCTGACGGTTTCGCGCCCTTTGCTGCGCTTCACAAGCTGCGTGCGCTCGACATGAGAGCCACACACCGGGCAGTGTTCGGGAATCTGCACCGACCGGGCGTTTTCCGGGCGACGTTCGGTAACCACTTGCACCACTTGCGGGATCACGTCACCTGCGCGACGAATGATCACTGTGTCACCGATCATCAGGCCGAGCCGGGCCACTTCATCCATGTTGTGCAACGTGGCATTGGAGACAGTGACGCCTGCGACCTTGACCGGCTTCAAGCGCGCTACGGGAGTCACGGCACCGGTGCGGCCCACCTGGAATTCCACGTCAAGCAGCTCGGTGAGCTCTTCCATCGCCGGAAATTTATGGGCAATAGCCCACCGTGGTTCGCGAGCCCGAAAACCGAGTTCGCGCTGCGACGCCAAGCTGTTGACCTTGAACACCACCCCGTCGATTTCATAGGGCAGCGCATTACGGCGCTCACCGATATCGCGGTAGTAATCCAGGCATTCGTCGATACCCGTGGCCAGTTTCAGTTCGCGACTGACCGGCATGCCCCAGGCTTTCAATTGCAGCAGATTGCCAATATGGGTATCGGCAAACTCGACCGACACCTGTCCGAGGCCGTAGCAACAAAACTCCAATGGACGGCTAGCCGTGATCTTCGAGTCCAGCTGCCGCAGACTGCCGGCAGCGGCGTTGCGTGGATTGGCAAAGGTCTTGCCGCCGACTTCCAGTTGCGTGGCGTTGAGCCGCTCGAAACCGGCCTTTGACATATAGACTTCGCCGCGCACTTCCAGAGTCGCCGGCCAGCCACTGCCTTGCAGCTTCAGCGGGATGTTGCGCACGGTTCGCACATTGACACTGATGTCTTCGCCAGTGGTGCCATCGCCACGGGTCGCGCCACGCACCAGCACGCCATCCTGATACAGCAGGCTGACCGCCAGGCCATCGAGCTTCGGCTCGCAGCTATATTCCACCGCCGCGCCACCACCAAACAAATCGCCGGCTGGCAGGTCGAGGCCTTCGTTCACCCGGCGATCGAACTCGCGCATGTCGGTTTCTTCGAAGGCATTGCCGAGACTGAGCATCGGCACTTCGTGGCGCACCTGAGTGAATGCCAAAAGCGCCGCACTGCCGACTCGCTGGGTCGGCGAGTCACTGGTAACCAGCTCGGGATTCGCCGCTTCCAGCGCCTTGAGTTCATGGAACAGCCGATCGTACTCGGCGTCCGGAATACTCGGCTCGTCGAGGACGTGGTATCGGTAGTTGTGCTGATCCAGCTCAGCGCGCAGTTCCAGGATGCGGTTTTCGACGGCGGTCATGGGTGTTCTCTCATAAAGCAAAAGAGCAGCCGAGGCTGCTCAATCTTCAAAATACGATAGCGTAAGAAGCAAACCCCGTGGCGAGGGGCCTGCTTGGGCCTTAGCGCTTCTGGGTCAGGGCGCGGCGTTCGAATTCGACGATGCGTTGACGGTAGTGCTCGATGGTCTGGGCGGTCAGTACGCTGCGCTGATCGTCCTTGAGTTCGCCATTGAGTTCCTGGGACAGCTTGCGGGCTGCGGCAACCATCACATCGAAAGCCTGCTTTGGATGACGCGGACCTGGCAAACCGAGGAAAAAGCTCACGGCTGGCGTGCTGAAGTGATCGATATCGTCCAGATCGAACACGCCCGGCTTGACCGCGTTCGCCATGGAGAACAGGACTTCGCCATTGCCGGCCATGCTTTCGTGACGGTGGAAGATGTCCATCTCACCAAAACGCAGTCCGCTTTCCAAAATGTTCTGCAACAGCGCCGGACCTTTGAAGCCGCCAGCATCACGGCAGATCACGCTGATCACCAGGACTTCTTCCGCTTGAGGCTGATCTTTTTCTTGAGCCGCACTGGAAGAGCGGGTTTCATTCGGGAAGTCATCGTCACGACTGCTGAAGCTCGGGCCGCCATCCAGGTCGAGGTTGAGATTCAAGTCACCCTGATGCGGTTCACCGCCACGCTTGCCACGCTTGGAACCCGATTCACGGGGTTCACGGGCAGGCATGCTCACCGACGGCAAATCGTGCTCGTCGAGCTGCGGTTCCTTATGGTTATCCAGCACACGCGGCGGGCCCAGCAATTCGGCAGCAGTGTCTTCGTCGGGCAAATTGGACAGGCTCCGGTCCAGACGAAATTTCAGCTTGCCCTTGCCACCGCGCATGCGGCGCCAGCCATCAAAAAGAATACCGGCAATGACCACAATGCCGATGACTATCAGCCACTCGCGCAGACCGATTTCCATGTAATCCCGTGCCTCTATAAAAAATGCTGATGAATAAAGGGCTTAGCAAGCTGCAAACCCCTTTAAAACGTGGCGCCAACTCTATGTTCTGACAGGCGTTTTACCCACGCATACGAAAAATTGACATTAAACTAGCACGACCAAAGATAACTTTACACCGTCTGTCGCAATGGCTTGAGCCAATATGTCGATTGGCCAGCAAGTCGCGGAAAATAAAACCTCCTACAGCCCGTAGAAAATCATATTCCGCACAACGACTTATGCCTCCACCATTGCCATCGCCTCCTCAACATCAACTGCCACAAGGCGTGAACAACCGGGCTCATGCATCGTCACCCCCATCAACTGATCGGCCATTTCCATGGCGATCTTGTTGTGGGTGATATAGATGAATTGCACCGTCTGCGACATCTCTTTCACCAATCGGGCGTAGCGTCCAACGTTAGCGTCATCCAGCGGGGCGTCAACTTCGTCGAGCATGCAGAATGGTGCCGGATTCAATTTGAAGATCGCAAAAACCAGTGCCAGCGCAGTCAGCGCCTTCTCACCACCGGAGAGCAGATGAATGGTGCTGTTCTTCTTTCCGGGTGGACGCGCCATGATCGTTACCCCTGTATCGAGTAGATCTTCGCCCGTCAGTTCCAAATAAGCGCTGCCGCCACCGAAAACTTTTGGAAATAGTGCCTGTAAACCACCATTGATCTGATCAAAGGTATCTTTAAAGCGATTGCGGGTTTCCTTGTCGATCTTGCGAATCACGTTTTCCAGTGTATCGAGGGCTTCGACCAGATCGGTATCCTGAGCATCCAGATAACGCTTGCGCTCGGACTGCTGCTGGTACTCGTCGATGGCCGCGAGGTTGATCGCGCCCAGTCGCTGAATTCGCGCAGCAATACGTTCAAGTTCTTCTTCGGCTTCTTTTTCGTTGGCTTCTGCCACCAGTGTGGCGAGCACTCCGTGCAAGTCGTAGCCATCTTCGAGCAATTGATCCTGCAAGGTCTTGCGGCGCACGGTCAGAGCCTGCCATTCCATGCGCTGCTGCTCGAGCTGACCGCGGATCAACTGCGATTGCTGCTCGGCCTGGCTGCGGCGCTTCTCGGCGTCACGCAATTCGCGGTCGGCATCTTCCAGGGCGATCTGCGCGGTCCTCAGCTCTTCGTCGACGCTCAGGCGCTTGTCGAGCAACTCTTCAAGCTTGAGCCGCAACTCTTCCAGCGGCGCTTCGCCCTCCTCCAGATTAAGGCTGAGCTGTTCGCGCTTTTCGGTCAGACGCTCGGATTGCAATTCCAGCCGCTCCAGCGCCTGACGGGTTGAATCGTACTGCGCCTTGAGCGAGCCCAGACGCACCGCCAATTGGTGCGCGTGGTCTTTATGCTGGCGGGCTTCCTGGCGCACTCGGTCGAGACGCTCACGCAAGCTGTCGCGTTGAGCCAGCAGCAACTCGCGCTGCTCGGTGTCGACCGCCATGCTGTCCAGAGCGTCCTGCAATTGCAGACGCGCCTCGCCAACCTGTTCATGCTCCAGAGCGCGCTGTTCGCCCAGCTCACCGAGTTCTTCATCAAGTCGAGTGCGGCGTAACGTCAACTGCTCGGCCTTGGCTTTACCGGCGGACAGCTGAGCTTTCAATTCGCCCTGCTGGCGCGCTTCGTCCTGCAGCAAACGGCGCAGGTGTTCGCGACCGCCCTCTTGCTGACGTTGCTGGGCGCGCAGGTTTTGCAATGTGGTTTCCAGGGTTTGCACTGTGGCTTCGCGCTCTTCGCGTTCAAGCCCCAGACGCTGGATTTCCTGTCCGCGCGCCAACATGCCGCTCTCGGCTTCACTGGCGCGGCGTACCCGCAAAAAGTGCCGCCCAACCCAGTAGCCGTCACGGCTGATCAGGCTTTCGCCGCTCGACAACTGGCCGCGCAGCGTCAACGCCTGTTCAAGGCTGTCCACCGGTTTGACCTGCCCCAGCCACGGCGACAGATCGATCAGCGCCTCAACCTTGTCGAGCAGACTGCCGGGGATCCGCACACTGTCGCTGGCCGGGCTGAGCAAGCGTAGATCGCCCTGGACAAACCCGGACAGATCGAAACCGGCAAAATCGTCGACCAGCACCGCTTGCAGATCGGCACCGAGCACGGTTTCCACCGCCAGCTCCCAACCCGCCTCTACTTTCAAGCCTTCGGCCAGGCGCGGACGCTCGGCCAGATGTTGTTCGCGCAACCACTCGGCGGCGCCGGTGCCCGGATCAAGCGCTGCTTGCTGCAACGCCTCCAGCGAAGCCAGACGGCCGTTAAGTCGTTGCAAGTCGCCCTGCGCCTGCTGCTGGTTTTGCAGAGCCAGTTGCAGCGCTTGACGCAATTGCTCAAGCCGCTCGACCTGCGCTTCTTCGCTGGCCTGCAACTCTTCGAGTGTTGCCTGGCTGGCGGCGAGCTGTTCGCTGAGGTCGAGTATCGCCGCATCTTCCGGGTCCGCCGACAGCAAGTCACGCTCCTCGGCCAAGCGACGTTGACGATCGGCCAGGCGCTCCATGCTGGTTTCCAGCTGCTGGATCCGCGACTGCTGCACTTCGGCCTGGCGACGCGGCTCGGCGGAGCGCAGGTTGAAACTGTCCCACTGCTCCTGCCAGCCATGCATGGTGGTTTCCGACTCTTCCAACGTAGCGGCGGCTTCTTCAGCGGCGGCACTGGTCACTTCCTGCTCGGGCTCGAGCATCTGCAGCTCTTCGCCCAGGGTCGCCAGCAAGGTGCGGTCGTGGCCCAGATGGGACTCGGTTTCCAGCCGCGAACGCTCGGCTTCGCGCAAGTCGTCCTGCAACTGACGCAAACGTTGTTGGCCGTGCTGAATGCTTTGCTCGACCCGAGCGATGTCGCCGCCGACCGAATAGAAACGCCCTTGCACCAGATTGAAGCGCTCGGAGAGGTCGTGATGGCCGTCGCGCAGTCGCTCGATGCTGGCATCGGCGTTGCGCTGTTCGGCAACCAGGGCTTCGAAACTGATTTCCTGGGTGCCGATAATCGATTCGCGCTGCCCCACCTGCTCGTTCAACGCCTGCCAGCGCAACGCTGACAGTTGAGCCTTGAGCTGACGCTCTTCGCCTTTATATTCCTGATACTTCTCGGCGGCCTGAGCCTGACGGTGCAAACGCTCGAGCTGACGTTCCAGCTCGTCACGCAGGTCGGTCAGGCGGGCGAGGTTTTCGTGAGTGCGGCGGATGCGGTTTTCGGTTTCGCGCCGGCGCTCCTTGTATTTGGAGATCCCCGCCGCTTCTTCGATGAAATTGCGCAGATCCTCGGGCTTGGCCTCGATCAGCTTGGAGATCATCCCCTGCTCGATGATCGAGTAGCTGCGCGGACCCAGGCCGGTGCCAAGGAAGATATCGGTGATGTCTCGACGGCGGCATTTGGCGCCATTGAGGAAGTAGCTGTTCTGGCTGTCGCGGGTGACTTTGCGGCGGATGGAAATCTCCGCATACGCCGCGTATTCCCCGACCAGCGTGCTGTCGGAGTTATCGAAGACCAGTTCGATGCTGGCCTGGCTGACGGGCTTGCGACTGGTGGAGCCGTTGAAGATGACGTCGGTCATCGACTCGCCACGCAGGTTTTTTGCCGAGCTCTCGCCCATCACCCAGCGCACGGCGTCGATGATGTTCGACTTGCCGCAACCGTTGGGCCCGACCACCGCCGCCATGTTACTGGGGAAGTTCACCGTGGTCGGGTCGACGAATGATTTGAACCCCGCCAGTTTGATGCACTTGAGCCGCACGTTCAGGCAACCGTCAACGCTGACAGCACCAGATCGCAACTACGCTGGGCATAAGCCGAGAGCACTACGCGAATCTGCGGCAAGTCACGGGCCAGCACGGCAGCCAGCAGTTGCTCGAACAGGTCCAGGAACCCGCTCATCTCAGCCTTGCGTTGTTCCAGCGCGAGGAAATACGCGCGGCTCATGGCCGGCTGCAGATTTTCGACAGTTTCCTGCAAATACGGGTTATTGGCGAAGGGGTACGCAGCACGCATCACATTGAAGCTGTCTTCGACAAACGTGCGGATGTCCTGACGTTCGTAACTGTCGACCAGCCGCTGCTGGATTTGCAGGAACGGCGCCATATCAGCCTGAACCGCCCAACCGTTGGCAACCGAATTGCCAAGCAGGATGTACAGCTCGCTCATTAGCGTGCACAGGCTCTGCACCTTGTGTCCGGTGAGTTCGGTCACGTGGGCGCCGCGACGCGGCAGGATCGCAACCAGGTGGCGGCGCTCGAGGATCAGCAACGCTTCGCGCACCGATCCGCGGCTGACATTGAGGGCCTGCGTAACCTTCTGTTCCTGGATGCGCTCCCCGGGCTTGAGATCCCCGCGAATGATACGTTCGGCGAGGTAGTGGGCGATTTGCTCGGCGAGGCTGTCCGGCGCCTTGAACGTCATGGTTTTCCTTCAAAATCTTCGATCGGTACAAGCGGCGCAGTGTAGCGCAATTGCCAGGTCATGGCGCAGGGCGCTGAATGGTAATGACCAGGGCGCTGAATCTGGCACGAAATAAGCTAAAAGCACCGTACCCCGGGAGGGTCAATAATGATTGGAGGGGTCGTTAATCGGTAAAACAGTATTTCCTGACCTTTAAGTCAGAAAATCATTGACCGAAAAGTCAGACATGACTAAATTCGGTACAAATCGGTTAACAACAATAATGAGTCTGCGAGGCCTTCCGTGATCCAGTTTTTACTAAACCAGGAACTCCGTAGCGAGCACTCCCTGGACCCGAACCTGACCGTGCTCAATTATCTGCGCGAGCACGTCGGCAAACCCGGCACAAAAGAAGGTTGCGCCAGCGGTGATTGTGGCGCCTGCACCGTGGTCGTCGGCGAGTTGCAGACGCAAGACGACGGCCGCGAGCACATTCGCTATCGCAGCCTCAACTCGTGCCTGACCTTCGTATCGTCGCTGCATGGCAAACAGCTGATCAGCGTTGAAGACCTCAAACACCAGGGTCAGCTTCACAGCGTGCAAAAAGCCATGGTCGAGTGCCACGGTTCGCAATGCGGTTTCTGCACGCCCGGCTTTGTCATGTCATTGTTCGCGCTGCAAAAGAACAGTGATCAGCCGGACTCCCATAAAGCCCACGAAGCGCTGGCAGGCAACCTCTGTCGTTGCACCGGCTATCGACCGATTCTCGCCGCTGCCGAACAGGCTTGCTGCGGCAAGCCGAGCGACCAATTCGATGCCCGCGAAGCCGAAACCATTGCACGCCTGAAAGCCATCGCGCCGACCGAAACCGGCGAACTCAACAGCGGCGATAAACGTTGCCTGGTGCCCTTGACCGTCGCTGATCTGGCCGACCTTTACGATGCCTACCCGCAAGCACGCTTGCTGGCCGGTGGTACCGACCTGGCGCTGGAGGTGACACAGTTCCACCGTGCCTTGCCAGTGATGATCTATGTCGGCAACGTCGCCGAAATGAAGCGCGTCGAACGCTTTGACGATCGCCTGGAAATCGGCGCCGCCACCTCGCTGTCCGATTGCTATGAAGCACTCAAGGCCGAGTACCCGGACTTCGGCGAACTGCTGCAACGCTTCGCCTCGCTGCAAATCCGCAACCAGGGCACGCTGGGCGGCAACATCGGCAACGCCTCACCGATCGGTGACTCGCCACCGCTGCTGATCGCCCTCGGCGCGCAAATTGTTTTGTGCAAAGGCCAAACCCGCCGCACGCTGATGCTGGAAGACTATTTCATCGATTACCGGGTGACCGCGCGCCAGGAAAGCGAGTTCATCGAAAAGATCATCGTGCCCCGCGCCACAACCCAACAGATGTTCCGCGCCTACAAGGTTTCCAAGCGCCTGGACGACGATATCTCTGCGGTCTGCGCGGCATTCAATCTGCGCATTGAAAATGGCGTGGTCGCTGACGCCCGCGTCGCTTTCGGCGGCATGGCCGCAACGCCAAAACGCGCCAAAAGCTGTGAAGCCGCCCTGCTCGGCTCGCCGTGGAACTCAACTACCGTCGAACGCGCCTGCGTCGCTTTGGGCGAGGACTTCACGCCGCTTTCGGACTTCCGCGCGAGCAAGGAATACCGCCTGCTCAGCGCGCAAAACCTGCTGCGCAAATACTTTATCGAACTGCAAACACCGCACATCGAGACTCGGGTGACCGCTTATGTCTAATCATCACGCCGTAGAAAAGACTCAGGCTGAACTCGCCGAACTGTTTGCCCAGGACCTGACCACCGGTGTCGGCCGCAGCGTCAAGCACGATAGCGCGGACAAACATGTGTCCGGTGAGGCGGTGTACATCGACGACCGCCTGGAGTTCCCGAATCAGCTGCACCTGTACGCGCGGCTGTCCGACCGTGCCCACGCGAAAATCATCAGCATCGACACCGCGCCGTGCTACGCCTTTGAAGGCGTGCGCATCGTCATCACCCATGAAGATGTGCCAGGCCTTAAAGACATCGGGCCGCTGCTGCCCGGCGACCCGTTGCTGGCCATCGATGATGTGCAGTTCGTCGGCCAGGTGGTACTGGCTGTAGCGGCCAGAGATCTGGAAACCGCGCGCAAAGCGGCCATGGCCGCGATCATCGAATATGAAGATCTGGAGCCCGTGCTTGACGTGGTCGAAGCGCTGCGCAAACGCCATTTTGTGCTCGATAGCCATACCCATCAGCGGGGCGATTCGGCAACCGCACTCTCTACCGCAGAGCATCGCATCCAGGGCACGCTGCACATCGGCGGCCAGGAACACTTCTATCTGGAAACCCAGGTCTCTTCGGTAATGCCCACCGAAGACGGCGGCATGATTGTTTACTGCTCGACCCAGAACCCCACCGAAGTGCAGAAACTGGTGGCGGAAGTGCTCGACGTATCGATGAACAAAATCGTCGTCGACATGCGCCGCATGGGCGGTGGTTTCGGCGGCAAGGAAACCCAGGCGGCGAGCCCGGCATGCCTCTGCGCCGTGGTTGCGCACCTGACCGGCCAGCCGACCAAAATGCGTCTGCCGCGGGTCGAAGACATGCTGATGACCGGCAAGCGTCATCCGTTCTACATCGAGTACGACGTCGGCTTCGACAGCACTGGCCGCTTACATGGCATTCAACTGGAACTGGCGGGTAACTGCGGCTGCTCGCCGGACCTTTCGGCGTCGATCGTCGACCGCGCAATGTTCCACGCCGACAACTCCTACTACCTGGGCGATGCGACCATCAACGGTCACCGCTGCAAGACCAATATAGCGTCGAACACCGCCTATCGGGGCTTTGGCGGCCCGCAAGGCATGGTCGCCATCGAAGAAGTGATGGACGCCATCGCCCGCCATCTGGCCCTCGATCCTCTGGCGGTGCGCAAGGCCAACTACTATGGCAAGACCGAGCGCAACGTCACCCATTACTACCAGACCGTCGAGCACAACATGCTCGAGGAAATGACCGCTGAACTTGAACAAAGCAGTCAGTACGCCGAGCGGCGTGAAGCGATCCGTCGCTACAACGCCAACAGCCCGATTTTGAAAAAAGGTCTGGCGCTGACACCGGTGAAATTCGGTATTTCCTTCACCGCCAGCTTCCTCAACCAGGCAGGCGCGCTGATCCATATCTACACCGACGGCAGCATCCATTTGAACCACGGCGGCACGGAGATGGGCCAGGGTTTGAACGTCAAAGTCGCGCAGGTTGTGGCCCAGGTGTTCCAGGTCGAGATTGATCGGGTGCAGATCACCGCAACCAATACCGACAAGGTTCCGAACACCTCGCCGACTGCCGCCTCCAGTGGCGCCGACCTGAACGGCAAGGCCGCACAGAACGCCGCTGAAATCATCAAGCAGCGCTTGGTGGAGTTTGCCGCACGCCAATACAAAGTCAGCGAAGAAGACGTTGAATTCCACAACGGCCACGTACGGGTGCGCGATCACATCCTGACCTTCGAAGCGCTGGTCCAGCAGGCGTATTTCGCTCAAGTGTCGTTGTCCAGCACCGGCTTCTACAAGACCCCGAAAATCTATTACGACCGCAGTCAGGCCCGTGGTCGGCCGTTCTACTATTTCGCCTACGGTGCGGCCTGTACCGAAGTGATCGTCGACACCCTGACCGGCGAATACAAGATGCTGCGTACTGACATCCTCCACGACGTCGGCGCCTCGCTGAACCCGGCCATCGATATCGGTCAGGTCGAGGGTGGCTTCATTCAGGGCATGGGCTGGCTGACCATGGAAGAGCTGGTGTGGAATGCCAAGGGCAAACTGATGACCAACGGCCCGGCCAGCTACAAGATCCCGGCGGTCGCGGACATGCCGTTGGACCTGCGAGTGAAACTGGTGGAAAACCGCAAGAATCCGGAAGACACCGTGTTCCACTCCAAGGCCGTCGGCGAACCGCCGTTCATGCTCGGCATCTCCGTCTGGTGCGCGATCAAGGATGCGGTGGCAAGCCTGGGCGATTACCGTCACCAGCCAAAAATCGACGCACCGGCGACCCCGGAGCGGGTGTTATGGGGCTGTGAGCAGATGCGCCAGTTGAAGGCGGCGAAAGCCGTGGAAGCCGAGGCTGAACTGGCTTCTTCGTGATGATCGTTGATCGTTCCCACGCTCTGCGTGGGAATGCAGCCTGTGACGCTCTGCGTCACATTTCAAGAGCGGACGCGGAGCGTCCAGAGATGCATTCCCACGCAGAGCGTGGGAACGATCTGTGAGGTGTGTATGTACAACTGGATCAGCGCACTCGCCGACCTGCAGAACCAGGGCGAACCCTGCGTGTTGGTGACCATCATCGAAGAGCTCGGCTCGACACCGCGTAATGCCGGTTCGAAGATGGTCGTCAGTGCTACGCAGGCTTTCGATACCATCGGCGGCGGGCACCTGGAATACAAGGCAATGCAGGTCGCCCGGGAAATGCTTGCCAGCGGCAAACAGGACACCCACCTGGAGCGCTTCACCCTGGGCGCAAGCCTTGGCCAGTGCTGCGGCGGCGTGACCGTGTTGCTGTTCGAACCGATGGGCCAGGTCCAGGCGCAGATCGCGGTCTTCGGCGCCGGCCATGTTGGTCGGGCGCTGGTACCGCTACTGGCCAGCCTGCCCTGCCGGGTGCGCTGGATCGACTCACGGGAGCAGGAGTTCCCCGAACAAATCCCTCATGGCGTGCTCAAGATCGTCAGCGAAGAGCCGGTGGATGAAATCGACAATCTGCCCGCCGGCAGCTACTGCATCGTCATGACCCATAACCATCAGCTCGATCTGGAATTGACCGCCGCGATCCTCAAGCGCAACGACTTCGCCTACTTCGGCCTGATCGGCTCGAAAACCAAACGGGTCAAGTTCGAACATCGCCTGCGTGACCGCGGTTTCGACAACGCGCTGCTGCAACGCATGCGCTGCCCGATGGGTATCGGCGAAGTCAAAGGCAAGCTGCCTGTGGAAATCGCCATCTCCATCGCCGGCGAAATCATCGCCACCTATAACGCAAATTTCGGCCAGCACACCGCGAAAGCCGAACCCATTGCAAAACTGCTGCCTGCCTCACGCCGCAGCCAAGCCACGAACTGAGAAATCCCATGCCTTTGACTCGCAAAGCCTACCGCGCGGCCATCCTGCACAGTATCGCCGACCCTGCCGTGGTTGGTATCGAAGCCTCTTACGAGTATTTCGAGGACGGCTTGTTGGTGACTGAAAACGGCCAGATCAGCGCCATCGGCCATGCCAGCGAACTACTCGCCAGGCTGCCAGCCGATATCGATGTCACCCATTATCAGGATGCGCTGATCACTCCCGGTTTCATCGATACCCACATCCATTTGCCGCAGACCGGCATGGTCGGTGCCTACGGTGAGCAACTGCTGGACTGGCTCAACACCTACACCTTCCCGTGCGAAAGCCAGTTCGCCGATAAAGCCCACGCCGAAGAAGTCGCGGACATATTCATCAAGGAACTGCTGCGCAACGGCACCACCACCGCGCTGGTATTCGGCAGTGTGCACCCGCAATCGGTGACTTCGTTCTTCCAGGCTGCCGAGCAGCTGAACCTGCGGATGATCGCCGGCAAGGTGATGATGGACCGCAACGCGCCGGACTACCTGACCGACACCGCCGAATCCGGCTACCTCGAAAGCAAAGCGCTGATCGAACGCTGGCACGGCAAGGGCCGCCTGCACTACGCGGTGACCCCGCGCTTCGCGCCAACCAGCACCCCGGAGCAACTGACGCTGGCCGGGCAATTGCTCAGCGAATACCCCGACCTGTACATGCAGACGCACATCAGCGAAAACCTGCAGGAAGTGCAATGGGTCAAGGAATTGTTCCCGCAGCGCAGCGGCTACCTGGACGTGTACGACCACTACAAGCTGCTGGGCGAACGCTCGGTGTTCGCCCACGGCGTGCATCTGTGCGACGACGAATGCGCGCGTCTGGCCGAAACCGGTTCGGCAATCGCCTTCTGCCCGACTTCGAACTTCTTCCTCGGCAGCGGCCTGTTCAACCTGCCGATGGCCGAGAAGCACAAGTTGAATGTCGGACTGGGGACGGATGTCGGCGGCGGCACCAGTTTCTCGTTGCTGCAAACCCTGAACGAAGCGTACAAGGTCATGCAATTGCAGGGTGCACGTCTGAGCCCGTTCAAATCGTTGTACCTGGCCACCCTCGGCGGTGCTCGGGCACTGCGTCTGGAAGACAAAATCGGCACGCTGCAACCGGGTACCGACGCCGACTTCCTGGTACTCGACTACAACGCCACGCCGTTGCTCAGCTATCGCCTGAAACAGGCCAGTAACATCGCCGAGACGTTGTTTGTATTGATGACGCTAGGGGATGACCGGACGGTATTGCAGACCTATGCGGCAGGGAATCTGGTGCATCAGCGCTAGATTTTCCGGACATTGATCGTTCCCATGCTCTGCGTGGGAATGCAGCCCGTGACGCTCTGCGTCACTGGACGCGGAGCGTCCCTGGAGGCGGAGCGTCCCTGGAGGCGTTCCCACGCGGAGCGTGGGAACGATCAAAGATTCAAATCTTCGCCGCGGAACGCCCTGGTTTCTTGATCTGCAACAGATGCGAGAACACTGCGTGCAAGTCGTCCGAGGCGCCTTCTTCGTCGAGGTTGAGCTTGCTGTCGATGTGATCCATGTGATGCATCATCAGGTCCACCGCAAGCGTCGCGTCGCGAGCCTCGATGGCATCGATCAATTGAGTGTGCTCATCGTAGGAGCAGTGCGAGCGGTTGCCGCTTTCGTACTGGGCGATGATCAATGAAGTCTGGGACACCAGGCTGCGCTGGAAGCTGATCAGCGGTGCATTCTTCGCCGCTTCAGCCAGTTTCAAGTGGAACTCGCCGGAAAGCCGGATACCCGCCCCGCGATCGCCACGCGAGAAGCTGTCGCGCTCCTCGTTGACCATCTGCCGCAGCTCGGTCAATTGCTCGGCCGTCGCATGCTGCACCGCCAGCTCGGTAATCGCCCGCTCGACCAAACGTCGTGCAAGGAATACCTGACGGGCTTCCTCGACGCTCGGGCTGGCGACCACCGCACCGCGATTGGGCCGCAACAACACCACGCCTTCATGGGCCAGACGCGACAAGGCGCGGCGGATGATGGTGCGACTGACCCCGAAAATTTCCCCCAGCGCTTCTTCGCTCAACTTGGTGCCGGGCGCCAGACGCTGTTCGAGGATAGCCTCGAAGATATGTGCGTAGACAATATCGTCCTGGGTTCCGCTGCGGCCGGCCTTGCCTGCGCGCGGTTGTTTCTTGAGGGGTTGCAACTGTTCGTTCATGGGCGCTCGAGTGAGGAAAACTGCGGCGAATTAACCGTGACTGTAATACGACACGGCGGGTCGCGGGCAAGTATCGCGTAAAAAACATGGCACATTGTACACAACCGGCTGTGCTAACACGACTGTACGGCAGTTTACGCCCGCGGCTGTATTGCAATGATCAGATACGTTTGAGTTTAGGCTTGAACATAGAATCTGCGGCAGCTCCTGCGCTCTGGCCACGGATCATCTCGACCAAAACAAGGAACACCGCTCCATGAACGACGCCACTCAAGCGCAGTTACGCCCGTTGGCCGACACTTCGCCGTCAGCCATCGTCGCTGGCTTCATCGCGATGATGACCGGCTACACCAGCTCGCTGGTGCTGATGTTTCAGGCTGGCCAGGCGGCCGGACTGACCAGCGGACAGATCTCGTCCTGGATCTGGGCGATCTCGATCGGCATGGCGGTGTGCAGCATCGGTCTGTCCCTGCGCTATCGCACCCCCATCACCATCGCCTGGTCGACCCCGGGCGCGGCGCTGTTGATCACCAGCCTGGGCGGCGTGACCTACGGCGAAGCCATTGGCGCCTATATAACCTGTGCGGTGCTGGTGACCATCTGCGGGCTGACCGGGAGTTTCGAACGCTTGGTCAAGCGTATTCCCGCCTCGCTGGCCGCGGCGTTGCTGGCCGGGATTCTGTTCAAGATCGGCAGCGAAATTTTCGTCGCCGCGCAACACCGCACGGCACTGGTGCTGGGCATGTTTTTCACCTATCTGGTCATCAAGCGCCTGTCGCCCCGCTATGCGGTGCTTGCCGCGTTACTGATCGGCACTGCGCTCTCCAGCCTGATGGGGCTGCTGGACTTCAGCGGCTTCAGCCTTGAGGCCGCCACGCCGATCTGGACCACGCCGCACTTTTCCCTGGCTGCGACCATCAGCATTGGCATTCCACTCTTCGTAGTGGCGATGACCTCGCAGAACATGCCGGGCATCGCCGTGCTGCGCGCCGACGGTTACAACGTGCCAGCGTCGCCACTGATCACCACCACCGGCATTGCTTCACTGCTGCTGGCCCCGTTCGGCTCCCACGGCATCAACCTCGCGGCGATCAGCGCCGCCATTTGCACCGGGCCGCATGCCCATGAAGACCGCAACAAGCGCTACACCGCTGCGGTCTGGTGCGGAATTTTCTACGGGATTGCCGGGGTATTCGGCGCCACACTGGCGGCGCTGTTCGCTGCGTTGCCGAAAGAACTGGTGCTGTCGATTGCCGCCCTGGCCTTGTTCGGCTCGATCATCAACGGCCTGAGCATCGCCATGTACGAAGTGAAAGAACGCGAAGCAGCGCTGATAACCTTCATGGTCACCGCATCGGGACTGACGCTGTTTTCGATTGGTTCGGCGTTCTGGGGGATTGTGGCGGGGGTGTTGACGCTGGTGATTCTGAACTGGCGTAGGGCGTAGCAGCTGGCGAAGCCTGCGTTCGGCCGCGCAGCAGTCGCAATATGGATGTCGCGGTCATTCTGAATAAATGCGCAAACTGATTTTACGACCGCTTCGCGGCCGAACGCAGCCTGGCGGCAGCTGCTACAGAGCAGTATCGAATCAGCGGCCCGGGCGGGCCGCTGATCCATGACATCAGGCTACCGGATTGATTGGTTTTTCCGGGTACCAGACGTCCAGCAGCGGGCTGACTTCAACGCTGGTCAGCTCGGTGCGGGCTTTGAGCCAGGATTCAACCGTGGCGCGTTGCTCTTCGCTGACCGAACCGCGCTTGATCAGGCAAACCAGACCGTAGTCATCGCCGCCAACATAGCCGAGGCCGTTGGCTTCCATCGCTTGATTCAGGAACGCGTCGAGGAAAGCGTCAATAGCTTCATCAGCCAAATCTTCTTTGAAATCCAGGTTCAGCTCGAAACCCAGCTCTTGAAATTCATCGACGCACAGTTTTTTGCGCAGACGCTGGGAACGGTTAGTCGCCATGGAACAATCCTCATAAGTAATAACGGGCGGCACTTTAGCAGTTTAAGCCGCCGATTGCCTGACTCTCTGGGGGCTTGGGCCTACCGCTGGTAAAAAAATAGCGAATTAGGGGGGCAGCCTAAGGCACAAGCCACTCCACCTTGGGGCATAATGCCGACACTTTCATGACCACTGAGGGAATTTATCAACATGCCCTCATCTTTTTCCCCTCGGCTGTAGGGTTTTACTTCACATGATCAAATCTTTGCGTCCATTGCTGCTTGCCAGTCTTCTTTTGCCCCTGGCGCTCCCTGTTTCTGCTGCCCCGATCAATACCGCCCTGTCACCCAACGTTGAAAAGGCCCTCAAGGCCAGCAAGTTGCAGGACAGCGCCTTGTCCCTGGTGATGATCCCGCTCAACGGCCCCGGCACCCCGACCATCTTCAATGCCGACGTCTCGGTCAACCCGGCATCGACCATGAAGCTGGTCACCACCTATGCCGCCCTGGAAATGCTCGGTCCGAACCACCAGTGGAAGACTGAGTTCTACACCGACGGCACCCTCAGTGGCGGCATCCTCAACGGTAACCTGTACCTCAAGGGTGGCGGCGATCCGAAGCTGAACATGGAAAAACTCTGGCTGCTGATGCGTGACCTGCGGGCCAATGGCGTGCAGCAAGTCACCGGCGATCTGGTGCTGGACCGCAACTTCTTCGTACAACCGCAATTGCCGGAGTTCAATGACGACGGCAATGACGAGAACAAACCGTTTCTGGTCAAACCCGATTCATTGATGGTCAACCTCAAGGCGTTGCGCTTTGTCGCTCGCAATGACTCGGGCAAGGTACTGATTTCCGTCGAACCGCCAATCGCCAGCATTCAAATCGACAATCAGGTCAAAGCCATCAACTCCAAGCAGTGCACCGGTAACGTGCGCTACAACCCGGTAACCCGGGCCGACGGCGGCGTGAACGTGACAGTCAACGGCCAGCTGGGCGACGGCTGCAGTTCGCAGACCTACCTGTCTCTGCTCGACCACGCGACCTACACCGCCGGTGCCGTGCGGGCGATTTGGCAGGAATTGGGCGGCAGCATTCAGGGCAAGGATCGTCTGGCCGCCGTGCCTAAAGATGCCAAGGTTCTGGCCCGGGCGTTCTCGCCGGATCTGGCAGAGATCATCCGCGACATCAACAAATACAGTAACAACACCATGGCCCAGCAACTGTTCCTCAGCCTCGGCGCTCAATACCGCAACGATGCCGACGCAGATGACGCCAAAGCCGCCCAACGCGTAGTTCGCCAGTGGCTGGTGAAGAAAGGCATCACTGCGCCGCATCTGGTCATGGAGAACGGTTCCGGCCTGTCTCGCGCCGAACGGGTCAGCGCCCGGGAAATGGGCGCACTGCTGCAGGCGGCCTGGAGAAGCCCTTACTCGGCCGAGTTCATCAGTTCGATGCCGATTGCCGGCACGGACGGCACCATGCGCAAACGCCTGAAACGCACAGCCATGGCCGGTGAAGCGCATATCAAGACCGGCACCCTGAATACCGTACGCGCCATCGCCGGCTTCAGCCGTGACAGCAACGGTAACACCTGGGCAGTGGTGGCGATCCTCAATGATCCGAAACCATTTGGCGCGTCCTCGGTGCTCGATCAGGTACTGCTGGATCTTTACCGTCAGCCGAAATCGGCGGCGACGGCTTCGGCGCTGTAATCCTCAAAACCATTGCTGATCGTTCCCACGCGGGAGCGTGGGAATGATCAGCGCATCAGACCTTAAACCAACTCCGTCTCAACCCGATCCCGCCCCGCCTGCTTGGCCGCATACACACCCGAGTCGGCCCGCAGCAGCAACGCATCAGCTCCCTCACCTGACCGCCAACTGGCAATCCCGAAGCTCGCTGTCACTGAACCTACCCCATCGATCGGTAAACTGCGCAGCCCCTGCCAAAGCTCTACCGCAAGGGTATAAGCCTGCCGCGCATCAGTGTCCGGACACAGCACCATGAACTCCTCGCCGCCTAAACGACAGAACACATCGGTACGCCGCAGCCGCTGGCCGATGCGCTGACAGACGCCTTGCAGCACCCGATCACCCACCGCATGACCGTGCTGATCATTGATACGCTTGAAATGGTCGATATCAAGCATGATGACCGCCAGTTCTCCGACACCGCGCGCAACCCGGGCCATTTCGGTTTTAAGGCGCTCCTGGAAATAACGCCGATTGTGAATCCCGGTCAGGGAGTCGGTAACCGAAAGCGCGCGCAGTTCCTCCTCAACCCGCTTCATATCAGAGATATCCGAGACATAGCCGTGCCAAAGCACCCCGCCACCGGGTAACTCTTCCGGCGTCGCCTCACCACGCACCCAGCGCAGCCCACGCTGGGGCAGCTGCACACGGTACTCCTCACGCCACGGGCTAAGCTTCTGGGCAGAGGAGCGAATCGAGGCGCGGACTCTGGTCGAGTCTTGCGGATAGATTCGCTCGAAGATTGCCTCCGCGTTTGTTTGCAGCACATCCGGCTCAATCTCGTAAATGTCACGAATGCCGTCACTGACATAGATGACGCTGAACTTGCCGTCAGCCGCCATCTTGAATTGGTAAATCCCGCCCGGCACATGTGCGCTGAGCTTCTTCAGCAGACTATCGCGCGCCGCCAGTGCTTCGTGCACCCGCTTACGCTCAGTAATATCGATGCAAATCGCCAGATGCCCGATCCAGAGGCCCAACTCATCGAACACCGGCGCCACCAGCATATTGACCGTCAGACGGGTGCCATCCTCACGCACCAGCGTCCACTCGCGAGCCTCATGCCCACCCTCTTCGCCACCCTCGACGAGCATCGCCTGGCATATCGGGATCGGTTTGCCATAACGCCGACTCAGTTGCTCCGCTCGCGCCTGCAACTCAGTGGCCAGGTGCAGGCTTTCCAGTGTCATGCGTTCCAGCACATCGACACTTCGATAACCGAGCATTTGCTCGGCGCCGGCATTGAAGGTGCTGATCACGCCGCGCAAATCCGTCGCGATAATCGCCACCTGCGTCGCCGCATTCAACACACTGCGCAGCTGCCCATGGGCACCGCGCAGTTCCTGCTCGCGCAGGCGCAATTCACGGGTGCGTTGTTCGACCAGCGCCAAGGCCCGCTGTCGCTGGCTGACCAGGACATAAAGCAAGGCGCTGAGCAGGACGCTGAGCAAACCGCCGGGCACCGCCAGGCTGATGACCGAAAAATGATTGGCCCGCATAAATGCCGCGCTGGGCCGGATATCCACCTGATAATCGTGATCCGCAAAGCGCAGCGTACGAGACGCCAATAACTCACTTTGCACTGGCCGATTATCCGATTCATAGAGCGTTTCGTGCTTATTCCCGGTGGACAGGTCGAGAATGTGTATCGCCAGGTTGTCATGACTCGCCTCAGGCAAACCGTCAGCCACCAACTGACGGATGCTGATCACTGCCATGACGTAGCCATAGGGTTCAGGCGTCGGGCTTGCGCTGGATGAGTGCATGCTGACCGGTGCGACTAACAAGACGCCGCGAGCATAGGCCGGCTCGATCCCGACCAGGTCCATCGGTTGCGAGACCGCCAGAGATCCGTGGTTGCGTGCGCGCTCCAGGGTCGAGCGACGCAAAGGCTGGGCCAGCAAGTCATAGCCCAACGGTACACCGAGAACACTTTGCGTCTGGCTGAACAACACCGGCACGTACTCATCGCGCTCGGCAGCCAGTTGCAATTGACCCGCAGCATTCAATTCACGAATGGAAAAGCCCGCCAGCCCCTGCGCTCGCACGTTGCGCTCGAACAACGAGCGTTCGACGCCAATGACTCGCGGCGCCCAAGAGTAGGCTTGAGTTCGGAGTAACAATGGCTTGGCGTAGCCATCAAATTCCTGGCGGGTTACCGAATCGGAGTAAGTAAAAAATCGCCGCAGACTGTCGAGGCGCTGCTCCTGGTCTTCGAAACGCTCCTCAATTCGGCTGTAACGCTCGCTGACCAGCAACTGAAAGCGCTGACGCAATTGTTGCTGATACAGATTGAACGTCGCCCAGGCCAGCAATCCCGTCAGAATGCCTCCGGCGAGCAATACCAGTATCGCGACCAGCCAGGCCGAAACATCTTCGCTGATGAATCCGAGAATTTTCGGGCGTACGGCATGCAACGACATAAGCAGAACTCAAAACGCCAGCGAGCTTGGGCGTCACATGGGCTTTGACTGAGTTATAGCTATTTGCCACTAATTTGACCAGCGTAAAAAGAGCCAAGAGCCTTTAAAAATCAAGGCTCTATGGATCCAATCACTATTTAGCGGGCGGTAATTTTCCAGGCACGGTGGATTTTTCCGTTACGCGCAAAATCCGGGTCGATAGTTTGTGCGGTGATTTCCTCAACGGCGTAACGCGTTGTGAGGTTTTCCTCAAGCTGGAACTTGCGGAAGTTGTTGGAGAAATACAACACACCGCCTGGGGCAAGACGCGCCATTGCCAGATCGATCAATTGCACCTGATCGCGCTGCACGTCGAAGATCCCTTCCATGCGCTTGGAGTTGGAGAAAGTCGGCGGGTCGATGAAGATCAGATCGAACTCATCGCGGCAGGTATCCAGCCAGGCCATTACGTCGCCCTGCTCCAGACGGTTCTTGTCGGAGAAGCCGTTGAGCGACAGGTTGCGTCGCGCCCAGTCCAGATAGGTTTTCGACAAGTCGACGCTGGTCGTGCTGCGCGCGCCGCCCTTGGCTGCGTGCACGCTGGCCGTCGCGGTGTAGCAATACAGGTTGAGGAAGCGCTTGCCGGCGGCCTCTTTCTGAATCCGCAGGCGCATCGGCCGGTGATCCAGGAACAGCCCGGTGTCGAGGTAGTCGGTCAGGTTGACCAGCAACTTCACGCCGCCTTCGCTGACCTCGGTGAACTTGCCTTGGGCGCTTTGGCGCTCGTACTGCTTGGTGCCGCTCTGGCGCTCGCGACGCTTGACGATCACGCGGCTCTTGTCGATGTTCAGCGCCTGCGGAATGGCCGCCAGGGCATCGAACATACGCGCCGAGGCTTTTTCCGGATCGATCGACTTCGGTGCCGCGTATTCCTGAACATGGACCCAGTCGTGATACAGGTCGATGGCCATCGAGTACTCCGGCATATCGGCATCGTAGACGCGGTAGCAGTCGATACCTTCGCGCTTGACCCACTTGCCCATGGCCTTGAGATTCTTTTGCAGGCGGTTGGCAAACATCTGCCCGCCTTCGCTCAGACGTGCCTGTTCAACTACTGGAGCCGGTGCAGGCGTCGGCTTGATCGGATTGCCGTTCTTATTGTACTGACGCTCTTGCGGCTCGGTCGGCGACTGATCGTAGGCCGCCTGTTCACGTTCGGCCTGACGCTGTTCCGGGGTACGACGCTCACCGGTGACGAACTGATCCGGCAGTACCTTGATCAGCAGCAATTTGCACGGCAAGGCGCCGTTCCAGAACGAATACTGTTTGTGGCTGCGGATGCCCATGCGTTTGCCCAGATCCGGCGCGCCGGTAAACACCGCGGCTTCCCAGTTCAGGCAGGCCTGACGCAGACGTTCGCCGAGATTCTGGTAGAGATAGAGCAGGCTCGCCTCATCACCCAGACGCTCGCCATACGGAGGGTTGCAGATCACCAGGCCTTTCTGGTTCTGGTCCGGACGCGGCTCGAAGGTCGCGACTTCACCCTGGTACACCTTGATCCAGTCGCTCAGGCCAGCACGTTCGATGTTGTTGCGGCCCGGTTGAATCAGTCGTGGGTCGGCTTCGTAACCGCGAATCCACAGCGGTGGCTTGGCCAGACCGGCAGCGGCACGTGCCTTGGCTTCTTCATGGAGCTTTTTCCACAGCGCCGGCACATGGCCGAGCCAGGCGGTGAAGCCCCACTGCTCGCGTCGCAGGTTCGGTGCCATGTCCGCGGCGATCATTGCAGCTTCCACCAGGAAGGTGCCCACACCGCACATCGGGTCAGCCAGCGCGCCGCCGTCGGCAGCAATGCGCGGCCAACCGGCACGAATCAGAATCGCTGCCGCGAGGTTTTCCTTCAGCGGTGCCGCACCTTGCTGCAGACGGTAACCGCGCTGGTGGAGGCTATGGCCAGACAGATCGAGAGACAGAATCGCTTCGCCACGGTCCAGACGCAGGTGAATGCGCAGGTCCGGGTTGATCTTGTCGATGGATGGACGCTCGCCCGACGCAGTGCGCAGCTTGTCGACAATCGCATCCTTGACCTTCAAGGCGCCGAAGTGAGTGTTGTCGATGCCTGAACCGTGACCGCTGAACTCCACGGCCAGGGTGCCATCGTTGAGCATATGGTCCTGCCACTCGACATCCAGCACACCGTGGTAGAGGTCTTCAGCGTCCTTCATCGGGAAGCGCTTGAGGACCAGCAACACCCGGTTGGCCAGACGCGACCACAGACACAGGCGATAAGCCGTCTCCATGCTGGCCATGCCGCGCACGGCGGAGGTGTGCTCGCGCGCTTCCTCAAGGCCAAGCCCGACGGCTTCCTCGATAAGCAGGCCTTCGAGACCTTTAGGGCAAGTGAGGAAGAGTTCGTAACGATCCGACATGGGGAGTTCCAGGGCCTTTAAGCAATGAGTGAACGGGCAACGCATTGCCCGCCCGGTTTTCAATCAAGCGCTTTTCTCGAAGAGCGCTCGCGTGGCACGAAGGTGTGCCGTCCCACCCCGGCTGCTCAGCCAACCAAGAGGTTAAATGAGCTTAGATGCAAGGGCAGATAAAAAATTCGTTGCAACAAAATGTCATTTCTCGACCCTTCGTCGAAAAATACCCGACTGCAACAGGCCGACATTTTCGCGAGTGAATTAACCTCCGAATCTGGCAGGAGGCTGATCATAGCGGGCTTTGCTCAAAAAACAGGTCGCGAAACCCGTCCAGCTTATCGCCTTAACATCATTATCGTTACGTCCTTATGACAAAACGATCATTCCCTCGATGTGACGCATTGGTTAGAACTCAATACAGGTTGACGCCGCAATGACGTCAACACCTTGGCTCGCGACGCCGGCAGCGAGCCACCAACGGCAGAGACTTTCTGCCCGGCCTCGATTGAGGCCGACAGGACATTACACAGTCAACATTGAGGGAAACACCCTATGAGAAGACTTAAGCGTGATCCGTTGGAAAGAGCATTTTTACGCGGATATCAATATGGCGTTGGTGGCAAATCCCGTGAGCTTTGCCCATTTACTCTACCGTCAGTACGCCAAGCGTGGATCAATGGCTGGCGAGAAGGACGCGGCGACAACTGGGACGGTATGACTGGCACTGCGGGGATCCACAGACTCAACGAACTTCACGCCGTCGGCTGAACAGGGCACACATTCCGACACCAACACCTGATTACGCAACGACTTAACCACGCACGTCCCATCCGGACGGCGGGCTTCGGCCCAGGGGCTCCTTCACGGAGCCCTTTTTTATGCCTGAAAAAATCACCTTTGTGGCCGGGGGACTTGCCCCTCGCCACAATGGACCGCCCTTACCGCAATGCCGCGATCGCATCCACCGACTGGCGAATCAACGCCGGGCCCTTGTAGATAAAGCCCGAATACAACTGCACCAGGCTCGCGCCAGCGGCGATTTTCTCAGCCGCGTGCTGGCCTTCGGTGATACCGCCCACAGCGATGATCGGCAAGCGACCGGCCAATTCGCCGGCCAGCACCTTGACGGTGTGGGTGCTCTTGTCGCGAACTGGCGCGCCCGACAGACCGCCTGCCTCGTTGCCATGCTCCATGCCTTCGACGCCGACGCGGCTGAGGGTGGTGTTGGTAGCGATCACCGCATCCATCCCCGTCTCGATCAATGCTTGCGCGACCTGTACGGTTTCTTCATCGGTCATGTCCGGGGCTATCTTGATCGCCAGTGGTACACGCTTGCCGTGACGCTGCGTCAGGTCTTCCTGGCGTTGACGCAGCGCTTCGAGCAACTGCTTGAGCGAATCGCCGAATTGCAGGCTGCGCAGGCCTGGAGTGTTCGGTGAGCTGACGTTGACCGTTACATAGCTGGCATGGGCGTACACCTTGTCCAGACAGATCAGGTAATCATCGACCGCACGCTCGACCGGTGTGTCGAAATTCTTGCCGATATTGATACCCAGAATGCCTTTGTACCTGGCCGCTGCCACCCGTGCCAGCAAGTAATCGACGCCGAGGTTGTTGAACCCCATACGGTTGATGATCGCCTCAGCTTGCGGCAAACGGAAAATCCGTGGTTTCGGATTACCCGGTTGTGGACGTGGGGTGATGGTGCCGATCTCGACAAAGCCGAAGCCCAGCTGGGCAAAACCGTCAATGGCCGCGCCATTCTTGTCCAGGCCCGCTGCCAGACCGACCGGATTGGGGAAATCCAGCCCCATGACATTCACCGGCAGTTGCAAAGGCGCCTTGCACAGCAAGCCATTGAGACCCAAACGCCCGCCCGCACCGATCAGGTCCAGGGACAGATCGTGGGAGGTTTCCGGGGAGAGTTTGAACAATAGCTGGCGGGCCAGGGTATACATGGGCGGGCTTGACTCGGTTGGCGGCGAAATGAGGCGGCGATTATAGCCGGGCAACGGTGCCGCAAGCGAGGCACGCGATGAAATCAATGGAGAGTGGCATATGCCTTGCACCATCGATTGCATCAGCTCTCATGCCAACAGCGGGATGAGTCGAAGGACAACGGCGTCGTCACCCGGCTTTGCTTTGGCAAGGGACCTGGGTACGACGCTTTTTTATGGAAGGTGCACACCTGATGAATGAGTTTCCAGCCAATCCACTGGCCTGGGTCAATGGCAGCGATGCCCCGGAAAAGAGTGCGATCAATCTGGGCTTCATGGCCCTGAGCGATTGTGCCTCGGTGGTGGTCGCCGCCACCCAGGGCTTCGCCCAGCCCTATGGGCTGACCTTGAACCTCAAGCGCCAGCCATCCTGGGCCAACCTGCGGGACAAACTGGTCAGCGGCGAGCTGGATGCCGCTCACAGCCTGTATGGCTTGATCTACGCCGTGCACCTGGGCATCGGCGGCATCGCGGCCAGCGACATGGCGGTGCTCATGGGTCTGAACCAGAACGGTCAAAGCATCAATCTGTCCCACGGCCTGCAAGCCCTTGGCGTGACCAGTCCTGAAGCGCTTCACCTGCACGTGCACCAAAGTCGCGCAAAGCTGACCTTCGCCCAGACGTTCCCCACCGGCACCCACGCCATGTGGCTCTATTACTGGCTCGCCAGCCAAGGCATCCATCCGCTGCAGGATGTCGACAGCGTGGTGGTGCCGCCGCCGCAAATGGTCGCGCATTTGCAGGCCGGGCGCATCGACGGCTTTTGTGTCGGCGAGCCATGGAGCGCCAGTGCAGTGAAGCAGGATCTGGGGTTCACCATGGCCACCAGCCAAACCATCTGGCCCGATCACCCGGAGAAAGTGCTGGGCTGCACCCGCGCATTTGTCGAACAGTACCCCAACACCGCCCGCGCACTGGTCATGGCGATCCTCGAAGCCAGTCGCTTTATCGAACAGAGCACCGAGAACCGTCAAAGCACCGCGCAACTGTTGAGCGGTCGAGAATATCTGGACACGCCCGTAGACTGCATCCAGCCACGCTTGCTCGGCGACTATGCCGATGGCCTCGGCAATCGCTGGCAAGACCCCCATGCACTGCGCTTCCACGGCGCGGGCGAGGTCAACCTGCCATACTTTACAGATGGCATGTGGTTCATGACCCAATTCCGCCGCTGGGGCTTGTTGCGGGACGACCCGGATTACCTCGGCGTCGCTCGCCAGGTTCAGCAACTGGACCTGTACCGCGAGGCGGCCACCGCAGTAGGCGTGAGCCACTCTGGCGAGGCAATGCGCAGCAGCCAATTGATCGACGGCAAGATCTGGGACGGTTCGGACCCGGCCGGTTATGCCCGCAGCTTCACCCTGCACGCCATGAACGCCCCCTCCGCCCTTCTTGCCAGCCGCTGACAGGAGCCTGCGAACATGTTGCGTATCCTGCTGATCAACGACACTGCAAAAAAAGTCGGACGGCTCAAAGCCGCCCTGACCGAGGCCGGGTTTGAAGTTATCGATGAATCCGGCCTGACCATCGACCTGCCGGCGCGCGTCGAAACGGTGCGCCCGGATGTGATTTTGATCGATACCGAGTCACCGAGCCGCGATGTGATGGAACAAGTGGTACTGGTCAGCCGCGACCAGCCACGGCCAATCGTGATGTTTACCGATGAACATGACCCGGACGTGATGCGTCAGGCGATCAAGTCCGGGGTCAGTGCCTACATCGTCGAAGGTATCCTCGCCTCGCGCCTGCAACCGATCCTCGACGTGGCCATGGCCCGCTTTGAAAGCGACCAGGCCTTGCGCGCGCAGCTACTGGCCCGCGACCAGCAACTGGCCGAGCGCAAGCGCATCGAACTGGCCAAGGGCTTACTGATGAAGATGAAGGACTGCAAGGAAGAAGAGGCCTACACCCTGATGCGCCGCCAGGCCATGAGCCGCCAACAGAAGCTGATTCAGGTGGCTGAGCAGATCATCGCCATGAGCGAGTTGCTGGGCTGACAGGATCGCCCCCACGCAGAGCGTGGGAACGATCATCTTGATCCTGGCGCGGCTCTTGCTAGGTAATCCATACAGGTAACCAACGGCGGTTGCCCCACCTACGACAAAGACGTCGCACACCCTACTCGCCCACGCAGCGAATCGGGTTGCGGCGTTTTTTCGTTTTTGGCCCCACAGCCCGGGGCCGGTGGTGCGGCCGTTATGGGCCCCCACCTGAAAGCTCATGACTCCTTTCGAGACTCTTCACAGCTGAGGTGCGCGATGAATTCAAGCTTCTGGAAATCCGGCCATACCCCGACATTGTTCTCGGCCTTCCTCTATTTTGACCTGAGCTTCATGGTCTGGTACCTGCTCGGCCCTTTGGCGGTGCAAATCGCTGCCGACCTGCAACTGACTACCCAGCAACGCGGGCTGGTGGTCGCCACGCCGATTCTGGCCGGTGCGTTTCTGCGCTTTGTGATGGGCTTGCTGGCGGATCGCCTGTCACCGAAAACCGCCGGGCTGATCGGCCAGGTCATCGTGATCTGCGCGCTGTTCGGCGCCTGGAAGCTGGGCATTCACAGCTACGAACAGGCACTGGTGCTTGGCCTGTTTCTCGGTATGGCCGGCGCCTCGTTCGCCGTCGCTCTGCCTCTGGCCTCCCAGTGGTATCCACCGCAGCATCAAGGCAAGGCCATGGGCATTGCCGGTGCGGGCAACTCCGGTACGGTGTTCGCGGCGTTGATCGCCCCGATGCTGGCGGCGGCGTTTGGCTGGAGCAATGTGTTCGGTTTTGCGCTGATCCCCTTGGCCCTGACCCTGATCGTCTTTGCCTGGCTGGCGAAAAATGCCCCGGAGCGGCCAAAAACAAAATCCATGGCTGACTACTTCAAGGCTCTGGGCGACCGCGATAGCTGGTGGTTCATGTTTTTCTACTGCGTGACCTTCGGTGGCTTTATCGGTCTGGCCAGCGCGCTGCCCGGCTACTTCAACGACCAGTACGGCCTGAGTCCGGTCACCGCTGGCTACTACACCGCCGCCTGCGTATTCGGTGGCAGCCTGATGCGCCCGTTGGGTGGCGCCCTGGCGGATCGCTTCGGTGGCATTCGCACCTTGCTCGGCATGTACACCGTGGCGGCAATCTGCATGACTGTGGTGGGTTTCAATCTGCCGAGCTCCTACGCCGCCCTCGCCCTGTTCGTCTGCACCATGCTTGGTCTTGGTGCCGGTAATGGCGCGGTCTTCCAATTGGTACCGCAGCGTTTTCGCCGGGAGATCGGCGTGATGACCGGCCTGATCGGCATGGCTGGCGGCATTGGCGGCTTTGCCCTCGCCGCAGGCATGGGGGCGATCAAGCAGAGCACCGGCAGCTATCAGCTTGCGCTATGGTTATTCGCCAGCCTCGGTGTGTTGGCCTGGTTCGGTCTGCACGGGGTCAAACGCCGTTGGAGAACCACTTGGGGTTCGGCAGCCGTGACCGCGGCAAGGGTCTGACACATCAATGAGCCTGCAACTGAGCTTCGCCCAAGCCAGCGCCATCGGCCCACGCGATGAAAATCAGGACGCCTTGCGTCTGGTCACACCGACCCCGGCGCTGGCGGCCAGCAAGGGCAATCTGTTCGCCATCGCAGACGGCGTCAGCCAGTGCGCCGACGGTGGCCTCGCCGCTCGTTCGACCTTGCAGGCATTGGCGCTGGACTACTACGCCACACCGGAAACCTGGGGCGTGGCGCAAGCCCTCGATCGGTTGCTGCTGGCGCAGAATCGCTGGCTGCAAGCCAACGGTGGCGGGCAGCCATTGCTCACCACCGTCAGCGCACTGGTGCTGCGTGGCCGGCGCTTTACCCTGGCCCATGTCGGCGATTGCCGGGTCTATCGCTGGTACGCCGAGGGGTTGCAGCGCATCACGGATGATCATGTCTGGGAACAACCGGGCATGCAGCATGTACTCAAGCGTGCATTGGGTCTGGATCAACATCTGGTGCTGGACTTTCTCGACGGTGAACTGCGTCAGGGCGAGAGCTTCGTGCTGCTCAGCGACGGCATCTGGGCGGTTCTTGGTGACACGGCGATCACCTCGATCCTGCGTGACCAGCCCGACCTCGACAGCGCCGCGCAGACGCTGGTCAACGCCGCGCATCTGGCAGGCAGTCAGGATAATGCCAGCGCGTTACTGGTGCGGGTCGACGCCCTTGGTGAGGCGACCATCGGTGATGCGCTGATCCATTTACAGCAATGGCCGTTACCGCCCCCCTTGAAACCAGGTCAGTCGTTCGAAGGCTGGCAAGTCGAGACACTGCTCGGGCAGAGCCAGCAGTCCCTGCTCTATCGCGTTCGCGACGCCCAGCAGCAACCCTGGCTGCTGAAAACCTTGCCAGCCCACTTGCATGACGATAACCAGGCCGGGCAAGGCCTGCTGTCTGAAGAGTGGTTTCTGCGGCGGGTCGCCGGTCGACACTTCCCCGAAGTGCATGCCGCCAGTCAGCGTCAGCATTTGTATTACGTGATGCGCGAGTACCCAGGCGCGACCCTGGCCGAACTGTTCGCACAAAACGGCCCGCTGCCATTGGCTCAATGGCAGGAACTGGCCGAGCGCCTGCTGCGGGCGGTGGGCATGCTGCATCGGCGGCAGATCCTGCACCGGGATATCAAACCGGAAAACCTGCTGCTGGGTGAAGACGGCGAATTGCGCCTGCTGGATTTTGGTTTGGCCTATTGCCCTGGCCTCTCGGAGGACCAGGCACACCTGCTTCCGGGAACGCCAAGTTACATCGCCCCGGAAGCCTTCAATGGCGACGCACCCACGGCGCAACAGGATCTGTATGCGGTGGGCGTGACTCTGTATTTCCTGCTGACGGGCCAATATCCCTATGGGGAAATAGAAGCCTTTCAACGACCGCGCTTCGGGATGCCAGTCAGCGCCAACCGCTATCGGCCGGACCTGCCGGACTGGCTGGAGCAAAGCCTGGAGCGCTCGGTTTCAGTCAATCCTGCTCAACGCTTTGAAACAGCGGAGGAATGGTTGCTGCTATTGGAACAGGGCGAACGCCGCAGCTTGAACGTTCGGCCTAGGCCGCTGCTGGAGCGAGAGCCGCTGAAGGTTTGGCGGACCTTGGCGCTGGTGTCGTTGCTGATCAATCTGGTGCTGCTGTATTGGGTGTTTCACGGCTGATATCTCAAAGCCTGCGCAATCCCTGTAGGAGCGAGCCTGCTCGCGATGGACTCAAGGGCGGCGCGTTTATTCAGAAAACACGCGTTATCGTTAACGTCCATCGCGAGCAATCGAGCGTCGACCGGCTGCTCCTACATCTGCGTGCTCCATAAGTGAGCAACGCGCTTTGATTCGGTGCAAAAAGCCGCGTCGCAATGGCTAAGGCCACCCTCAAACCCCAACAAACCCGCCTCTTCCCAAAACTTGGCACAACCGCTGCATTAGCTCCTGCAACAGACATAAAGCCCAGCCTTCAACGATGAAGGTTGCGCTTCCCGAGAGAACGGGATCAGGACAAAGGCGTCCTCGCTAGGTAACTAGCGGGACGCCTTTTTTTGTTTGCGCAAAATTTGTCGAGCCAGCCCGACCGCCCTGATGAGGCAGGCCTGAGCTCCCCGGAGATTTTTATGAAAAAACTCAAACTGGTGATGATCGGCAACGGCATGGCCGGGGTTCGCACCCTGGAAGAGCTGCTCAAGCTGAGTAACGAGCTGTACGACATCACGGTCTTCGGCGCCGAACCCCATACCAACTACAACCGCATTCTGCTGTCGCCAGTGCTCGCCGGTGAGCAGACGTTCGAAGAGATCGTGCTCAACGATTTGAGTTGGTACCTGGAAAACAACATCAAGTTGCTGCTCAACCGCAAAGTGGTGCAGATCGACCGGGTCAAACGCCGGGTGATCGCCGAGGACGGCACCGAAGCCGAATACGACCGCCTGCTGATCGCCACTGGCTCGACGCCGTTCATTCTGCCGATTCCTGGCAATACCTTGCAGGGCGTGATCGGCTACCGCGACATCGCCGACACCCAGGCCATGATCGACACCGCCAAGACCCACAAACACGCGGTGGTCATCGGCGGCGGCCTGCTGGGCCTTGAAGCCGCCAACGGCCTGATGCTGCGCGGCATGCACGTGACCGTGGTGCACATCGGCGAATGGCTGCTGGAGCGGCAATTGGACAAAACCAGTGGCGAGCTGCTGCAAAGCGCCCTGGAAAGCCGTGGTCTGAACTTTCGTCTGTGCGAACAGACCCAGGCCTTGCACGACGCCGGCAACGGTCGGGTCGGCTCGGTGCAGTTCAAGAACGGTGACGTGATTCCTGCCGACCTGGTGGTAATGGCCGCCGGTATTCGGCCGAACACCGAACTCGCGGAAAAATCCGGCATTCCCTGCAATCGCGGGATCCTGGTCAACGACACGCTACAAACCTACGACCCGCGTATCTATGCCATCGGCGAATGCGCCAGCCACCGGGGCATTGCCTACGGCCTGGTCGCGCCGTTGTTCGAGCAGGCGAAAGTCTGCGCCAACCACCTCGCGCAACTGGGGTTCGCCCGCTATCAAGGTTCGGTCACCTCGACCAAGTTGAAAGTCACCGGCATCGACCTGTTCTCCGCCGGTGATTTCATGGGCGGCGAAGGTACCGAAACCATCACCCTTTCCGACCCCATCGGCGGTGTCTACAAGAAACTGGTGATCAAGGATGACGTGCTGGTCGGTGCCTGCCTGTATGGCGACACTGCCGACGGCGGCTGGTATTTCCGGCAGATCCGCGAGAACCATGGCATCAGCGAAATCCGCGACCACCTGATGTTCGGCGAAAACGCCCTCGGCGACGTCGGCCACCAGGGTCAGGACAAAGCCATGAGCATGGCTGACACCGCGGAAGTCTGCGGTTGCAACGGCGTGTGCAAAGGCACCATCGTCAAAGCGATTCAGGAACACGGTCTGTTCAGCGTCGATGAGGTCAAGAAGCACACCAAGGCTGCCAGCTCCTGCGGTTCCTGCGCCGGGTTGGTAGAGCAGATCCTGATCAATACCGTCGGTGGCGCGGCCGACGTCAAACCGAAAAGCGAAAAAGCCATCTGCGGCTGTAGCGATCTCAACCACGGGCAGATCCGTCAGGCCATCCGCGAACAGCACTTACTGACTATCGCTGGCACCATGAGCTACCTGAACTGGCGCACCCCGAACGGCTGCGCCACCTGCCGTCCGGCGCTGAACTACTACCTGATTTCCACCTGGCCAGGCGAAGCCAGGGACGATCCGCAGTCGCGCCTGATCAACGAGCGGGCCCACGCCAACATCCAGAAAGACGGCACCTATTCAGTGGTGCCACGGATGTGGGGCGGCGTGACCAACCCTGCCGAGTTACGGCGCATCGCGGATGTGGCGGACAAGTACAACGTACCAATGGTCAAGGTCACTGGCGGACAGCGCATCGACTTGCTGGGGATCAAGAAGCAAGACTTGCCGGGCGTCTGGAAAGACCTCGATATGCCATCCGGCCACGCCTACGGCAAATCCATCCGCACCGTGAAGACCTGTGTCGGCAGCGAGTTCTGCCGCTTCGGCACGCAAAACTCCACCCAACTGGGCATCGAGCTGGAGCATGACCTGTTCAACATGTGGTCACCGCACAAGGTCAAACTGGCGGTCTCCGGTTGCCCGCGCAACTGCTCGGAAGCCGGGATCAAAGACGTCGGCATCATCGGCGTGGATTCGGGCTGGGAGATGTACATCGGCGGTAACGGCGGGATTAAAACCGAGGTCGCGGAGTTCTTCGTCAAACTGAAAACCGCCGAAGAAGTGCGCGAGTACAACGGCGCTTTCCTGCAGCTTTACCGCGAAGAAGCCTTCTACCTGGAGCGCACCGTGCACTACCTGCAACGGGTCGGCATGGAGCACATCAAGAAGGCTGTGCTGGAAGACCCGCAACGGCGCAAGGCACTCAATGATCGCCTGCAATTCTCCCTGTCGTTCGAGCAGGACCCCTGGAAGGAGCGTCTGGAGCAACCGCTGCTGAAGAAGGAGTTCGACACCATCGCCGTGAAACAACTGGAGGTGCCGGCATGAACTGGCTGGATATCTGCGCACTGGAAGAAATCAACGCCCTGGGTTCACGCATCATCAACGGCCCAAAAGGCGATATCGCGATCTTTCGTACCAGTGATGATGAAGTCTTCGCCCTCGACGACCGCTGTCCGCACAAGGGTGGTCCTCTCTCTCAAGGGTTGATCTATGGCAAACGGGTCGCCTGCCCGCTGCACAACTGGCAGATCGACCTCGAAACCGGCGAAGCCCAGGCCCCGGACATTGGCTGCGCGCACCACCATCTGGCGCGCGTGGAGAATGGCCGGGTCATGCTGGCACTACGGGATGCGAGCTGATGAACCGCCAGACGACCGCCTCGACCTGCTGTTATTGCGGGGTCGGTTGCGGTGTGCTGATCGAGCATGACGGCGAGCACATTCTCGGCGTCAGCGGCGACCCGACACACCCGGCCAACTTCGGCAAACTGTGCAGCAAAGGAGCCAGTCTGCACCTGACTGGCGACCTCGCGGCACGGGCGCTGTACCCGGAACTGCGGCTGGGCAAAAGCCTGGCCCGCAGCCGCACCGATTGGGATACCGCACTGGATCACGCGGCCAATGTGTTTGCCGACACCATCACCGAACACGGCCCGGACAGCGTTGCATTTTACATCTCCGGGCAACTGCTGACCGAGGACTACTACGCCTTCAACAAGCTGGCACGAGCACTGGTCGGCACCAACAATATCGACAGCAATTCACGGCTGTGCATGTCCTCGGCGGTGGTCGGCTACAAACGCAGCCTCGGTGCCGACGCCCCACCGTGCAGCTATGAAGACCTTGAGCTGAGCGACTGCGTGATGATCGTCGGCAGTAACATGGCCTACGCCCACCCGGTACTGTTTCGTCGACTGGAAGAAGCCAAAAGCCGCCGACCTCAGATGAAAGTCATCGTCATCGACCCTCGGCGCACCGATACCTGCGATCTCGCGGACATGCATATGGCGATTCTGCCAGGCACTGATGTCGCGCTGTTTCATGGGATTCTGCATCTGCTGCTGTGGGAAGACTGGGTCGACCGTGACTTCATCAAAGCCCACACCGAAGGCCTGGCTGAACTGAAAAACCTGGTGCGCGATTACACCCCGCAAATGGTTGCCCAACTGTGCGGGATCAGTGTCGAGCAACTGCAGCAATGCGCGGAGTGGATCGGCACCTCACCGAGCTTCCTGTCACTGTGGTGCATGGGGCTCAACCAGTCCACGGCCGGCAGCGCAAAAAACAGCGCGCTGATCAACCTGCACCTGGCCACCGGGCAAATCGGTCGGCCGGGTGCCGGACCGTTCTCCCTGACGGGTCAGCCCAACGCCATGGGCGGTCGCGAGACCGGCAGCCTGTCGAACCTGTTGCCGGGCCACCGCGAGGCCATCAACCCGGAACACCGAGCAGAAGTCGCCGCCTATTGGGGTGTCGAACGCTTGCCCGAAAGTGCCGGGCTGACAGCCATCGAGCTGTTCGAGCACCTCCAGAGCGGCAAGATCAAAGCCCTGTGGATCGCTTGCACCAACCCGGCGCAATCGCTTCCGGATCAGAATGCGGTGCGCGAAGCCTTGAACGCGTGTCCGTTCGTGGTACTGCAGGAAGCCTTTCGCACCACCGAAACCGCGCCGTTTGCCGACCTGTTGTTGCCCGCCGCCAGTTGGGGAGAGAAGGAAGGCACGGTGACCAATTCGGAGCGGCGTATTTCCCACGTTCGCCGCGCCATTGCCGCCCCGGGAGAAGCACGGGCTGACTGGGCGATCACAGTAGACTTCGCTCAGCGCCTGGAGCAGCGCCTGCGCCCGGCACAGCCAAGCCTGTTCGCCTTCAACAATCCGGCGCAGGTATTCGATGAATACAAAGAGCTGACCCGCGACCGCGACCTCGACCTGTCCGGCATCAGCCATGCCCTGCTCGACGAAATCGGTCCACAACAGTGGCCCTTCCCCCATGGGGCACAAATCGGCACGGTGCGCTTGTACGGCGATGGCATATTCCCGACACCCAGCGGTCGGGCGAACTTCGTTGCTGATCCCTACCGCGCCGCCAAAGAGCAACGTGACGCTCGCTTCCCGTTGACCCTGATCACCGGGCGTCTGCGCGATCAATGGCACGGTATGAGCCGCACCGGCACTGCCGCACAACTGTTCGGGCATGTCAGCGAAGCCGTTTTGAGCCTGCACCCCGATGAACTGCATCGGCATCGGCTGCAATCCGGTGATCTGGTCAGCCTCAAAAGCCGTCGCGGTCACGTGATCGTTGCAGTGGGTAGCGATGACAGCGTGCGCCCGGGCCAGGCCTTCTTGCCGATGCATTGGGGCGATCGTTTCCTCAAGGGTGGCATCAATGCCGTCACGCAACCGGCGTTCGACCCCTTGTCCAAACAACCGGAGCTCAAACACAGCGGCGTACGCATCGAGCCGGTGCAGTTGCCCTGGCAGTTGTTTGCCTTGATCGAAGGCGATGTGCAGCAGCATTTCGAGGCCCTGAGACCGCTCTGCGAGGGCTTTGCCTACGTCAGCCTCAGTCTGGCCGGCCGCGAGCGTCCGGCGCTGTTGATTCGTGCCGCCAGCGCTCAGGCGCCGGATCCGCAGTTGCTCAGGGACATTGATCAACTGTTGAGGCTCAACGATGGGCCGGTATTGGCCTATGACGACCCTCGGCGCTCCATCGGTAAACGGGTCCGGATCGAGAACGGGCGAATCACGGCCATACGCCTGGCCGGTGAAACCCTGGCCCGGCATTGGTTACAAAACCTGTGGCTCGAAGGTCGCGCCGACGAGCAATTGCGTCGCTGGCTGCTGGCGCCATTGAGCGCCCCACCAGGCAACAACGCTAGCCACACCTCCAGTAGCAAAACCTTATGCAACTGCAAAAACGTCAGCGAAAGCGCGGTCTGCGCCGGCATCAGTCGCGGTCTGGATTTGAAGGGTTTGAAACAAGAACTGGGCTGCGGCACTCAATGCGGCTCCTGCGTACCGGAAATCAAGCGTCTGTTGGCTGTCACTGCCCAACCGATAGCAATCACTTCGTGAGGAATTGAACATGAGCGCAAAAGTCTGGCTGGTAGGCGCAGGTCCTGGCGATCCTGAATTGCTGACCCTCAAAGCGGTACGGGCACTGGGCGAAGCCGATGTGGTGCTGATCGATGATCTGGTGAACGAGGCCGTTCTGGTTCACTGCCCGACAGCTCGCATCATCCCGGTGGGCAAACGCGGGGGCTGTCGCTCCACGCCGCAAGAGTTCATTCATCGCTTGATGCTGCGCTATGCCCGCCAGGGTAAATGCGTGGTGCGGCTCAAGGGCGGCGATCCGTGCATTTTCGGGCGTGGCGGTGAAGAGGCACAGTGGCTCAGAGTCCATGGGGTTGAAGTCGAAATGGTCAATGGCATCACAGCAGGTCTTGCCGGTGCGACGCAATGCGATATCCCGTTGACACTGCGTGGCATCAGTCGTGGCGTGACCCTGGTGACCGCCCACACTCAGGACGATAGCAGCCTGAACTGGCAGGCCCTGGCCCAAAGCGGCACGACGTTGGTGATTTACATGGGCGTCGCCAAGCTGAGCGAAATTCGCGATCAATTGCTGGCCGGCGGCCTTGCCGCTGACACACCAGTGGCGATGATCGAAAACGCTTCGCTACCCCAGCAAAGGGAATGCCGGAGCGATCTGACAGCCATGCAGGAAGATGCCCTCGTCTTCCAGCTGAAAAGCCCGGCCATTCTGGTGATTGGCGCGGTCGCAGCACGTGAACAATCGTCAAAAGATTGCAGCCTGCGGCAGCGCCTACAGGAACGCGCTTGAGCGCATTCTCGCGCAGGAGTTGCTGAAGCCGCCGATATCTTCAATGCCATTGCAAATCTTCGCTCGACACCAAATCCAGGACAAAGAAAAGCCCGGCCTAAGCCGGGCTTTTCCGAACTACAAAGCTAATTACTTAGCGGTAGCTTCAACCTGCGCTTCTACGCGACGGTTCATAGCACGACCAGCTTCAGTTGCGTTGTCAGCAATTGGGCGGGACTTGCCATAACCAACCGAGTGAACGCGGTTAGTGTCAACACCATCCTTGACCAGGACTTGTTTAACAGCGTCGGCACGACGCTGGGACAGTTTCTGGTTGTAAGCGTCAGGACCGACGTTGTCAGTGTGACCTTCAACAACGGTGGTGGTGTTCGGGTACTGCTTCATGAAGTCAGCCAGGTTCTTCACGTCGCCGTAGCTGTTTGGCTTGACAACAGCCTTGTTGAAGTCGAACTTCACGTCCAGCTGAACACGAACTACTTCAGCAACCGGAGTTTCTGGAGCTGGCTCAGCTACTGGAGCTGCAACTGGAACTGGTGCCGGGGCAGGCTTGGAGCCGCCACCGAAGTTAACACCCAGACCGATCACAGGAGCGTAGTCCCAACGACCGTTGTCCAGCTTGTAGTCGGCTTCAACGCCGGCACGAGCGTACAGGTTGTCGGTGATGTACCACTTGGCGCCAGCGCCAGTGGTCAGGAAGGTGGACTTGTCACGACCAGTGTGGCCATCAGCAGCGACGTTGGTCATGCTGCCGTGGGAAACACCGCCTTCAACGTAAGGGCGCACTGGGCTGCCAACTGGCAGGAAGTGGTACTGGGCCTTCAGACCGAAGTGATCGCCTTTGATCTTCTGGCCGCCAGTGTTGTTGTTCGAACGAGTGTAATCGTCTTTCTCGTAAGTAGCGTTGACCGAAACGTCGTCGGTCAGGAAGTAACCGATCGAAACGCCTGGACGGCGACCGTCTTCAACGTCGTTGATGCTGTCGTTGTACTGCTTCTTGTAGAAAGCCTCACCCTCGACCGCGCCTTGGCCTTGTGCCAGAGCGCCGAACGAAGTAGCGGCAATAAGAGAACCAATGGCCAAGCCCAAGGTGTTTTTCAGTTTCATCCGTTAAATCCCCATCTGGTGATTGTAAAGCAGTCCCGCAAACCGGGGGACAACTCGGCGGCAAGTCTAACAGAACTTGCCTGCACGTAAGAGATATTTGCGCCGAACTAAGTTTCAGCAATGCCTGCAAATTTCTCACGCAATTTATCAAGAGCACGCTTGTACCGCATTTTTGTTGCGCTCAAACCCATGTGCATTATGTCTGCGATCTCCTGAAACTCCAGCTCTGCGACAAATCGTAGCACCAGAATTTCCCGATCGATCGGGTTCACGTACACCAACCAGCGATCAAGTCCACCTTTATCCTCAGGTTTCGGCATCTTCTCTTCAGATGCTTCCTCAAGGGGGTCGAGACTCAAGGCATCCATCAAGCGACGCTTTCGCCGCTCCTTGCGATACTGCGTGATGCACTCGTTGTATGTGATGCTGTACAACCATGTCTTGAACTTCGATTTGCCCTCGAAGTTCTTCAAACCGTACAACACCTTCAACATCACTTCCTGACAGACATCATCTGCATCACGATCGTTCCCTAAATAACGTGCACAAACGTTAAATAGGGTTCTCTGATAGCGCCGCATCAATTCTTCATAGGCGCGCGTTACGTGAAACAGCTCCCCGTGCGAACGCTCAACCAACTCCTCATCGGAGAGCTCTCGGGGGTCGTAGCGCATGGTTAGCGATTGGGTTTTATTCAAAACGAGTCGTGCCGACAGTCAGGTCAATGTCCGCCGCAACCCGTGTGAGCGGGCATTTTGCGGCGGCATACATTAGCAGGGTTTGCCGGGTTAGCGGCTACTAACATGCTGTTCCAGCAGTATCCGATTGGAGAGAGAGACTAGCTCACCCTCATCGGTCAGCAATGTAGTTTTAACCGTGCCGATCTCTTCGATCTGGCCTTCGACCTCACCAACACGTACTTGTTGCCCAACCTCATACAACTCACGCACATAAATTCCCGCAAGAATTTGCCCGGCAATTTCCCGGCTTCCCAACCCCATGGCCAAGGCAACCGCCAGACCAACGGTTATCAGTACAATCACGATCACATGGTTGAGCAGGTCTGTTTTGACCTCCAACTGGCTGATCGCGACCGAAATACTGATGATGATCACCAGGCCCTGAGCAATACGCCCAAGACCGGCGGCGTAATCCAGGCCTACGCCTTCTGCCGCGCCACGTACCAGCCCATTGGCCAGCTGCGCCAGCAACACCCCTACCAGCAACACCAGCGCCGCACCGAATACTTTCGGCACATACAGCGCCAGCATGTCGAGCGTAGCCGAAACCCGCTCAAGGCCGAGTGATTCTGCAGCAGAAACCAGAAAAATCAGCAAAATGAACCAATAAACGATCTTGCCGATCAAGGTCGAGATCGGAACCTGCAGGCCCGCGCGAGACAGCAACTTGGTCAAACCGGTACCGCCCATCAGGCGATCCAGGCCCAGTTTGGCCAGCAATTTGGAGAGCAAGGTGTCGAGCAGCTTGGCCACGACAAAACCCAACAGCAACACAACCAGTGCGCCGAACAGGTTCGGAATGAAGTTCGCTACCTTGGTCCACAACGCAGTCATCGCAGTGACGAGGCTCTGAGTCCAGAGATCAAGTTCCATATTCAATCAGCCTTATCAGCAGTGCGAGCAATAGGTTTACGACGGGAAACCGGCGAGACGTGGGCCGAGCCGTTATTGAGGGCAATCATCAGCGCCGGCAACCAACGCCCCAGCAAACTGAACAGATCACCCGCCCCCACCTGACGGTTGGCGGTTTTCAGTACACGGCCCAGGCAAGCAGCGTCGTCACGGGTGGACGGCGTCGCTTTAAGCATGTCACGCAGAGACTGTTCGAACGGATCGTGCATACGCACCTCTCGAGATGTCTGTGAAAGACGCGATCAAAATTCCTCGGGTCACATGCCCAAACATCAGACCCAACGTAAACGCCGGAACAACCACCATTGACCCAGAGCCACGGAAACCATCATCAGGCAGGCAATGAGGAAGCCATATGGGTTCCCCGAGAAGGGCAATCCACCGACATTTATCCCCAGCAAACCGGTCAGAAAACTCATCGGCAGAAAGATCCAGGTGATAAATCCGAAGCGGTACATCGTGCGATTCATCCGCACGTTCAAACGTCGCTCATCGGTATCCAGCACAAGCCCCACGCGCTCCCGGGTCAATTCCAGCTCTTCCAGATAGCGCGTCAGGCTGTTGTTCAATTCGTTCCAGTAGTCGCCATCGTCATTGACGAACCACGGCAATTTGATCCGGGTAAGCTGACCGAAAATATCCCGCTGCGGAGCGAGGAAACGTTTCAGCCCGGCAGCCCGCCGACGGATCTGCAAAACGGATCCATGCTCCGGCGAATACCGTTCGTCGGAATCCAGCTTTTCTTCTTCATTGTCGACAATTTCCGAGAGATCGCTGACCAGATCCTGGACCTTGTTCGTCAGGTACTGAGCCAGATAAAGGATCAGTTCCGAGGCGCTTTTCGGCCCCTTGCCTTCGGTGAGCTGCACCAATAACTCATCGGTGGCTCGCAATGGCCGCAAGCGCAATGAAATGACGCGCTGGGCGGAAGCGAAGATCCGCACTGAAACCATGTCTTCCGGCTCAGCGCCAGGATTGAGGTTAATCCCGCGCAAAAACAGCAGCAGTTCGCTGTCCGGCAGTGCCAGCAGGCGTGGTCGGGTATTTTCTTCAAGCAACAGATCGCAGCTGAACTCACTCAGACCACTGGATTTACGCAGCCAGGTCTGGGTTTGCGGGTGACTGCGATCCCAGTGCAGCCAGAGGCTTTCGTGAGATTGCAGTTGCAGGTCATCCAGTTCAGTCCGGGCTATCGAACGCGCACCGCCTTTACCATCCAGCACCAGGGCATGAACCAGCCCCCACTGCGCGTTTTCTTCCTCGAACATCCTCACCCCTTCTGTGACTCGATATTTTATTCAGGCATCTTCAGCGGACTTGGCGAGATGATCACGCCGTTGTTATCCGCATAGATGTATTCGCCCGGACGGAACGTCACGCCGGCAAAGGTCACAGCAACGTTGAGATCGCCAATGCCACGCTTGTCGGTCTTCATCGGGTGACTGGCGAGCGCCTGTACGCCCAGATCGGTTTGCGCGATGACGTCGACATCACGGATACAGCCATAGATGACCAGCCCTTCCCAACCGTTTTTCGCGGCTTTCTCGGCCAGCATGTCGCCCAACAACGCACGGCGCAGTGAACCACCGCCATCGACCACCAGTACCTTGCCATTCCCTTTGAGCTCGACCTGCTCCTTGACCAGCGAGTTGTCTTCGAAGCACTTGATGGTAACGATTTCGCCGCCGAAGGAATCACGACCGCCAAAATTGCTGAACATCGGTTCGAGCACCTGCACCAGTTCCGGGTAGGCGTCGCACAGATCGGGAGTAAGGTAATGGTTCATCGAGAAACTCCTGTAAGAGAAAAAACACGAACGGGTGTCAAAAACTACAGAGATACGCTGTTAAAGCGAGCATCGACGCTGGATCTTCAAAACATCACCTTATACGTCGATACCGATACGGTCACCTTCATACGCCAGTTTCAACATGTTCAGGCCAGGGCAGGACGGCTGCAAGGCAAGTCCGCCGGGCAACTGGAACTCCATGCCATGCCGCGCGCAACGCAACACATTGCCCACCACCGTGCCGGCAGACAACGGCGCGCCTCGATGTGGACAGCTGTCCTCAATCAGCAACGGCTGATTGTCCAGCACCAAGAGCAACAGGCTACGCCCGCCGACCTGAAAAGTTCGTCGGTAACCTTCATCCAGATTGATCAGACGCTCAAGCGGCACGAACATAAATGCTGACTCAGTAACTGAATGTGACCAAAACAGCCCAACGCGTCATATCTTAGCCGTAAGCCGACCAGAGCGAAATGCCCTTGTCAGAGCGCACCGCTCAGACCGCAGCGGCGAGACTCGACTCCTGGGTCAGCAACGGAGTTTCCTGATCTTTCAACCAGCGCTCCACCAATGGCCAGACCTCAGTCTGGGCATTTTTACTGACCAGCATCTCCACATGGCCAAAATTGTCGCTAAAGCCCTGCTCCCGTCCCAGGCAAACGAACTGCCGCAGCTCGGAGCCAAACTGATCGAAAAGTTTACGGCAGGCCCACGTCGGGTCTTGATGATCACCCGCTGCGCTCACGCCCAACACCGGCACCTGACTCTCGGCCAGCCCCGCCCACCAGTCCTTCTCCGAGTCACCAAAACGACCGAACAGCCCGTACCAGCGCATGCCTTCCAGGGCCAGCCCAATCGGCTCATCCTCGGGTCCGCGCTTGAGCCGGGAACCCGATATCCGGGCAAATCGCTTCAAAATGAATCGCCCGCTCCACTCCACCGGCGGGATTTTCAATGGCCAGTAAGTACGACTGACCTGGGTGCCGAAAAACGCTGCAGACGCAACGGCAGGCGCGCCCAGATACTGGCCGCCCAACGCCGCCGCCAGCGTGATGCCGCCCAGCGAATGTCCCAACCAATGGGGAATCTGGCCACTTTGCTCACGCACGAACGCGGCAATCGCTGGCAGATCGTAGCGGGCATAGTCGGCGACGCGGTTCTTGCTGTAGTCCTGATTGCGCCGGGACAAGCCGTGACCGCGCATCTCCGGAATCCACACATCAAAACCGGCCCGCGCCAGATAAGCGCCCAGCCCCAGACCTTTGGGCGAGTACCAGAATCGCCGGTTGGAAAAACTGCCATGAAGCAGCACCACCGGGACGCCGCGAACCTCAGGCGCATCCGCCATGCCCAAGCGGGTGACCGCCAGCTCAACGGTGCCATCAGGACTATTGCCAGGCTTCAAACGGTAGACGTCTTCGCTCAGATCACCGCGCCGCTCGGCGCTGATCAGGGCGACAGGAAATAGATTGCTGCTGCTTTGCATAATGCCTTGCACAAAAAAGGGCGGCATTCAGATGGATGCCCGCCCTACTTGAATATCTAAAAAGGCCAATCAATGACCGCAATGTCGATCTGTGTAGGAGCGAGCAAGCTCGCTCCTACAACAACACCATCAGGCCGAGGCCTGACCTTCAGCCAGGAAGAACCAGGTTTCCAGTACGGAATCGGGGTTCAACGAGACGCTTTCGATGCCCTGCTCCATCAGCCATTTGGCCAGATCAGGGTGGTCGGAAGGGCCCTGACCGCAAATACCAATGTATTTGCCAGCCTTGTTGCACGCCTGGATGGCATTGGCCAACAGTTTCTTGACCGCTGGATTTCGCTCGTCGAACAGGTGCGCGATGATCCCGGAGTCACGGTCCAGGCCCAGGGTCAGCTGGGTCAGGTCGTTGGAACCGATGGAGAAGCCATCGAAGAACTCGAGGAACTCTTCGGCCAGAATGGCGTTGGACGGCAGTTCGCACATCATGATGATGCGCAGACCGTTTTCACCCCGCGCCAGACCGTTTTCCGCCAGCAGATCGACGACCTGGCTGGCTTCGCCCAGGGTACGGACGAACGGCACCATGATTTCGACGTTAGTCAGGCCCATCTCGTTGCGAACACGCTTGAGAGCGCGGCATTCGAGCTCGAAGCAGTCACGGAACGATTCGCTGATGTAACGCGATGCGCCACGGAAACCCAGCATCGGGTTCTCTTCTTCCGGTTCGTAGAGCTTGCCGCCGATCAGGTTCGCGTATTCATTGGACTTGAAGTCCGACAGACGCACGATGACCTTTTTCGGCCAGAACGCAGCCGCCAGGGTACTGATGCCTTCGACCAGTTTCTCGACGTAGAAGCCGACCGGGTCGTCGTAGCCGGCGATGCGCTTGTCGACGCTTTCCTTGATCTCCTGCGGCAACCCGGCGTAGTTCAGCAGTGCCTTGGGGTGCACACCGATCATGCGGTTGATGATGAATTCCAGACGGGCCAGACCCACACCGGCGTTCGGCAACTGGGCGAAATCGAAGGCACGATCCGGGTTACCGACGTTCATCATGATCTTGAACGGCAGATCAGGCATGGCGTCGACGGAGTTCTTCTTGATATCGAAGCCCAGCTGGCCTTCGAAGATGAAACCAGTGTCGCCTTCAGCGCAGGACACGGTAACGCCCTGGCCGTCTTTCAACAGTTGGGTGGCATTGCCGCAACCCACCACGGCCGGGATGCCCAGCTCGCGAGCGATGATCGCCGCGTGGCACGTACGCCCGCCACGGTTGGTGACGATGGCGCTGGCGCGCTTCATGACCGGTTCCCAGTCCGGATCGGTCATGTCGGACACCAGAACGTCGCCCGGCTGAACCTTGTCCATCTCGGAAACGTCTCTGATGATCCGCACCTTGCCGGCGCCGATGCGCTGACCGATGGCGCGACCTTCTACCAGCACGGTGCCGGTTTCTTTCAACAGGTAACGTTCCATGACGTTCGCCTGGGTACGGCTCTTCACGGTTTCAGGGCGGGCCTGAACGATGTACAGCTTGCCGTCGTCACCGTCTTTGGCCCATTCGATGTCCATCGGGCACTTGTAGTGCTTCTCGATGATCATCGCCTGCTTGGCCAGTTCGCTGACTTCGGCGTCGGTCAGGCAGAAGCGCGCGCGTTCGGCCTTGTCGACATCGACAGTCTTGACCGAACGACCGGCCTTGGCTTCGTCGCCGTAGATCATCTTGATGGCTTTACTGCCCAGGTTGCGGCGCAGGATTGCCGGGCGACCGGCTGCCAGCGTGCCTTTGTGGACGTAGAACTCATCCGGGTTCACCGCGCCTTGTACGACGGTTTCGCCCAGGCCGTAGGCGCCGGTGATGAACACCACGTCACGGAAGCCCGACTCGGTATCCAGGGTGAACATCACGCCGGCGGTGCCGGTTTCCGAGCGCACCATGCGCTGCACGCCAGCGGACAGGGCGACCAGCTTGTGGTCGAAACCCTGGTGTACACGGTAGGAAATGGCGCGATCGTTGAACAGGGAAGCAAACACTTCCTTGGCAGCGCGAATGACGTTCTCGACGCCACGGATGTTCAGGAAGGTTTCCTGCTGACCGGCGAAAGAGGCGTCCGGCAAGTCTTCGGCGGTCGCCGAGGAGCGCACGGCCACCGCCATGTCGGGGTTGCCGGCCGACAGCGTGGCGAACGCGGTGCGGATTTCGGCGTTGAGCTTCTCCGGAAACTCGGCCTCCATGATCCATTGACGGATTTGCGCGCCGGTTTTGGCCAGGGCATTCACGTCATCGACGTCCAGCGCATCAAGGGCGGCGTGGATCTGGTTGTTCAGACCACTTAACTCAAGGAAGTCACGGTAAGCCTGAGCCGTTGTAGCAAAGCCACCGGGAACCGATACACCGGCACCCGCAAGGTTACTGATCATCTCGCCCAGGGATGCGTTCTTGCCCCCCACATGCTCTACATCATGGACGCCGAGCTTATCGAGGGAAACTACGTACTCTACCAAGGTGATCTCTCCACTAGCTGTGTTGGAAAAGCTCAGAACACCGGCTGCTCAATGGGAGCGTTTGCCGGCGATATGGCCTGGACCTGGAAAATAAGTGAGAATGCGGGCCATCCGAGGCCGACAAACCGCGCCTATCATATCCAAGAATCGTCACCAGCTTAAGGCCCAAGGCGCAAATGAAACGATCTGCTTTCTTTATCTCCGATGGCACGGGCATTACAGCCGAAACCCTGGGTCAAAGCCTGTTGGCGCAGTTCGAAAACATTACCTTCAGCAAAGCCATACGGCCGTACATCGACAGCGTGGATAAAGCGCGGGCCATGGTGCAACAAATCAACAATGCCGCCGAAAAGGACGGATTTCGCCCGATCATCTTCGATACCATCGTCAATCAGGATATTCGTGAGATCCTCGCGACCTCCAATGGTTTCATGATTGACATTTTCTCGACCTTCCTCGCGCCACTGGAGCAGGAGTTGAGCGAGCATTCGTCGTATTCGGTCGGCAAGTCTCATTCCATTGGCCACAACTCCAACTATATGGAACGCATCGAGGCGGTGAACTTCGCCCTCGACAACGACGACGGCGCCCGAACCCACTATTACGACAAGGCCGATCTGATCCTGGTGGGTGTCTCGCGCTGCGGCAAAACCCCGACCTGCCTGTACATGGCCATGCAATTTGGCATCCGCGCGGCCAACTACCCGCTGACCGAAGACGACATGGAGCGTCTGCAACTGCCCGCTGCCCTACGCGCCCATCAGCACAAACTGTTCGGCCTGACCATCGACCCGGACCGCCTCACTGCGATCCGCAACGAGCGCAAGCCTAACAGCCGTTATTCGAGTTATGCCCAGTGCGAATTCGAAGTACGGGAAGTGGAGAATCTGTTCCGCCGCGAGAACATCGCGCATATCAACTCCACACATTTTTCGGTGGAAGAGATTTCGGCGAAGATTCTGGTGGAGAAAGGCGTGGAGCGGCGGTTCAAGTAATTGTTGTATCGCCTGTCAGACCGCTATCGCGAGCAAGCCCGCTCCCACACTAGATCGTGTACTTCCTGTAGGAGCGAGCTTGCTCGCGATGAACGATAACGCGGTGTTATTTCAAGCGCTTAGCCCACTCATTCCCCAGCCCTGAAGCCGTCGCCAGTGCCTTGCTCAAACTGCTGATCAAGATCGTGCGTTCCGGGGCGTGCAGGCGTCAGACCACGAACATATCAACAAAGCGGTTGACCGGGGTCGCTTCAAGTGCAGCCTGGTCCTTGCACAGGGCAAAGATTTCAGCGGTACGTTGCGCGGTGAACCGGGTTGCCAGGTTGGTCTTGAACTTGTCCTCCAGCAATGGAATGCCGTCGGCGCGGCGACGGCGGTGGCCAATCGGGTACTCAACCACGACCTGTTCGGTTTTCGAGCCGTCCTTGAAGAACACTTGCAGGGCGTTGGCGATGGAACGCTTGTCGGCTTCCAGGTATTCGCGGGTGTAACGCGGGTCTTCGACGACGACCATCTTCTCGCGCAGTTCATCGATAATCGGATGGCCGGCGTGAAAATCGTCTTCGTATTGCTCGGCCACCAGGTTACCAAAGGCCAACGGTACGGCAGTCATGTACTGAATGCAGTGGTCGCGGTCAGCGGCGTTGGCCAGCTTGCCGACCTTGGAAATGATGCGGATCGCCGACTCGTGAGTGGTGATGACGATCTTGTCGATATCGCGCAGGCGATCCTTGACCTGAGCGTGCAGGGTCACGGCAGCTTCACAGGCAGTTTGCGCGTGAAACTCGGCCGGGAAGCTGATTTTGAACAGCACGTTCTCCATCACGTAGGTGCCGAATTTCTGCGAGAAGCAGAAGGAACGCTTGTCTTCAGGTTTGAGCGCCAGATCCTTGTTGGTATGGCTGAACAGCACGTCGTAGAACCCCCACTGTTTTGCTGTCAGCACACCCGGGATGCCCATTTCGCCGCGCATGGCAATGTCCGCCAGACGCACGCCACGGCTGGACGCATCGCCCGCCGCCCAGGATTTACGCGAACCGGCGTTCGGCGCGTGACGGTAGGTGCGCAGCGCCTGACCATCGGCGAACGCGTGGGACAACGCGGACAACAGTTGCTCGCGGTTGGCGCCCATCAGTTTCGCGGTGACAGCGGTCGAGGCCACTTTTACCAGGATTACGTGGTCCAGACCTACGCGATTGAAGGAGTTTTCCAGTGCGATCACGCCCTGTATCTCGTGGGCCATGATCATCGCTTCCAGCACGGCGCGAATGGTCAGGGGCGCGTCGCCATTGGCCACACGCTTCTGCGACAGGTAGTCAGCCACGGCCAGGATGCCGCCGAGGTTGTCGGATGGATGACCCCACTCGGCGGCCAGCCAGGTGTCGTTGTAGTCGAGCCAACGAACGATGCAGCCAATGTCCCAGGCAGCCTTGACCGGATCAAGGCGAAAACTGGTGCCTGGTACCCGAGCGCCAAACGGTACGACAGTGCCCTCCACGATCGGCCCCAGGTGCTTGGTGCACTCCGGAAAACGCAGGGCCAGCAGGCCGCAGCCGAGGGTGTCCATCAGGCAGTTGCGGGCAGTGTCCAGCGCTTCTTTGGACTTGATCTTGAAGTTCAGGACGTAGTCGGCAATGTCCTGCAGGACGGTGTCGTAGTCGGGGCGATAGTTCAGGTCGACATTGGCGCTCATGTTTGATTCCCTCTGTTAAGTGTGGGAACACCTGTCTTGGTCCACCTGAAAGAACGGGTCGCCGCCATCGCGAGCAAGCCTGCTCCCACAGGTTTCACCTATATCAGAAAGCATCACCCGGTACGCGCACCCAGCCTTCCATCAGCACACGGGCGCTGCGGCTCATGATGGCCTTGTTCACGGTCCACTCGCCGTTGACCTGGCTGGCCTCCGCGCCTACGCGCAGGGTGCCCGAAGGATGACCGAAGCGCACCGCACTGTGCGCACTGCCGCCGGCAGCGAGGCTCACCAGCGTGCCCGGAATTGCCGCGGCGGTGCCGATGGCCACAGCGGCTGTGCCCATCATGGCGTGGTGCAGCTTGCCCATGGACAGCGCGCGTACGAGCAGGTCCACGTCACCCGCGCAAACCAACTTGCCGCTGGAGGCAAGGTAATCGGCCGGCCTGGCGACGAAGGCGACCTTGGGCGTGTGCTGACGCTTGGCGGCTTCATCAATGTGCTGGATGAGGCCCATGCGCAGTGCGCCGTGTGCACGAATCGTCTCGAACATCGCCAGCGCCTTCGCGTCACCGTTGATGTCGCCCTGCAACTCGGTGCCAGTGTAGCCGATGGCATCCGCGTTGACGAAGATGGTCGGGATCCCGGCATTGATCATCGTCACCTTGAGCGTGCCAAGGCCTGGCACCTGCAGGTCATCGACCAGATTGCCGGTGGGGAACATCGAGCCGCCCGCACCCTTCTCCTCGGCGGCCGGGTCCATGAACTCGAGCTGGACTTCGGCGGCAGGAAAGGTCACGCCGTCGAGCTCAAAATCACCGGTTTCCTGCACCGCGCCGTCAGTGATGGGCACATGGGCGATGATGGTCTTGCCGATATTGGCCTGCCAGATGCGCACCGTCGCCACACCGTTTTGGGGGATGCGGCTGGCGTCCACCAGACCGCTGCTGATGGCAAATGCGCCGACCGCCGCAGAGAGGTTGCCGCAGTTGCCGCTCCAGTCGACGAAGGGCTTGTCGATGGAGACCTGACCGAACAGGTAATCGACGTCGTGGTCGGGCCTTGTGCTCCTGGACAGGATGACCGTCTTGCTGGTGCTCGAGGTCGCAGCCCCCATGCCATCGATCTGCTTGTCATACGGATCCGGGCTACCAATCACCCGTAGCAACAGTGCATCGCGTGCAGCGCCCGGGATCTGGGCAGATTCGGGAAGGTCTTGCAGGCTGAAGAACACGCCTTTGCTGGTGCCGCCTCGCATGTAGGTGGCGGGAATCTTGATTTGCGGTACGTGAGCCATGTTTTTCCTTATAGGCCGGGGCGGGACTTCGACGTCCCGCTCCAGCTCGTCGTATTAGACGGCAACCGCCGACTCGAGGAAGTCCTGGGCGAAACGTTGCAGCACACCACCGGCCTCGTAGATCGAGACTTCTTCGGCGGTATCGAGGCGACAGGTGACCGGCACCTCGAGACACTCACCGTTCTTGCGGTTAATCAGCAGGGTTAGCGTGGCACGCGGGGTACGCTCGCCGATCACGTCGAAGGTTTCGCTGCCGTCGATACCCAGGGTCTTGCGATCTACGCCCGGTTTGAATTCCAGCGGCAGCACACCCATGCCGACCAGGTTGGTACGGTGGATGCGCTCGAAACCTTCGGCGGCGATGGCTTCCACGCCGGCCAGACGCACGCCCTTGGCCGCCCAGTCACGGGAAGAACCCTGACCGTAATCGGCGCCGGCGATGATGATCAGCGGCTGCTTGCGCTCCATGTAGGTCTCGATGGCTTCCCACATGCGCATGACCTTGCCTTCCGGTTCGACGCGAGCCAGGGAACCCTGTTTGACCGCTCCGTTTTCCTTCACCATTTCGTTGAACAGTTTCGGATTGGCGAAGGTTGCGCGTTGCGCGGTCAAGTGATCGCCACGGTGGGTGGCGTAGGAGTTGAAGTCCTCCTCCGGCAGGCCCATTTTCGCCAGGTACTCACCGGCGGCGCTGTCGAGCATGATCGCGTTGGACGGCGACAGGTGATCGGTAGTGATGTTATCCGGCAGCACGGCCAATGGACGCATGCCCTTGAGCGGACGCTCACCGGCCAGCGCACCTTCCCAGTACGGCGGACGGCGGATGTAGGTGCTCATCTCGCGCCAGTCGTACAGCGGCTCGACCTTGGGACCTGTGTCTTCGTGAATCGCGAACATCGGGATATACACCTTGCGGAACTGCTCCGGCTTGACCGACGCCTTGACCACCGCATCGATCTCTTCGTCGCTGGGCCAGATGTCTTTGAGGCGGATTTCCTTGCCATCGGCGGTCAGGCCCAGCACGTCTTTTTCGATGTCAAAACGGATGGTCCCGGCAATGGCGTAAGCCACCACCAGCGGAGGCGAAGCGAGGAACGCCTGCTTGGCGTAGGGGTGAATACGCCCGTCGAAGTTGCGGTTACCCGACAACACGGCGGTGGCGTACAAATCGCGGTCGATGATCTCTTGCTGGATCACCGGGTCCAGCGCGCCAGACATGCCGTTGCAGGTAGTGCAGGCGAACGCCACCACGCCGAATCCCAGTTGCTCCAGCTCTTGAGTCAGGCCAGCTTCGTCCAGGTACAGCGCAACGGTCTTGGAACCCGGGGCGAGAGACGACTTGACCCACGGCTTGCGGGTCAGCCCCAGCTTGTTGGCGTTACGCGCCATCAGGCCGGCGGCGATGACGTTGCGCGGGTTGCTGGTGTTGGTGCAGCTGGTGATGGCGGCAATGATCACCGCGCCATCGGGCATCTGCCCCGGCACATCGTCCCACTGACCGGCAATGCCCTTGGCCGCGAGGTCCGTGGTGGCCACCCGCGCATGGGGATTGCTCGGACCGGCCATATTGCGCACCACCGAAGACAGATCGAAGCGCAGCCCACGCTCATATTGCGCCTGCTTCAGGCTGTCGGCCCAAAGACCGGTCTGTTTGGCGTAGAGCTCTACCAGTTGCACCTGCTGGTCTTCACGGCCGGTGAGTTTCAGGTAGTCGATGGTTTGCTGGTCGATGTAGAACATCGCCGCGGTGGCACCGTATTCCGGGGCCATGTTGGAAATGGTCGCGCGGTCGCCCAAGGTCAGCGCCGAAGCGCCTTCGCCGAAGAATTCCAGCCATGCACCGACGACTTTTTGTTTACGCAAGAACTCAGTCAGCGCCAGCACCATGTCGGTGGCGGTGATGCCCGGTTGCAGCTTGCCCGTCAGCTCGACGCCGACACTTTCCGGCAGGCGCATCCACGAGGCGCGGCCGAGCATCACGCTCTCGGCTTCCAGGCCACCGACGCCGATGGCGATCACCCCAAGGGCATCCACGTGCGGGGTGTGGCTGTCGGTGCCGACGCAGGTATCCGGGAACGCCACGCCGTCGCGCACCTGAATCACCGGAGACATTTTCTCCAGATTGATCTGGTGCATGATCCCGTTGCCCGGCGGAATCACGTCAACGTTCTTGAACGCCTTTTTGGTCCAGTTGATGAAGTGGAAACGGTCTTCGTTGCGTCGGTCTTCGATCGCACGGTTCTTGGTGAACGCGTCCGGGTCGAAGCCACCGCACTCCACAGCCAGCGAGTGATCGACGATCAGCTGGGTCGGCACCACCGGGTTGACCAAGGCCGGGTCGCCACCTTGCAGGGCGATGGCATCACGCAAGCCGGCGAGGTCGACCAGCGCGGTCTGGCCGAGAATGTCATGACACACCACACGGGCCGGGAACCACGGGAAGTCCAGATCGCGCTTGCGTTCGATGAGCTGCTTCAGGGAGTCGGTGAGGGTCGCAGGATCGCAGCGACGCACCAGGTTCTCGGCCAGCACACGGGAGGTGTAAGGCAGTGTGTCGTAGGCACCGGGCTGGATGCCGTCGACAGCCGCGCGGACGTCGAAGTAATCCAGATGGCTGCCGGGCAGCGGTTTGCGAAATTCAGTGTTCATGGGCGTCAGGACTCGATCACGGTAGTTTCAAAGGGAGGCGCCTGGCACCGGGCTTGAAATGAACGCGATCCACTGTAGGAGCGAGCTTGCTCGCGATGACGGACTGACATTCAACATTGATGTCGACAGTTACACCGCTATCGCGAGCAAGCTCGGCTCCTACACAGGGCTCTTCGTTTCATTCAGCAACCGACGCCGATGCCCACCGGTCAGCGTTGCTCGATTGGCACGAACTTGCGCTGTTCGACGCCGACGTACTCGGCACTCGGGCGGATGATGCGGTTGTGGGCGCGCTGCTCGAACACGTGAGCGGCCCAGCCGGTCAGGCGTGAGCAGACAAAAATCGGCGTGAACAACTTGGTCGGGATGCCCATGAAGTGGTACGTCGAGGCATGGTAGAAGTCGGCGTTGGGGAACAGTTTCTTTTGCTCCCACATGGTCTTGTCGATGGCTTCAGAGACCGGGAACAACACCTTGTCGCCCACTTCGTCGGCGAGCTTTTTCGACCAGCCCTTGATCACTTCATTACGCGGGTCGTTGTCTTTATAGATCGCGTGACCAAAACCCATGATCTTGTCTTTGCGCTCGAGCATGCCGAGGGTCCCCTTGATCGCCTCTTCGGGAGACTTGAAGCGCTCGATCATTTCCATTGCCGCTTCGTTGGCGCCGCCGTGCAGCGGGCCGCGCAAGGAGCCGATGGCCGCGGTGATGCAGGAATACAGGTCGGACAAGGTCGACGCGCAGACTCGAGCGGTAAAGGTTGATGCGTTGAACTCGTGTTCCGCGTAAAGGATCAGCGAAACGTTCATGACCTTGACGTGCAACTCGCTCGGCTTCTTATCGTGCAGCAAGTGCAGGAAATGCCCGCCGATGGATTCTTCATCGGTCACGCAGTTAATGCGTTTGCCGTCGTGGCTGAAGCGATACCAGTAGCACATGATCGCCGGGAACGCGGCCAGCAGCCGGTCGGTGGCATCATGTTGTTCAGAGAAGTCTTTCTCCGGTTCGATGTTGCCCAGGAACGAGCATCCGGTGCGCATCACGTCCATCGGGTGAACGTCCGCCGGAATGCGCTCGAGCACCTCCTTCAGCGCTTGCGGCAGGTCACGCAGTTTGCTCAGTTTGCTGATGTAGGCCGCCAGCTGCGCCTTGGTCGGCAGCTCGCCGTACAGCAGCAGGTAGGCCACTTCTTCGAACTGTGCGTCGGCGGCCAGTTCGCGAACGTCATAGCCGCGATAGGTCAGGCCCGCGCCCTCCAGTCCCACGGTGGACAATGCGGTTTGCCCGGCCACCTGGCCCCGTAGCCCGGCGCCACTCAATACTTTTGCTTCGGCCATTGCTTTCTCCAATCTTGAATTTGTTAGGGAATCGGCACGTTTCTAAACGGCTATCTCACTTTCGTAGCAGCTGTCGAGCCTGCGAGGCTGCGTCCGGCTGCGCAGCAGTCGTAAACCCCGACGACGCGGTTCATCTGGAAAACTGCGTCGTCTGACTGGCGAGTCCTTCGGCCTCGAACGCAGCCTCGCGGGCTCGGCAGCTGCTACGGGTCCTACTATTTCTTCGACGCAAACAACGCATCAAGCTTCTGCTCGAAAACGTGGTAATCGATGGCGTCGTACAGCTCCATACGGGTTTGCATAGTGTCGATGACGTTCTGCTGCGTGCCGTCGCGGCGAATGGCGGTGTAGACGTTTTCTGCCGCCTTGTTCATGGCACGGAATGCCGACAGCGGGTACAGCACCAGCGAAACATCGGCGGCTTTCAATTGCTCGACGGTGTACAGCGGCGTCGCGCCGAATTCCGTGATATTGGCCAGAATCGGCGCTTTCACGCGGCTGGCAAACAGCTTGTACATTTCAAGTTCGGTAATGGCTTCCGGGAAAACCATATCGGCGCCGGCCTCGATGCAGGCTGCAGCGCGATCGAGCGCCGACTCCAGGCCTTCCACCGCCAGTGCATCGGTACGCGCCATGATGACGAAGCTGTCATCGGTGCGCGCATCGACGGCGGCCTTGATGCGGTCGACCATTTCCTGCTGGGAAACGATTTCCTTGTTCGGACGGTGGCCGCAGCGCTTGGCGCCGACCTGGTCTTCGATGTGAATCGCCGCGGCGCCGAACTTGATCATCGACTTGACGGTACGCGCCACGTTGAACGCCGAGGAGCCGAAACCGGTGTCCACGTCCACCAGCAGCGGCAGGTCGCAGACGTCAGTGATCCGGCGTACGTCGGTCAACACGTCATCCAGACCGGTAATGCCCAGGTCCGGCACACCGAGGGAGCCGGCAGCCACCCCGCCACCGGACAGGTAGATCGCCTTGAAACCGGCGCGCTTGGCCAGCAAGGCGTGGTTGGCGTTGATCGCGCCGACCACTTGCAGCGGCTGTTCACTGGCGACCGCATCGCGGAAACGCTGGCCTGGAGTGCTCTTGTTGGAACTCATGACTCACCTCGTGGAGTGGCTGTCTGGTTGGCGCTGTCCTGGTAATGACGCGCGATATTGCGTTTGGAAGCGCCGATGTGGCGGCGCATCAACAACTCGGCCAGTTCACCGTCGCGATCAGCAATCGCGTCGAGAATCCGGTGATGTTCGGCGAACGCCTGGCGCGGGCGGTTAGGCGTAGCGGAAAACTGTATGCGGTACATGCGAACCAGCTGGTACAGCTCACCGCAGAGCATCTGGGTCAGGGTGCGGTTGCCCGCGCCCTGAATGATCCGGTAGTGAAAATCGAAATCGCCTTCCTGCTGGTAATAACCGACACCGGCCTGGAACGCCGCATCGCGCTCATGGGTCTCGAGAACCCGGCGCAGCTCGTCGATTTCTTCGACGCTCATGCGCTCGGCGGCCAGACGACAGGCCATGCCTTCCAGGGATTCGCGGATTTCATAGAGTTCGATCAACTCGGCATGACTGAGGGAAACCACCCGCGCGCCGACATGGGGAATACGCACCAGCAGCCGCTGCCCTTCCAGACGGTGGATCGCCTCACGCAATGGCCCGCGGCTGATGCCATAGGTACGCGCCAGCTCCGGCTCGGAAATCTTGCTGCCCGGGGCGATATCGCCTTTGACGATGGCCGCCTGGATACGCCGGAAGACATTCTCGGAGAGGGTCTCCGAATCATCCTGCATCAGAACTGGGGGATCGAGTTGATCCAGCATATTGTCGACACCTTTAAATCCAATGCGACAAAAACTAGCTAATTACCTACAAACAGTCAAAGGAAAAATAGGTATTGTCGACAATCGTCTAATAACCATCTGCACCATAACGATGCAGAACCCCTGCCTATAGCCAACCTGGAGCGCTGGCGCCATAAAACCAGCATGCTAGAATGCCGCCCGCATTTGCCTGTCATCTTTTTATGCCAGGCACACGAGGTTGCGCAGCAATGCCAGTCGCCTTGAACCGAAGATCGCATTGCGACGCTCCAGGATTTATGAGACTCAAGCCCTTCCCTACATTGCTTTGCCTACTCTGCCTGCCCGGTGTGAGCGCTGCCGCCGAGAAAACCGTTTATGGCCTGAATGAATACGCAAAGCTTGCCGGGATCGATCTGGAAGTCGCGGCCAAACTCGACACAGGCGCCAAAACCGCCTCCCTCAGTGCTCGCGATATCAAACGTTTCAAACGTAACGGCGAGTCCTGGGTACGCTTCTACCTGGCCATTGACACCGCCCACTCACACCCGATTGAACGTCCACTGGCGCGGGTCAGCAAGATCAAGCGCCGCGCGGGCGACTACGATCCCTATGAAGACAAGACCTACACCGCCCGCCCGGTGATTGCCCTGGATATCTGCATGGGCAGCGCTTTGCGCAGTATTGAAGTTAACCTGACCGACCGAAGTGCATTCCAATACCCGCTTTTGATCGGATCCGAAGCGCTCAAGCGCTTTGATGCGCTGGTCGACCCCAGTCTCAAATACGCTGCTGGCAAACCCGCCTGCGCCGCCGACGCTCATACCGCAGAGTAATTTCAATGCGCGCTCTTACCCTCCATCTGAAAATCCTGATCGCCATCCTGGTGGTGCTGGGTATTTCAGTCACGGCCTACCAGATTTTCGTGCTCGGCATTCCCGTGACCGAAGACGCCACCGACGACTTGTGGAACATCGATGCCAAGGTTCAGTTCGTCGCCAGTGCCAAGGACCCGATCAAGATTCAGATGTTCGTGCCACCACTGAGCCGCGACTACGTCAGCCTCAACGAGAGCTTTATCTCCAATAACTACGGCGTGGCCGTCAACCGCGTCGACGGCAACCGCAAGGTCACCTGGTCCGCCCGTCGCGCCAAGGGCAATCAGACCCTCTACTACCGCCTGGTGCTGACCAAGCGCTACAGCGGTGAAAAATCCAAGATCAAAGGCCCGACTTTCCGCGACAGTATCCCGGTCGAAGGCCCGGAAAAAATCGCAGCTGAAGCCCTGCTCGCCCCGATTCGCCAGCACTCGGCGGACGTCGAAACCTTCATCGGCGAAGCCATCAAACGTGTCAACAACCTCAATGACGACAACGTCAAACTGCTGCTGGGTGGCGATCCGTCGACGCCGCACAAGGCAAAGATCGTCGAGCTGTTGCTGTCTATCGCCCATGTACCGATGGAAAAAGTCCACACCATTCGCCTGGTGGCGGACCAGCCGCAAACTCCGGAACTGTGGCTGCGCAGCTTCAACGGCACCGACTGGCTGTACTTCAACCCGGATACCGGCGAGCAAGGCCTGCCCACCGACCGCTTGCTGTGGTGGACCGGTGATGACAACCTGATTACCGTCGATGGCGGCAAGAAAGCCACCGTCACCTTCAGCATGAACAACAGCGAAATGAACGCCATACGCCTGGCCAAGCTGACCGACGAAAACTCCGACGCCAACTTCCTCGGATATTCGCTCTACGGTCTGCCGCTGCAAACCCAGCAGACGTTCATGGTCATGGTGATGATCCCGATCGGCGTGCTGGTGATTCTGATCCTGCGCAACCTGATCGGCCTGCAGACCCTGGGCACATTCACCCCGGTACTGATTGCCCTGGCCTTTCGCGAGACGCAGCTGGGCTTCGGTATCGTGCTGTTCACCATCATCACCGCGCTGGGCTTGTCGCTACGCTCGTACCTTGAACACTTGAAACTGCAAATGCTGCCCAGGCTGTCGGTGGTACTGACCTTTGTCGTGGTGCTGATCGCTGCGATCAGCCTCTTCAGCCACAAACTGGGCCTGGAACGCGGCCTGTCGGTAGCGTTGTTCCCGATGGTGATTCTGACCATGACCATCGAACGCCTGTCGATCACCTGGGAAGAGCGTGGTGCCGGCCATGCGATGAAAGTCGCCATTGGTACGCTGTTCGCCGCCTCCCTGGCACACCTGATCATGAGCGTGCCGGAGCTGATCTACTTCGTGTTCACCTTCCCGGCGATTCTGTTCATTATGGTGGGCTTCATGCTGGCCATGGGGCGCTATCGTGGCTACCGCCTCACCGAGCTGGTGCGGTTCAAAGCCTTCCTCAAGGCTGATTCGTAATGTTTGGCCTCTGGAAGACCTGGAAGGCCCTGCAAGCCCGGGGTGTCATGGGGATCAATCGGCGTAACGCAGACTACGTGCTCAAGTACAACAAGCGCAGCCTGTACCCGATTGTCGATGACAAAATCATCACCAAGGAACGTGCGATCAAGGCCGGCATTCAGGTGCCGGAAATGTACGGAGTGATCTCCACCGAAAAGGAAATCGACAAGCTCGACGAGATCATCGGCGGGCGCAGCGACTTCGTCATCAAGCCGGCCCAGGGGGCTGGCGGTGACGGCATCCTGGTGATCGCCGACCGCTTCGAGGGCCGCTATCGCACGGTGTCCGGGAAAATCATCACCCATGAGGAAATCGAACATCAGATTTCCAGCATTCTGACTGGCCTGTATTCCCTGGGCGGTCATCGTGATCGGGCATTGATCGAATACCGCGTAACCCCGGACCAGATCTTCAAAAGTATCAGCTACGAAGGCGTGCCCGATATCCGCGTCATCGTACTGATGGGCTATCCGGTGATGGCCATGTTGCGCCTGCCAACCCGTCAGTCGAATGGCAAGGCCAACCTGCACCAGGGCGCCATCGGCGTCGGTGTCGACATGGCCACCGGCCTGACCCTGCGCGGTACCTGGCTGAACAGCATCATCGCCAAACACCCGGACACCAACAATGCGGTGGACGGCGTGCAGCTGCCTTATTGGGACGGCTTCATGAAGCTGGCGGCCGGTTGCCATGAACTCTGCGGACTGGGCTATATCGGCGTCGATATGGTGCTGGACCAGGAAAAAGGCCCGTTGATTCTCGAACTCAACGCCCGCCCCGGCCTGAACATCCAGATTGCCAACGATTGCGGCCTGACCCTGCGCACCCATGCCGTGGAAGCGCGCCTGGAAGAACTCAAGGCCAGAGGCATCAAGGAAACGCCGGAGGAACGTGTGCGCTTTGCTCAACAACTGTTCGGACATGTACCAGCGGTTGAAGCGCACAACGAGCACTCCTCACACAAGGTCAGGGAATACACCCCGTGACCGCAACCCTGTAGGCGCTGCCGAAGGACGCGGCTACAGCGTTCTTGCGACGTAAAAAGTGCCATCCCCCGACATCCCCTCTAGGAGCAAATCCTGCAGGGGACTACAATCGCCAGCCGCGCACCGATGACTGATCTGCCCCGCATGTTGACCTGCTCCGTACACCCGCTCCCTTATCGCGCCAACCCCGCCGAGTATTTCGCGGCGATTCGGCATGCCCCCGGCGCCGTGCTGCTCGACAGCGGTCGCCCGAGCGCCGAACGCGGACGCTATGACCTGCTCAGTGCCTGGCCGCTGGAGCAGCTAACGGTATTACCGGACGAAAGCGGTGCCCATTTCCTGCAACGGCTACGAAACAACCTGACCCGCCTTGGCAACGCTGCGCTGCCGCAACCGTATCAACTGCCCTTCGTCGGCGGCCTGATCGGCTACCTCAGCTACGACTTTGGCCGCCATCTGGAAACCCTGCCGAACCAGGCCCGCGATGACTTGCGGTTACCCGATGCGCACCTGGGTCTGTACAACTGGGCGTTGATCAGCGATCACTTGTCGGGCACCAGCCAACTGGTGTTTCACCCAAGCCTGGCCGATACAGAACGTCAGCGCCTGATCGAGCTGTTCAGCCAGCCAGCGCACTCGACACCCGAAGCCTTCACGCTAAACGGTCCGATGAGCCCTGACCTCAGTCCCGGCGACTATCAGCAAGCTTTCCTGCGCATCCAGCATTACATTCAGGCCGGCGACTGTTATCAGGTCAACTTTGCCCAACGCTTCCGCGCGCGATGCCAGGGCGACCCGTGGACGGCGTACTGCGCGCTGCGGGCAGCGTGCCCGACGCCCTTCTCCGGTTTCCAGAGCCTGCCCGACGGCGGCGCGGTGCTGAGCCTGTCTCCGGAACGCTTCGTGAAAGTCAGTGACGGCCACGTGGAAACCCGTCCGATCAAAGGCACCCGGCCGCGCGGCAAGGACGCTTTTGAAGACGCGGCCAATGCCACCGAGCTGCTGGCCAGCGCCAAGGATCGTGCGGAAAACCTGATGATCGTCGACCTGCTGCGCAACGATCTGGGCCGCACCTGCCGTATCGGCTCGGTGCGGGTGCCGGAGTTGTTCAGCCTGGAAAGCTACCCGAACGTGCATCACCTGGTCAGCAGCGTCACCGGCGAGTTGGCGGATGATAAAGATGCCCTGGACCTGATCGCCGGCAGTTTCCCCGGCGGCTCGATCACCGGCGCACCGAAAATCCGGGCGATGCAAATCATCGACGAGCTGGAACCGACCCGGCGCGGGTTATATTGCGGCTCGTTGCTGTATCTGGATGTACGCGGGGAAATGGACAGTTCTATCGCCATCCGCAGCTTGCTGGTCAAGGATGAGCAAGTCTGCTGCTGGGGCGGTGGCGGAATCGTCGCGGACTCGGACTGGCAGGCCGAATATCAGGAGTCCATCACCAAGGTGAAGGTGCTGCTGGAAACCTTGCAGGGATTGTGACAGTCGATCGTTCCCATGCTCTGCGTGGGAATGCAGTCTGTGACGCTCTGCGTCACTGTCGAAGCGGACGCAGAGCGTCCAGTGAGGCATTCCCACGCGGAGCGTGGGAACGATCAACACTCAACACCTGCCATCCGATTACAGGCTCAACTCCCGACTCGAAGCTTTCAAGAACTCCTGCTTGAGCTCGGCAAAGGTGTGCACTGCCGGAAACTGCGGGAACTCGCGAATCACGTTTTCCGGCGCATGAAACAGAATCCCTGCGTCGGCCTCGCCCAGCATCGTGGTGTCGTTGTATGAATCACCGGCCGCGATCACTCGGTAGTACAGGCTCTTGAACGCCAGCACCGACTGGCGCTTGGGGTCTTTCTGGCGCAGTTGATAGCCGATTACCCGATCCGTTTCGTCAGTGATCAACCGATGGCAAAGCAGCGTCGGGAAACCCAGTTGACGCATCAGCGGCTGGGAGAACTCATAGAAAGTGTCCGAAAGAATCACCACCTGAAACCGCTCGCGCAGCCAGTTGACGAACTCAATGGCACCGTCCAGCGGCTTGAGGGTCGCGATCACTTCCTGGATATCGGACAGCTTCAAGCCGTGCTCATCAAGAATTCGCAGGCGCTGCTTCATCAGCACGTCGTAATCGGGAATATCCCGAGTGGTTGCCTTGAGGGATTCAATACCGGTTTTTTCGGCAAAGGCGATCCAGATTTCCGGGACCAGCACACCTTCCAGGTCGAGACAGGCAATTTCCACAAGACACTCCCATTTGTATTGATTATTGAGTCGAGGCGAGTAAAAGGACAGCCGAACTCTAGCGACTCGCTCTGACCGACGCAACGCAGAGGAGCGAGCCAGCCACCACAGGTTTTTGTTACCATCGCCAGTATATAGAGCGCTTAGCGCCACCGACCTGTAGGAAACCACCCTGATGAGCCAATCATTCGACGTCGCTGAACTCGCTGCAACCTATGCCAACAAGTCCGCCCAGGACATTCTTAAACTGGCCTTCGCCCAGTTCGGCGACGACTTGTGGATTTCCTTCAGCGGCGCGGAAGACGTGGTGCTGGTGGACATGGCCTGGAAGCTGAACAAAAACGTCAAGGTCTTCAGCCTGGACACCGGTCGTCTGCATCCGGAAACCTACCGGTTCATCGAGCAGGTTCGCGAGCACTACAAGATCCAGATCGAGCTGGTATCGCCGGATCAAAGCAAGCTTGAACCCTTCGTGAAGGAAAAAGGCCTGTTCAGCTTCTACAAGGATGGTCATGGCGAATGCTGCGGCATCCGCAAGATCGAACCACTGCGCCGCAAACTTTCCACCGTCAGCGCCTGGGCTACCGGCCAACGCCGCGACCAGAGCCCCGGCACCCGCAGCCAGGTTGCCGTGCTGGAAATCGACAGTGCCTTCTCCACTCCTGAACGTACCCTCTACAAATTCAACCCGCTGGCACAAATGACCAGTGAAGAGATCTGGGGTTACATCCGCATGCTTGAGCTGCCTTACAACAGCCTGCACGAACGCGGTTTTATCAGCATCGGCTGCGAGCCGTGCACCCGCCCTGTCCTGCCGAACCAACACGAGCGCGAAGGCCGCTGGTGGTGGGAAGAAGCCACGCAGAAAGAATGCGGGCTGCACGCCGGGAATATCATCAGCAAAGCGTAAAGATCGCAACCTGCGGCAGCTCCTGGTGATGTACACACATCCAGTGCAGGAGCTGGCGAAAGCTCGGGCCGCGTTCGGTCGATCTTTTGATGTCCAGCCAGTCAAGACCTGTCCCGCGAAAAACATGTGTACAAGAATGTCACCATAGGTGCCATTTCCGTGTGCACTTTACCTGTCAGCGCCCCAAAAAGTTACATCCTCCCTTCTGAGCTACTGCTCGCCTGTGCAAGCCTGGACACCCTCAAAAAATAAATACCTGTTCAATCAGTCAATTAATATTGATTTTATTTCAGTTACTTACCTTCAAAATATATAAAAACGAAATTAAACACAGAATTCATAGACAGAAATCTGGCATAGAAGTGGCTTAAGAAGACTTGTGTTTTGTATACAATAACCTCAAAACATACACACACTTTATATCCGCACACCTGCCACGGTTAATTCTCCGTCAGGCTGCAGATGCCCAGAACCCAGTGATTCCCGGAACCGTCGGCGAAGATTGCCGAGCCTTGCGCTCATGCACAGTCACCGTCAACCCGGGATCAGGAGCCTGCCGGAATGCGTACAAGCCTCTCTAATAACATCGCACTGGATTTGCCCTCCTCCACCCACAACCACTCTCAATCCAACACCAGTCAAACACTTGGAGCGACGCCACCGCTGAGCCTAAGCCCACGACTGCACAACAAGGACCTGGCACCCACCAAAATCGAAGGCCGACGCTGGGGTCGTTACAGCATCTTTGCGTTGTGGACCAATGACGTGCACAACATCGCCAACTACTCCTTCGCCATCGGCCTGTACGCCCTGGGCCTGGGCGGTTGGCAAATTCTGCTGTCGCTGGGGATTGGCGCGGCGCTGGTGTACTTCTTCATGAACCTGTCCGGCTACATGGGCCAGAAGACCGGCGTGCCATTCCCGGTCATCAGCCGGATCAGTTTCGGTATCCATGGCGCACAAATTCCGGCGCTGATCCGCGCCGTCATCGCCATTGCCTGGTTCGGTATCCAGACGTACCTTGCCTCCGTGGTGTTTCGCGTGCTGCTGACCGCAGTCCACCCAGGCTTTGCCGAGTACGATCACAACTCGATCCTCGGGTTGTCGAGCCTGGGCTGGGTATGTTTCGTGACGATCTGGTTCGTGCAACTGGCGATTCTCGCCTACGGCATGGAGATGGTTCGGCGCTATGAAGCGTTTGCCGGGCCGGTGATTCTGCTGACCGTCGCCGCCCTGGCGGCGTGGATGTACACCCAGGCCAATGCGACCATCGCCTGGTCGATCCGCGAACCACTGACCGGGGCCCAGATGTGGCGCAACATTTTCGCCGGCGGCGCCTTGTGGCTGTCGATCTACGGCACGCTGATCCTCAACTTCTGCGATTTCGCCCGCTCTTCACCGTGCCGCAAGACCATCAAGGTCGGCAACTTCTGGGGCCTTCCGGTGAATATTCTGGTGTTCGCCAGCATCACCGTGCTGCTTTGCGGTGCGCAGTTCCAGATCAACGGACGGATCATCGAAAGCCCGACCGAAATCATCGCCTCGATTCCCAATACGTTTTTTCTGGTACTCGGCTGCCTGGCATTCCTGATCGTCACCGTGGCAGTGAACATCATGGCCAACTTCGTCGCCCCCGCCTTCGTCCTCAGCAACCTGGCGCCCAAGTACCTGAACTTTCGCCGCGCCGGGTTGATCAGCGCGACCATTGCGGTGCTGATCCTGCCGTGGAATCTCTATAACAGCCCGCTGGTGATCGTGTACTTCCTGTCCGGGCTCGGCGCGCTGTTGGGGCCCCTGTACGGGGTGATCATGGTCGACTACTGGCTGGTGCGCAAAGGCCAGGTCAATGTGCCCGAGCTCTACAGCGAAGATCCAAAGGGCGCTTATTACTACAGCGCCGGTGTGAATTTGCGGGCCGTTGCAGCCTTTGTTCCTGCGGCGCTGATTGCCATCACCCTGGCACTGGTTCCGGGCTTTGCCAGCGTATCGCCGTTCTCCTGGCTGTTTGGCGCCGGTATCGCAGGTATTCTTTATCTGATCATCGCCAAGCGGCAACCGCACTACGCGGATGTCAGCGGTGAAGCCATTGCGGTTGAAAACGTCAGCCACTAACTCCAGTGCGGCCCGTTCAACCCGGGCCGTCAAATGACTCTGCTATAAGGACAACCCATGCGAATTCTTGTGGTCAACGTCAACACCACCGAGTCCATCACCCAGGCCATCGCCAGACAGGCGCAAGCTGTGGCCTCGCCCGGCACTGAAATCATCGGTCTGACGCCCTTTTTCGGCGCAGAGTCCATCGAAGGCAATTTCGAAAGCTATCTGGCCGCGATCGCCGTCATGGACCGCGTGCTGTCATACGACCAACCCTATGACGCGGTGATCCAGGCCGGCTACGGGGAGCATGGCCGTGAAGGTCTGCAGGAGTTGCTCAACGTGCCAGTGGTGGACATCACCGATGCAGGCGCGAGCACCGCAATGTTTCTTGGCCACGCCTATTCGGTGGTCACCACACTGGACCGCACCGTGCCGCTGATCGAGGACCGCCTCAAGCTTTCCGGCCTTTATGAACGCTGCGCGTCGGTTCGAGCCAGTGGCCTGGCGGTGCTGGAACTGGAAGAAGACCCAGAGCGCGCTATGGAGGCCATCGTCCGCCAGGCGGAGTTGGCGGTGAGTGAGGACAAGGCTGAAGTGATCTGTCTGGGTTGTGGCGGTATGGCCGGGCTGGATGAACACATTCGTCGGCGTACCGGCGTGCCAGTGGTGGATGGGGTGAGCGCGGCGGTGACCATTGCTGAATCGCTGGTGCGATTGGGGCTTTCCACGTCCAAGGTGCGGACCTATGCCACGCCTCGGCCGAAGACCATTATTGGTTGGCCAGGGCGGTTTGGGCGCTGAGTTTGCCTGAAGAGCGCGTTATCGTTCATCGCGAGCAAGCTCGCTCCTACAAGGCAGCATTTGCGTAGTTCATCGCGAGCAAGCTCGCTCCTACAAGGCAGCATTTGCGTAGGAGCGAGGCTTGCCCGCGATGGCAGCACCTCGGTTCATTGCCAAACTCATAGCGCACTGAACCGTTGCGCCAATTGCTGCTCGGCAAACTGCTCGATGATGAAGTCGACAAACGCCCGGGTCTTGCCCGGCAACAACTTATGCTCGGCGTAATAGATCGAAATATTGCCGTCGTCGACATACCAATCTGGCAACACCCGCTGCAAGGTACCCGCGCTCAAGTAGTTCACGGCGAACGGCAGGCTGACCAAGGCGATACCCAATCCCTGCGTGGCACTGACGCAGGCGGCTTCTGAATCGCTCATGGTCATCCGCGCCGCAAGCGCCAATGGGCTGTGTTGCCGGGTGCGACTGGTCAGTTGCCAAGAGCGCACGCGCCCGGTTTGCGGTGAGCGAATCAGAATTCCGTCGCAATGGCGCAAGTCATCTGGTTCGACAATCGCCTCGCGCCGCTTCAGATAATCCTCGGAGGCCACCAGCACCCTATGGGCCGGCGTCAGTTTGCGCGCTACCACCCCTTGCGGCAGTTCAAAGCCACCGCCAATCGCAGCATCGAAACCTTGGCCGATCAGGTCGACCTGGCGGTTATCAAAATGCCAGTCCGGGTTGATCGCCGGAAAGCGCCGTAGAAACTCCCCCAGCAACGGCACGATGTACAACCGCCCGAACGCCGTGCCCATGCTGACTTTCAGTGTCCCCGCCGGGCGTCCTTGCGCGCTGGCCAGATTAGCCACGGCGTTTTGAATGGTCTGAAGACTGGTACTGACCTCACCGAGGAACAGCTGGCCGGCCTCGGTCAAAGTCAGGTTGCGGGTACTGCGCTGAAACAATCGCACACCGAGCCGGGCCTCGAGCTTGGCGACACTTTTACCCACCGCAGCCGGGGTCAGACTCAAGCGCCGCGCAGCCTCGGCAAAGCTGCCGACCTCTGCGCTACGGACGAAGCATTCGATACTGCTGAAGGTTTCCATGGTCGCCACTATAAACTTTTGGTTTACACAGACTATAGCAATCACCCTCTACTCAGCCGGTAATCCGAGGTCGATACTCGACTCCAACAACAAGGCAGCCCGCCTTGAACTTTTGGAGAACGACATGACCACTCAAAACCTCAGCGGTAAAGTAGCCCTGATCCAGGGCGGCTCTCGCGGCATCGGTGCCGCCATCGTCAAACGCCTGGCGGCTCAAGGCGCAGCCGTTGCCTTCACCTATGTCAGCTCGGCTGCCAAGGCTGAAGAATTACAGAACAGCATCACCTCCACCGGTGGCAAAGCCTTGGCCATCAAGGCTGACAGCGCCGACGCCGTCGCCATCCGCAACGCCGTCAACAGTACCGTCGAAACCTTCGGCAGGCTGGACATCCTGGTCAACAATGCCGGCGTGCTGGCTATCGCGCCGCTGGAGGACTTCAAACTGGAAGACTTCGATCAAACCCTGGCCATCAACGTGCGCAGCGTGTTCATCGCCACTCAGGAAGCCGCCAGACACATGACCGAAGGCGGTCGCATCATCAACATTGGCAGCACCAACGCTGATCGCATGCCCTTCGCCGGTGGTGGCCCGTATGCGATGAGCAAAGCCGCGCTGGTCGGACTGACCAAAGGCCTGGCCCGCGACCTTGGCCCACGGGGTATCACCATCAACAACGTGCAGCCCGGCCCGGTCGACACCGACATGAACCCGGCTCACGGTGATTTCGCCGATAGCCTGATCCCGCTGATGGCGGTAGGTCGTTACGGCAAGGTCGAGGAAATCGCCAGCTTCGTTGCCTACCTGGCAAGTCCGGAAGCCGGCTACATCACCGGTGCCAGCCTGACCATCGACGGCGGCTTCGGCGCCTGATTCGCGGCCATAAAAAACGCCGGGCAACGGTAGTAACGTTGCCCGGCGTTTTGCCATGTAGATGTTACCGGCTCTTCGGTAGCCGCTGTCGCAGGCTGCGGCTACCGAGAACTCATGCCCATTCGAGCACCGGCAACCCACACGCCCCCGGCTGAAACGCCTTCAAGGTTCGAATAATCCCATCTGCATGGGCAAACTTTGCGTCCGCCATCGCCGCATCAGGTACTGCAATCGCCGTCATGCCAGCAGCTTTTGCTGCCGTGACACCAAACGGCGAATCTTCGAACACCAGGCAATCCTTCGGTGCAACCCCCAACCGTTGCGCAGCCGTCAGGAAGATGTCCGGTGCCGGCTTGGCGGCGCCCACTTGCGGATCGTCCGCCGTGACGATGGTGTCGAACAGCGCGAACCAGTCGCCGTGCAACGTGGTTTTCTGTCCAAAAGATTGCCGCGAAGAGCTGGTCCCCACCGCAATCGGGACGTTATTGGCTTTCAAATGTCGGACCAGCTCCTGCGCGCCCGGCATCGCCAATGCACGCGGAAAACGCTCACGCATCAACGGCTCGCGCACCCGCAGAAACTCCTCGGCGGTGATCGGCAAGTCCAGCGCCTCGACAACATACCGCGCCAGATCACCTGCCCCACGGCCGATGATGTTCTGCTTGATGCTCCAGTCGAAGGTCCGGCCATAACGGTCGGCAATGATCTGCGTGACCTCGGTGTAGATCCCCTCGGTGTCCAGCAACAAACCGTCCATATCGAAAATCACGGCCTTGATCGGGCCGAACTCATCCAACTGTGCATTCATCGCATCTGATCCGTTAGCAAAATACATCCCAGGGGCGGCTCAGGTACGGCCGGTGTGTTGATCGATTAACGGGCTCAGCAGGATAGCGAGCCCGGTCCACATGCAGCAACAGTTTGAGACGGCCGAGTTTCGGGAGTCGCCTAGGGTTTGTCATGAGTGCAGCGAAAGCCAAGCGTTTTCGTCCCGATCACTTATAGAAAAATAAAAACCCATTGCAAACCTTATAAAAGACTTATTACCATCCCATGAATCAAATCAACTGGACCAGAAAAGCCGTGAAGCAGTTGCTGAGGTTGCATACCCAGCACCAGGTTCACATCCGCGATGCTGTCACCGAGCTAAAACGCATGCCCGACGTGACCAACGTCAAGGCGCTAGCGAATCACGCTCGTGGATACCGTCAGCGAGTGGGCAATTACAGAGTCCTTTTCGACTGGGACGGCATGATCCAGGTCGTCAGCATTCAAGAGGTAAAAAAACGTGACGAACGCACCTACTGACGTACAAATCATCAACGGCCCGGACGGTAAACCGGCCTTTGTCGTCATTCCCTATGAGCAATACAAGGCTCAACAAGTCGAAGCCGATCTGATCCCGCACGAAGTGGTCAGCCGCATTGTCGATGGCGCCACCCCGATCCGCGCCTGGCGTGAACACTTGAACCTCACCCAGGAAGAAGTGGCAAAACGCATGGGGATTTCACAGCCGGCGTTTGCGCAACAGGAAGCAGTGAACAAACCGCGCCGGGCCACACGGGAGAAAATTGCCCAGGCATTCGGGATCAAGGCAGATCAGCTGGAGCTGTAATCCGGGTAGGCGATCCCTGTACTGCACAGATCAATGACTAACAGAATCAGCCACACAGGCCAGTGTCGCTTAAACAGGCTGCAATGGCATGGTCAGTTCGACCCGCAGGCCGTCGGGTCGGCTGTCGAAATGCAGGACGCAGCCGCAGCGCTGAACAATCGCCTGAACAATCGCAAGGCCAAGACCGCAACCGGTGCTCTTGCTATTGCGCCAGAACCTTTGGGTCAGGTGTTGCAGGTCTTCTTGCGCAATACCCGGGCCATGGTCGCGCACCTGGAAACGCACGCGATTGCCGATGGTTTCCAGCGTCAGCTCGACCGAAGTATCGCCCGGGGTGTGCCGCAGAGCGTTGTCCAACAGGTTGCGCAAAGCGGCAATCGACAGCACGGACGGCATTTGGACCGGTGCCGAAGAAAAATCATCCGGCAAACGCAACTGGATGCGCTGGCGATCGCCACTGGCCGCATCCTGAATGGCCAGACGCGCCACCTGCTCGGCGTTGCACTGCACCCCGTCATCGAACGACAGGCGGCCTTCGACCCGAGCCAGCAGCAACAGTTGCTCAAGGGTTCGATGCAAACGGTCAGCACCTTCTTCGGCCCGCACCAAAGACTGCTCCCGTGCTGCGCCTTCGGTCATTCTTGCCACTTGCAGGTGGGTCTTGATCGCCGTCAGCGGGCTGCGCAGTTCGTGGGCAGCATCGCCGGTCAGGCGACGCTCGCGTTCGATGGTTTTGCCGATCCGCTTCAACAGCTGATTCTGGGTATCGAGCAAGGGTTGCAGCTCGCTGGGCAGCGGCTGGATCTGCAAGGGCTCGAGGGAGTCGGCACTGCGCCGCATCAAGGCATCGCGCATGCGGTTCAGCGGCGCCAGGCCCTGACCGATGCCCAGCCAGAGCAGGCACAGGCAGCCCATCAACGCCACGCCCACTGGTACCGACGCCGCCAGCAGCACCGAGAGGTTCAGTGCCTCTCGCTCGACCTGGCGGTCCGCGGTGGTGATACGCAAATCGCCTCTGGCCAGGGTGAAACTGCGCCAGCGTGCGCCGTCGATCATCTGGTCATGGAAACCCATCTTCTCGGCTTCCAGCTTTTGGTCCGGGGTACTGTGGCTGCGGGCGAGAATTTCGCCGCGCAAAGAGCTGACCTGGCAGGCCATGCCCCCAGGGATATTAAGTTGTTCAGCACTGAAATGTGTGCCCTCGCCTTTGCTCGGCAACGCCGGCAGTTGTTCCAGCAGCCCGGCGACCATACGTGCCGAGGCCACCAGACGCTGATCGAGGGAAAACATCATCTGATTGCGCAGGTCACTGAGCATCCAGGCGGCAGCCAGGGCCCAGATCAGGGCGAAGGCTACCCCGAGGGTCAGGCTCAAGCGCAAACGCAAACTCATCACGGCTATTGCTCCTCGCCGTCCGCCGGCCCAAGGCGATAGCCCAGACCGCGTACCGTTTCGACGATACCATTGCCGAGTTTGCGCCGCAGGTGGTGGATATGCACGTTAAGGGCGTTGCTTTCCAATTCATCGTTGAAGCCGTAGACGCTGTCTTTCAACTGCTCGCTGGACAGTACCCGACCACGATTGTGCAATAACGCCTGCAACAGCGATTGTTCACGCCGCGACAGGTCCACCGGCTGGCCGGCCAGAAAGGTCTCCCGGCTGCTGGGATTGTAAGTCAGGCGCCCATGTTCGATCAGATTGACGCTGCGCCCGGCCACCCGACGCAGCAGAGTGTGCAGGCGAGCGGCCAGCTCACGCAGATCGAACGGTTTGAGCAGGTAGTCATCGGCGCCAGCCTGTAAACCGTCGACGCGGTCAGTCACCGAGTCGCGTGCGGTCAGGATCAGCACCGGCAGCTCCAGCCCTTGATGGCGCAACTGCTGCAACAGCCTCAGGCCGTCCTCGTCCGGCAAGCCGAGGTCAAGCACCATGACGTCGAACTCGGCTACCTTCAGCATTGCCCGGGCAGCTGACGCCGTGGCGACGTGTTCTACCGTCAGGCCCTGGGCCGTGAGACCGGCGACAATACCGCTGGCGATCAGTTCATCATCTTCACAGACAAGTACGTGCATGGTGAGACCTGTAGAAAAGCGCTGATTAAGACGGTACCGGATTAAGCGGACATTATGCCCTGAGCCCGGCAAGCATCAGGAACAGTCCGACAGCCCGACGATAGACGGGTTAATCACCGGTTAATCGCCAACACCCATTGTGCTCATCAACTGCACCGATCCAAGGCTTTATTTCATGCGTCGATTGTTTGTTTTCTTTTTTATGCTTATCTCGGGCCTGGCTCAAGCGGGACCGAATCCGTTCGAGACCAAACCCGATTTTCTGCCAGTTGGAAAAGCCTTCGTATTCACCTCTGAAAAACTTGCTTCGGGTGAAACCCAACTCTTTTGGCAAATTGCCGACGGCTATTACCTGTACCGGCAACGCATGAAGTTCGATGGTCTACCCGACGCGCAAAAGCCGCCGATGCCTGAGGGCGAAGCCCACAGCGATGAGTTCTTCGGCGAACAACAGGTCTATCGCCAGGGCCTGGAACTGCGGATCCCGGCCGGAGCCAGTGGCCAGATCAAGGTCGGTTTTCAGGGCTGCGCCGATGCCGGCTTGTGTTATCCGCCGCAAACCGGGATCGTCGATCTGGGTAACAGCACGACGCTGGCAAACACTACGCAAGCAGCGGATCAAGCGCTTGCCAGCGGCCTGCAACAACGGGCGCTGGGCTGGAGTTTGCTGGTGTTCTTCGGCCTGGGCCTGCTGCTGGCGTTCACCCCGTGTTCTCTGCCAATGTTGCCGATTCTCGCCGGTTTGATTGTCGGCAGTGGCGCCAGTCCCAAACGCGGTTTTGCCCTTGCCGGCAGTTACGTGGTCAGCATGGCGCTGGTGTACGCCGCGATGGGTGTTCTCGCAGCGATGCTTGGCGCAAACCTGCCGGCGCTGTTGCAGCAACCGTGGTTGCTGGGCGGTTTCGCGGCGGTGTTCGTGCTGCTGTCCTTGCCGATGTTCGGTTTCTTTGAACTGCAATTGCCTGTTGCGGTGCGTGATCGTCTGGAGAACGTCGGGCGCACGCGCCGCGGCGGCAGCCTGGTCGGTGCCGGGGTGCTGGGTGCCTTGTCCGGGCTGCTGGTGGGGCCGTGCATGACCGCGCCACTGGCCGGTGCCTTGCTGTACATCGCCCAGAGCGGCAATGCGCTGCATGGCGGGTTGATCCTGTTCGCCATGGGCATGGGCATCGGTGTGCCGCTGTTGCTGCTGGTCACCGTCGGCAATCGCTTCCTGCCCAAGCCCGGAACCTGGATGAACCTGCTCAAGGGCATCTTCGGCTTCCTGTTTCTTGGCACCGCCATCCTGATGATTCGCCCGGTGCTCGATGAGTCGCTGTGGATCGGTTTGTGGGGCGCGTTGTTGCTGGTCATGGCCTATGCCGGCTGGCGGCAAACCGGCGGCTACGGCCGCGCAGCCCATGTGTTTGGCGCAAGTTCGGTGCTGTTTGGGCTGTGGGGCAGCGTATTGTTGATCGGTGCCGCTGGCGGCAGCGAAGACCTGTGGAAACCGTTGCAGGTCTATAGCCCTTCGCGTTCTGTCAGTGTCGCCGGTCTGACGCCACATGAGGCCTTTATCACCGTCAAAAATCCCGCAGCCCTGCAAGACGAACTGAACACCGCCAAGGCGCAAGGCCAATGGGTGTTGCTCGATTACTACGCGGACTGGTGTGTGTCGTGCAAAATCATGGAAAAACAGGTATTTGCCAAGACTCATGTGTTGCAAGCGCTGAAAGATGTCCGTCTACTGCGCCTGGACGTCACCGCCGACAACGCCGCCAGCCGCGAACTGCTCAGCCGTTATAAAGTGCCGGGGCCACCGAGCCTGTTATGGATCGGCCCGGATGGCGAAGAACGCCGCAGCCAGCGCATTACTGGCGAAGTCGATGTCGCTGGCTTTGTGCAACGCTGGAATATCACCCGGGATACCCGTTGATGCTGACTTTTACTATCGGCACTTTTGCTATCGCGCTCAATCACCTGCTGCTGATCAGTGCCCTGGCACTGGCCATGCTGGTCGGTTGGCGAGTCGCCAGGCGTGGTGGTGAAAATCCCGAGTCAGTGCTGTTCAGCCTGTTTCTGTTGGGGATGTTGGCGGCCCGGGTGGGGTTCGTTCTCGTCTACTGGACCCACTACCGCGATGACCCGTGGCAGATCATCGATCTTCGCGACGGTGGTTTCCTGGCCTGGCCTGGCGTTATCGTCCTGCTGCTCAGCGCAGTGGCTTGGTGCTGGCGACGGCCAGCACTTCGGCGTCCACTGGGCGCAAGTGTCGGCACCGGCCTGCTGTTCTGGCTGCTGGCAAGCCTGTCCCTGAGCCTCTACGAGCAAGGCACCCGGTTGCCCGACGTCGCCCTGCGCAATGCCGCTGGGGCAACCGTGCAACTCACCGACTATCACGGTGGGCCATTGGTGATCAACCTTTGGGCCACCTGGTGCCCGCCCTGCCGGCGGGAAATGCCGGTGCTGGAGCGCGCACAGCAGCAACGCCCGGACCTGACCTTTCTGTTCGTCAACCAGGCGGAAAGCATACAAAGCGTCAGCACCTTCCTGGCGACCCAAGGCCTGAGCCTGACTAACGTACTGTTCGATGGCGGCGGCCGACTAGGCCAGGCCGTTGGCTCCATGGCGTTGCCGACGACGCTGTTCTACAGCGCCGACGGTCGCCTGCTCGCCAGCCATTTGGGCGAGTTGTCGGAAGCCAGCCTGGCTCGCGCGCTGGAAAGTTTTGATACCCCGAATTTGACCTCGGCCACGCAGGCCACCCCCTCAAGGAAACTGCCATGCCCCGCATCCGCAACCTGCTGACCCTGACGCTGGGCGCAGCCCTGCTGCAAATCCCGCTGCTTCAGGCCGAGGAGCTGCCGGCAGCAATCCGCAAGATCGAAGAAAAAGGCGCAAAGATCACCGGCAGCTTCGACGCCCCCGATGGCTTGCGTGGCTATGCCGCGCAATACCAGAACCGTGGCATGGCGTTGTACCTGACCCCGGATGGCAAGCATGTGGTGGTCGGCAATCTGTACGACGCCGACGGCAAAGACTTGAGCCAGGCGCCGCTGCAAAAGCTGGTCTACGCGCCGATGGCCAAAGAAGTCTGGGCCAGGATGGAAGCCAGCAACTGGATCGCCGACGGCAGCAAGGATGCACCGCGCATCGTCTACCTGTTCAGCGACCCGAACTGCCCTTACTGCAACATGTTCTGGGAACAGGCCAGGCCTTGGGTGAAAGCCGGCAAGGTCCAGCTGCGACACATCATGGTTGGCATCATCCGCGAAGACAGCCCAGGAAAATCCGCCGCCCTGTTGGCCAGTAAAGACCCGCGCAAAGCCCTGGAAGACCACGAGAAAGCCGGCAAAGAGAGTGCGCTGAAACCTCTGACCACCGTCCCTGCTGCAATCCAGGCCAAGCTCGCCGCCAACATGCAATTGATGGAAGATCTTGAGCTGTCTGCAACGCCGGCGATTTTTTACATGGACGACAAGGGCGAATTGCAACAGCAACAAGGAGCGCCGTCGCCGGACAAACTGCTGAAGATTCTTGGGCCTAAATGAAATACAGATCAAAATAGTCATCGCCTGAGCGGGCGCTATCGTGAGCAAGCGAACGTCGCCCCGCCCCTCCCACACACCTGATCAGCAGTACCCGCATACAGGTGATGAGCGCGACTTCCGCGCTCTTGCCTCGTTCACGAAGCGCGTCATAGCGTGCCTTGAAGTCAGCCTGAATCCAGCTGGCAATAATTAGTCCTCATCCCCCGACAAAAGCCTCGGGCCAATGCCCGTCAGCAAGCCCCACCCCACGCTGCATAGACGGTTAATAATTCTACCTATCATTTGACAATCATTATCATTAAACTTGGTTTGTCACTCGATGTGTAGGGCAGCTCTGACCCCTGGCCGCCCATTAACTTCTTTGCAGCAAGGTGATTTCCATGACGGAAAAAGTATCCACAGGCAAGTGCGATTCACCGTTACTTCAGGCATTCGTCGATAACCGCCTGATCCTGGTCAAGATCGCGGCCCGTATAACCGGCTGCCGATCGCGCGCTGAAGACGTAGTGCAGGACGCGTTTTTCCGACTGCAGTCGGCACCGCAGATCACATCGTCATTCAAGGCCCGGCTCAGCTATCTGTTCCAGATCGTGCGCAACCTGGCGATTGATCACTACCGCAAGCAGGCTCTGGAGCAGAGGTACTCGGGTACAGAAGAGGAAGGCTTGAATGTGGTCATTCACGGCGCTTCACCAGAAACATCGCACATCAATTTTTCAACGCTGGAAAACATCGCTGTCGCGCTGACCGAACTCCCTGACCGCACCCGCTATGCCTTTGAAATGTATCGCCTGCACGGCGTGCCGCAAAAGGACATCGCCAAGGATCTTGGCGTCTCGCCAACCCTGGTGAACTTCATGATTCGCGATGCCCTGGTGCATTGCCGCAAGGTTTCGGGCAGCCGTAGCGATACGTTTGCCCGACATTGATTGCCGAGAGGTTAGCTGTGGCGAAGCGGCTTGCCCTCGCCACAGAACGCCTTCACTTCAACATTTCTCGCCCCCCTGATCCTTATTCGGGACGGGACAGATGCAAGCCAAAAAGCCGGTTTGAGACTCTATTTCAGGTTTTCGGCACTGGCAGGACGGCGATCTTGTACGGATCGAAAATCTTCAGCATCTCGCCGTTTTCCCGCAGACGCTGAAGCAGCTTGCCGAACGCCTCACCGGAAATCGGCGCCGTCGGACGAATCAGCGCGTAGTGGTGATAAACCTGATCAATACGCTCGGAGACCAGCAACTGATCCGCCACCTTTTTATTGCGCAGCAGGTAGTCGCTCAAATATGAACGAGTCACCAGCGCAATATCCGCCCTGCCGCGAAGCACCATCAGCAGATTGCTGTCATGGGAATAGGTCAGTGTGGCGTTGTAGTTGTCGGCGAGGAACTTGGGATCGGCATTGAAGTTGGCAAAGGCGTAGTGATAAGCGCTGAACAGTGCCAGGCGCTTGCCCTTCAAATCGGTGAAATAGTTCTGCTGACGATCGGGTTCGCGTTGTGCGACAAAAACCTCGGCGTCTTCCAGGCCCATGTCGACGCTGGTATGAGCGATATCCTTCCAGCCCCAGTCCGGGTTCTCGAAAATCGCCATATCGGTCCGGCCTTCTTTGAAGTCAGCGAAACGTCGAGGAACCGAAGTGGGCACCAGAGAGAATCGATAGTCACTTTGCAGTTTGTTCAGGGCCTCCACCAATTGCGGCAGCAAGCCTGTATCGTCGCCCTTCTCCGGGCGGACGGTGTACGGTGGAAAATGCGCGGCACCCACCTTGACCTCGAGCGGGTCCGCAGCCCAGGTCGGCAGAACGAAAAGCGCACCGAGCGCCACCAGTAACATCCGCGAAGCCTTCCGCATTGGCGAGGACATCAAGGCAACACACCTCTGCAAATACAATTAATACAACCAAGCTAGGCGGTTTCGCCCACTTAGACAATGTTGTGCAGCGTAATTAAATTAGTTGCGTTAAAGCCGCTGATGGTCTTCAAGCACCAGAATCAACGCCTCATCCGCCAATTGATCGAGGCTCATGGTGCCCTCGGCGCGAAACCAGGTGGTGGTCCAGGACAAAGCTCCGGTCAAGAAGCGCCGGGTGATAAAGACATCGCCCCTGATATAGCCGGCATCCTTGGCCTCACCCAACACTTGCAGCCAGATCTGCTCATAGATATCGCGCAGCGCCAGCACCTGAGCCTGGCCTTCTTCGGACAACGAGCGCCACTCATACACCAGCACCGCCATGGCCTCGCCGCTGCCGCCCATGATCGATTGCAGTTCACAACGGATCAGCGCCAGCACCCGCTCGCGCACGCCGGACGCCTCAGCCAGCGCCGCGCTCATCAACGCGGTGTTGTAGCGGATGGTTTCCTCCATGACCGCGCGCAGAATCTCATCCTTGCTCTTGAAGTGATGAAAAATACTTCCGGACTGAATGCCCACGGCACTGGCCAGATCACGCACGGTGGTGCGCTCATAGCCCTTGTTGCGAAACAGGTGAGCGGCCATTTGCAGCAGTTTGCCGCGGGCACTGTCCGGGTCGGTCAGTTGACCGCTGTCGACCAGCTCGCGCATTACCAGCAGGGCTTTTTGCTCGTCCACGCGTTCTCTCCTGAATTCGCTTTAATCAAGTGTGCTGCCAAACCGGTAAATCGGAGGTTGCGCGGGCAATTTAAGCTGGCGAGGAACACCAAGCAAGCGCTTGGGGAGAAGATAGTCTCGGCATTTACAAACCAAGCGCTTGCTTGGTAGTCTCGATTCACTTCTGTCGGAGGCTGCCATGAGTAAAACGGTTCGCATCGGTTGCGCCAGCGCGTTCTGGGGCGACACTTCTAGCGCCGCCGGGCAGTTGGTGGAAGGTGGCCGTCTGGACTATCTGGTGTTCGACTATTTGGCTGAAATCACCATGTCGCTATTGGCCGCAGCGCGAATGAAAGATCCCCAGGCCGGTTACGCTACCGATTTCGTCGAAGTCCTCAGCCCGTTACTGGCAGACATTTCCCGGCAAAATATCCGCGTCATCAGTAATGCCGGCGGGATCAATCCGTGCGCCTGCGCCGCAGCCTTGCAAACGGCCTGCGATAAAGCCGGAGTCCAACTGAAGATTGCCGTACTGCTCGGTGACGACCTGCAACCGCAGTTCAAACAGCTGAGCAGTCGCGGTATTCATGAAATGTTCAACGGTGCACCATTGCCTTCGATGTGCGTCTCGACCAATGCCTATCTCGGCGCTCCGGGTATTGTCGAAGCGTTACGTCTGGGGGCGGATATCGTCATCACCGGGCGGGTGGTCGACAGCGCCGTGGTCAGCGCTGCGCTGGTGCATGAGTTCGGCTGGTCCTGGCTGGACTACGACAAGTTGGCCCAAGCCGCACTGGCCGGGCATATCATCGAATGCGGCGCCCACTGCACCGGCGGCAACTTCACCGACTGGCGCGATGTACCGGACTACGAGCACATCGGCTTCCCTATCGTCGAAGTCAGCGCCAACAGCCAGTTCATCGTCAGCAAACCCGAAGGCTCCGGCGGGCTGGTCACGCCGCTGACTGTAGGCGAACAATTGCTCTACGAAATCGGTGACCCACGAGCCTATCTGTTGCCCGATGTGGTCTGCGATTTCACCCAGGTCAAACTCCAGCAACAAGGCAAAAACGTCGTGCAGGTTCACGGCGCAAAAGGCTTGCCGCCCACCGACCAGTACAAAGTCAGCGCCACGTATCCGGATGGCTTTCGCTGTACCGCCAGTTGCCTGATTGCCGGGATCGATGCGGTCGCCAAGGCGCGGCGGGTCAGCCAGGCGATCATCGACAAAACCTCGGAAATGTTCAGCCAGCGCGGGTGGGCACCTTACAGTGAAGTAAATATCGAACTGCTAGGCAGCGAGGCAACCTACGGTCCTCATGGCCAACGCCAGGACAGTCGCGAAGTGGTGATCAAACTGGCGGTGCGTCATCCGAGTAAACAGGCACTGATCCTGTTCTCGCGAGAGATCGCCCAGGCCGCCACCGGCATGGCGCCGGGGTTGACCGGGATAGTCGGCGGGCGGCCAACGGTGTATCCGCTGATCCGGCTGTTCTCGTTCCTGATCGACAAATCCGCCTGCGAGCTCAAAATCAAGGTATCCGGGCAACATCATGTCGGCGCCCTGCCTGAGCTCGCCCACCTCGACTTTGCCGACCTCCCCGTCCCCTTCGAGCCCCCCAAGGCCGAGGGTCGCGCCGACGCCAGCGTGGCGTTGGTCAAGCTGGCGGTCGCACGCTCCGGCGACAAGGGCAATCACAGCAATATCGGGGTTATGGCGCGCAAGCAGGAATACCTGCCCTGGATCGCCGAAGCGCTGACCCCGGAAGTGATCGTCGACTGGATGAGTCACGTCCTCGACCCGGTACACGGACGTGTCGAGCGCTGGTATTTACCAGGGACTCACAGCCTGAATTTTTTACTGGAAAACGCCCTCGGCGGCGGCGGTGTCGCCAGCTTGCGGATCGATCCGCAAGGCAAGGCCTTCGCCCAGCAACTGCTGGAAATCCAGATTCCGGTGCCGCAGAACATCGCGGACCTTGTCAACTAGAGGACTGTCGCCATGGCCTATGACTCCATTTTCAAACCCGATTTGTTCGCCGGACAAACCATCATTGTCACCGGCGGCGGCAGCGGTATCGGCCGTTGCACCGCCCACGAACTGGCAGCCCTTGGCGCTCATGTACTGTTGGTCGGACGCAAGGCAGACAAGCTGAAAACCGTCGCGGCGGAAATTCTCGAAGACGGCGGTAAAGCCAGTTACCAGACCTGCGATATCCGTGACGAAGACGCGGTCACCATTCTGATCAGGCAACTTATCAGCAAGCACGGACCGATTCACGGGCTGGTCAACAATGCCGGCGGCCAGTACCCGTCACCGCTGGCATCGATCAATCAGAAGGGCTTCGAAACCATACTGCGGACCAATCTGGTGGGCGGTTTTCTGATGGCCCGGGAAGTGTTCAATCAGTCCATGAGCCAACACGGAGGCGCCATCGTCAATATGATCGCCGACATGTGGGGCGGCATGCCCGGCATGGGCCACTCCGGGGCCGCGCGTTCAGGCATGGACAACCTGACCAAGACCGCCGCCTTCGAGTGGGGTTATGCCGGGGTACGGGTCAATGCCGTGGCACCGGGCTGGGTCGCCTCAAGCAGTATGGACACCTATGAGGGCGCATACAGAGCAGTGATTCCGACCTTGCGCGAACATGTGCCGCTCAAGCGCATCGGCACAGAGTCGGAGGTCAGCGCGGCGATTGTCTTCCTGCTCAGTCCGGCGGCGGCCTTCATCAGCGGCAGCACATTACGCATCGACGGTGCGGCCAGCCTCGGCGGACGTGCATGGCCAATACACAAGGCGAAAAACAGTGAATCCTTCAATGGATTTCACCGTTCTCATTTGCCGGAAGTGCTCAAGGATAAGGAATAACCCATGCCGGTGATTCAATCTCGGCTCGACCCGCACAGCGCGCAGTTCGCGCAGAACCGCGAGGCGATGCTGGTCGGTGTCGCTCAGGTTCGCCAGCTGGAGCAAAACCTGTTGGCCAAGGCAGCCGAGGCCAAACCGAAGTTCGACAAACGCGGGCAGCTGTTACCCCGCGAACGTCTGAACCTGCTGCTTGACCCCGGCGCGCCGTTTCTCGAACTGGCGAGCCTGGCCGGTTACAAGTTGCACGACGACAAGGACGGCAGCCAGGCCGGTGGCGGACTGATCGCCGGGATTGGTTATGTAGCCGGGGTGCGGGTGTTGGTGGTCGCCAACAACAGCGCGATCAAGGGCGGGACCATCTCCCCCAGCGGTCTGAAAAAGTCCCTGCGTCTGCAGCAGGTTGCGATGGAAAACAAACTGCCGATCGTGACGCTGGCGGAAAGCGGCGGTGCCAACCTTAATTACGCAGCGGAGATTTTCGTCGAGGGCGCCCGCAGCTTTGCCAACCAGGCGCGGATGTCGGCCATGGGCCTGCCACAGATCACGGTGGTGCACGGCTCGGCGACAGCTGGCGGCGCTTATCAACCAGGGCTGTCGGACTACGTGGTGGTGGTGCGCGGCAAGGCCAAGCTGTTTCTCGCAGGCCCCCCGCTGCTCAAGGCGGCCACCGGCGAAGTGGCCACCGACGAAGAACTGGGTGGCGCCCAGATGCACGCGCAAATCGCCGGCACCGCCGAGTACCTGGCCGAGAGCGATGCCGACGGTCTGCGCATCGCCCGTGAGATTGTCAGCCTGCTGGCGTGGAATGCGCAGTTGCCTGGGCAGTCGGCCAGGACCTGGGCCGAGCCGCTGTACCCGATCGATGAGTTACTCGGCTTGATCCCCGACGATCCGAAAAAACCCTACGACGTTCGGGAGATCATCGCCCGGGTGGCGGACGGTTCGAGCTTTCTGGAGTTCAAGGGTGAATTCGAACACCAAACCATTTGCGGACACGTGCAGATCCAGGGCCGACCCTGCGGTTTTATCGGCAACAACGGTCCAATCACGCCTAAAGGTGCGAGCAAGGCCGCGCAGTTTATTCAACTCTGCGATCAGAGCCAGACGCCGCTGCTGTTCTTCCACAACACCACAGGATTCATGGTCGGCACCGAGTCAGAACAACACGGCGTGATCAAACACGGCGCGAAGATGATCCAGGCAGTGGCCAATGCCCGCGTAGCTAAACTGACCATCGTCGTCGGCGGCTCCTACGGCGCCGGCAATTACGCGATGTGTGGCCGCGGCCTGGACCCGCGCTTCATCTTTGCCTGGCCTAACAGCCGTACCGCAGTGATGGGCGGCGCCCAGGCCGGCAAGGTGCTGCGCATCGTCACCGAAGCCAGGCAGGTCAAGGATGGCTCGATCACCGACCCGAAGATGCTCGACATGCTCGAACAGGCCGCCGCGCAGAAACTCGACAGCCAGTCCACCGCGCTGTACGGCAGCGCCAACTTGTGGGACGACGGCCTTATCGATCCACGGGATACACGAATTTTGTTGGGTTACTTGTTGGATATTTGCCACGAGGCGCAAGTGCGTCATCTACAACCCAATAGTTTTGGGGTCGCGCGCTTTTGATGATCGTTCCCACGCTCCGCGTGGGAATGCAGCCCGTGACGCTCTGCGTCACAAAAGCGGACGCAGAGCGTCCAGAGAGGCGTTACCACGCAGACGGTTCGACGCCTCGACGTGGGAACGATCGGAGCTTGAGGAGAACAATAAAAATGATCTTCACCCGGGAACACGAAGAACTGCGTCGCACGATACGTAATTTTGTCGATCGCCAGATCAATCCTCACGTCGAAGAATGGGAAAAGGCCGGGCGCTTTCCCATTCATGAGATTTTCCGCAAGGCCGGCGAGTTGGGGCTGTTAGGTATTTCCAAGCCGGAAAAATTTGGCGGCATGGGGCTGGACTACGGCTACTCGATCGTCGCCGCCGAAGAGTTCGGCACCATTCATTGCGGCGGTATACCGATGTCCATCGGAGTGCAGACCGACATGTGCACGCCCGCGCTGGCGCGCTTCGGCTCTGATGAACTGCGCGAAGAATTTCTGCGTCCTGCCATCAGCGGCGAATACGTCGGCTGCATCGGAGTCTCCGAAGTCGGCGCCGGCTCCGACGTCGCCGGGCTGAAAACCACCGCCCGCAAAGACGGCGACGACTATGTGATCAACGGCAGCAAGATGTGGATCACCAACTCGCCAAGCGCCGATTTCATCTGCCTGCTGGCCAACACCTCGGACGACAAACCCCACGTCAACAAATCGCTGATCATCGTGCCGATGAACAGCCCCGGCGTCAGCCTCGGCCCGCATCTGGACAAGCTCGGCATGCGCAGTTCGGAAACCGCCCAGGTGTTTTTCGACAACGTGCGCGTGCCGAAGCGTTACCGTATCGGCCATGAAGGCGCAGGGTTCATGATGCAGATGCTGCAGTTTCAGGAAGAACGCCTGTTCGGTGCTGCGAACATGCTCAAGGGCCTGGAATACTGCGTCGACAGCACCATCGAGTACTGCAAGGAGCGCAAGACGTTCGGCAACGCACTGATCGACAACCAGGTGATTCATTTCCGTCTGGCCGAGTTGCAAACCGAAATCGAATGCCTGCGCGCGCTGGTCTATCAGGCCACCGAGCAATACATCAAAGGTCAGGACGTCACGCGCCTCGCCTCCATGGCCAAGCTCAAGGCCGGGCGTCTGGGCCGGGAAGTCAGCGACAGCTGCCTGCAATATTGGGGCGGCATGGGCTTCATGTGGGACAACCCGGTAGCCCGTGCCTATCGCGATGTGCGGCTGGTCTCGATTGGCGGAGGCGCCGACGAAATCATGCTGGGCATCATCTGCAAACTGATGGGCATCCTGCCCGGGAAAAAACCATGAGCCCGCTACCCGCCTGCGAAACGCTTCTGCTGGAGCCCCACAGCGGCGTGTTGCATATCACCTTGAACCGACCTGAAAGCCGCAACGCCATGAGTTTACAAATGGTCGCGGAGCTGCGCGCAGTGCTGGCGGCGGTGCATGATGACCGGCAGATCCGTGCGCTGGTCATTGGCGGCGCCGACGGCCACTTCTCGGCCGGTGGTGATTTGAAAGACATGGCCAACGCCCGCGCCCAAGGGCCGACGGCTTATCGTGAGCTGAACCGCGCCTTCGGCGCCCTGCTGGAAGAGACTGAACAAGCGCCGCAAGTGGTGATCGCCCTGTTACAAGGCGCGGTTCTGGGCGGTGGTTTCGGTCTGGCCTGTGTCAGCGATATCGCGATAGCCGATCATCAAGCGCAATTCGGCATGCCGGAGACCAGCCTTGGTTTGCTGCCGGCGCAAATCGCGCCGTTCGTGGTCAAGCGCATCGGTTTGACCCAGGCTCGCCGGCTGGCCCTGACCGCGGCACGCTTTGACGGCAACGAAGCTGAGCGTCTGGGTCTGGTGCATTTTGTCGAAAACGATCCGCAAGCCCTGGCCGAACGTCTCGACGAGGTGCTTGCACATGTCTTGTGTTGCGCACCGGGTGCCAATGCCGTAACCAAAGCCCTGCTGCTGGCCAGTTCCGAACAACCTCAGGGGGCATTGCTGGATCAGGCTGCCGATTGGTTCAGCGCTGCCGTGACCGGGCCGGAAGGTATCGAGGGGACCACCGCTTTCCTACAGAAACGCCCACCGGTTTGGGCGCCCTGAAACGGCCTTGTAGGAGCGTCGACCGGCTGCTCCTACAGCGATGACGGCAGCACAAACAACACAGATCCCAAGGAACCGCCCCATGCCCGCCTTGCGCAAAATCCTGATCGCCAATCGCGGTGAAATCGCCTGTCGCATCCAGAGCACGGCCCAGGCGCTGGGTTACCGCACAGTCGCGGTATTCAGTGACGCCGATGCCGACGCACGCCATGTTCGCCTGGCCGACGAAGCGGTGAACATTGGCCCACCACCCGTGCAGCAGTCCTACTTGAACATCGCTGCCATCATCGACGCGGCACAGCGCAGCGGCGCCGATGCGATCCATCCCGGTTACGGTTTTTTATCGGAAAACGCCGCATTCGCCACGGCCTGCAAACGTGCCGGGATCACCTTTATCGGTCCCGGCCCCGAAGCCATTGAGCTGATGGGCAGCAAACGGCTGTCCAAAGTCGCCATGCTCGCCGCGGGCGTACCGTGCATCGGCGGTTATCAAGGCAAGGAACAGGACGATGCCACCCTGAGTCGCGAAGCCGAATGCATCGGTTATCCATTGATGATCAAGGCCAGTGCCGGTGGTGGCGGGCGCGGCATGCGCCTGGTGCATGAGGCCCGCGAATTGCTGGCGAAAATCCGCACCGCGCGCTCCGAAGCCCTGCACGCATTTGGCAGCGACGAGCTGATTCTGGAACACGCACTGATCGAACCGCGACACGTGGAAATCCAACTGTTCGGCGACCAGCACGGCAACCTGATCTACCTTGGCGAGCGCGATTGCTCGATCCAGCGCCGTCATCAGAAAATCATCGAAGAAGCGCCCTGCCCGGTGATGACCGCCGAGTTGCGCCAGGCCATGGGCGAAGCAGCACTCAAGGCCGGTCGCGCGGTGAACTACGTCGGTGCCGGTACGGTGGAGTTTCTGCTGGATCAGCGCGGGCAGTTTTACTTTCTGGAGATGAACACCCGCTTGCAGGTCGAGCATCCGGTGACTGAACTGATTACCGGCCTGGACCTGGTGGCCTGGCAACTGAACGTCGCCGCCGGACTGCCGCTGCCATTGCGTCAGGAGCAGGTCGAACTCAAGGGCCATGCCATTGAAGTGCGGCTGTACGCCGAAGACCCGGCAGAGGATTTTCTGCCACAGGCAGGTCAGGTCGCGCGCTGGGAACCGGTACTGCAGGACCGCGTGCGCTTCGACCATGGCCTGCTCGAGGGCCAGACTATCAGCCCGTTCTATGACCCGCTGCTGGGCAAGATCATCGCCCATGGCGCCACTCGGGAAGAGGCGCGACGCAAGTTACTGCGAGCGGTCGAGGACTGCGTGTTACTGGGCCTGCAGAGCAATCAACGCTTGCTGGCCAATCTGCTTGAACACCCGCAGTTCATTACCGGTGAGTTCAGTACGGCATTCATTGCCCAGCACTTCGCCGACGACCCCAGCTTGCGCCCGCACACACCAACCTTTGAGGAACTGGCCATCGCCGCCGCGTTGTTCTATCAGCATTCGGCCAGTCTCCATTCAACCGAGCTGGCGGGTTGGCGCAACAGCGCCAGTGTTGCGCAGCATTACCGGATCGGCCTGGATGATGTGCAGTGGTCGCTGGAACTGACCGCTTTGGCGTCCAGACAGTTTCAGGTTCAGCAAGCAGGGAAAACACTCGAACTGAAGTTGCTCGATGGCGACGACCGCTGGGTCAATCTTGAAATCAATGGCATCCGCCGCCGTTACGCCTATCGGCTCGACGCCGGGCACTTGTGGTTGTTCACCCGTCCCGGCAGCCTGCACTTGCGCGATCAAACCCAGGCGCTGGTCGGCAGTCAGGCCTGCGTCAGCTCCGGCACCCTGAAAGCACCAATGGATGGCGCCATCATCGACGTCCTGGTCAGAGAAGGCAGCCAGGTCACTAAAGGCCAGCTACTGCTGGTGCTCGAAGCGATGAAGATGGAGCATCCGCTCAAAGCAGGGATCGACGGGGTGATCAAACGAATACAAGTCAGCCTGGGCGATCAAGTAAAAAACCGACAAATACTACTCGAGGTCATCTAGTGGCCTGTACGGTTGGTTCGTTAGTTCGTTAGTTCGTTAGTTCAAATTCGGATGCCAGAAGTCCCTGGCCAAGGCGCTGTGACGAGTCATAGCCCGCTATGGCGAGGAACAGCAACGCAGGATAGGGGCTTGTGGCGCCGAAGTTGACTAACAGAACCAACCACACAGGCCACTAGGCGGATCCGTCGGGTTTGGCTACGCTCAAGCCTCATAAGGACGCGGATATCAGGAAGCCTGCGATGCCTCACTGGCTGGTAATAGACCTTGAAGCGACAACAGATGAAGGAGGCTGGCCTGTGGCCGAGATGGAAATCATCGAAATCGGCGCCACACTGGTGAACCGCGAAGGCCGGGAGCTGGATAGCTTTCAGCGATTCGTGCGCCCGTTGCGTCGGCCACTGCTGACGCCCTTCTGTCGCGAGTTGACGCATATCACCCAGGCCAATATCGACGCCGCCCAGCCCTTGACCGAGGTCTGGCCGCTGTTTGAGCGCTGGCTCGGCCAGCATCAATCGCGTCTCGACGGCTGGGCCAGTTGGGGGGATTACGATCGCAAGCAACTGGAACAGGAATGGCAGCGACTGCAGTTGCACAGTGCGCTGAGCCAGGTGCCCCACATTAACCTCAAGCAGCGCTTTGCCAAGGCCCGTCGACTGGAGCGCCCGCTGGGGCTTAATGGTGCGCTGCAATTGGCCGGGATGCAGTTCAATGGTCAACAGCATCGGGCACTGGAGGATGCACGCAATACCGCACGCCTGTTACCGCTGAGTCTTCCGATCTAAAGCTGAAATACCGCGTCGTAGCAGCTGCCGAGCCTGCGAGGCTGCGTTCGACTGCGAAGCGGTCGTTAAATCAGGCAATGGGTTCTTTCAAGCAAACCGCATACACCGGATTGGCGAGGACTTCGGTCGAGCGCGACCCCGGCTCGAACGCAGCCTCGCAGGCTCGGCAGCTGCTACGATGCGCGTAACACAGCACGCTTATTACCGCTGATTCTTCCGGTCTAGAGGGGTGACGAGCTATTTAGGCTTGTGCATACTGGCCAGCCTTTTTAGCCCATTTCGAGGAATCTCCCATGTTTAAAGTCAACGAGTACTTCGACGGCACCGTCAAGTCGATTGCCTTCGGAACCGCCGAAGGTCCGGCAACTATCGGCGTCATGGCACCGGGCGAATACGAATTCGGCACCAGCCAGCGGGAAATCATGCACGTGGTCTCCGGCGCACTGACCGTCAAACTGCCTGAGAGCAGTGACTGGGAAACTTTCGCCGCTGGCAGCCAGTTCAATGTCCCGGCCAACAGCAAGTTCCAACTGAAAGTCGCAGTCGACACTGCTTACCTGTGCGAATACCGCGGCTAAAACCGATCTGAAACCCGGTTTTTTTTGCGGCGAATACAAAAATGCCCGTATCAAGCGATACGGGCATTTTTTATTCAGGACCGTTCATTATTCGACAATCGTCACCGGCATACCGACTTCAAGCCGGCCATTGCCGTCGTTGACCAGGTTCTGGCCGAACATTGCGCCACCTTCTTGCGCCCGGTATTTTTGAAGCGTGGCCAAGGGCTCACGATCCTCACTGCGCGCACCCGTCTGCGGGTCGATGGTGGTCAGGATGCAGCGCGAGCAAGGCTTGACCACCCGGAACTCGACGTCGCCGATGCGAATCCGCTTCCAGCCATCCTCGGCAAAGGCTTCACTGCCTTCGATCACCAGGTTGGGGCGAAAACGCAGCATTTCCAGCGGGCGGCCGACGCGGCTCGACAAGTCGTCAAGCGAAGCCTGACCGATCAGCAACAGCGGAAAGCCATCGGCAAACGCGACTTGATCGTCGTCTCTACCATAGCCAGCCTGAGTGGTGCGCGCACGCTCGAGCGGCACCTGCACCAGCCGTGTAGGTTTGCCAATGAACTCACTCAGCCAGGCACCCGCCTGATCGCCCGCATCCGGAACCCGCAAGGTGTCGCGCCAGATGGTCACACCGCGCAGTTCAGCGTGGTCGTCGGGTAAAGAGACGTCGATGGGGGAACGGCCTGGAGCACTGAGGGTCAGGCCGCCAGCCGCATTCCACAAGGCCGAGAGCTGGCTCATTTGCGGTACCGCACGCTGGGTCAGGAAATGTCCGCTGGCCTCATCCACCAACATCCAGCGTCGATCCCCGTCCAGCCCCAGTTTATCCAGGGTGATCTGTTGCAACGGTTCGCCCTTGCCGGACTTGAGTGGGTAACGATAAAGCGCGCTGAGACGCAGCATGAGCCAGCTCCCTGTTGGGCCAAAACGCCACCCTATACGAGCTCGATCGCTGAATCAAAGGCAGACTGCGCTGTGCCCCTGTAGGAGCAGCCGATCGACGCTCGATTGGTCCGGGCGGCGTTCCGACGATGGACTCAAGGGCGGCGCGTTTATTCAGCAAGCGCGCGTTATCGTTAACGTCCATCGCGAGCAAGCTCGGCTCCTACAGGTCTGTTTTAGAGGTTCTCAGGCGGGGACTTCGTCCAGCATCAAACGCTGACGGACCACGTCGACCAGTTTGTCCGGCTGGAATTTGGACAAGAAGTTGTCGCAACCAACCTTTTTCACCATCGAATCGTTGAAGCTGCCGGATAACGAGGTGTGAAGTACCACATACAAACCGCGCAGGCGCGGGTCGTTACGGATTTCAGTGGTCAGACGGTAGCCATCCATCTCTGGCATTTCCGCATCGGTGAAGATCATCAGCAGCTTGTCAGTCATGACCACACCGGTGTCGGCCCAGGCCTTGAGCATGTTCAGCGCCTTGAGACCGTCGCTGGCGATGTGCATCTTCACCCCAAGCTGGCCCAGGGTATCGCGCAATTGCGACAAGGCCACCTTGGAATCATCGACCAACAACATTTCGCGACCGCGGGCGCGCGCCAGCACTGGGTGATCGAGCTTGTCGCGAGACACCTTGGCGTTGTACGGCACGATTTCGGCCAGTACTTTTTCCACGTCAATGATCTCGACCAGTTGATCGTCGACCTTGCTGATGGCGGTCAGGTAATGCTGGCGACCGGCGCTGGTCGGCGGTGGCAGAATCGCTTCCCAGTTCATGTTGACGATGCGATCGACCCCACCCACCAGGAACGCCTGCACAGAACGGTTGTACTCGGTCACGATGATCGTGCTATCAGGTCCTGGCACCAGAGGTCGCATGCCGATCGCCTGGGACAGATCAATTACCGGCAGTGTCTGGCCGCGCAGATTGACCACGCCGCAAACAAACGGATGGCGCTGAGGCATCAGCGTCAACTTGGGCAACTGCAACACTTCCTGCACCTTGAAGACGTTGATCGCAAAAAGCTGCCGACCGGCCAGACGGAACATGAGAATTTCCAGGCGATTCTCACCCACCAGCTGCGTGCGTTGATCTACCGTGTCGAGAATGCCAGCCATTAATGACTCCTGGGCGTGTTCTGATGAATTCACTAAAGAGAGTTATCGGCGGATTGCGCCGGACCTTGACCCTCAAACAAAATGACATGCAACAACACCGATATCATACTGACATCATGCTCTACTGGCTTCGTCATTCAATCAGCTGCATTTCCCATCACGTGACCTCGGTGTCTACACAAGGTCCCCTTATCTAAGGGAATCCCCTACTGACAATCAGGTCCGACCTGATACTCGCAGTATCAAATAGCCATTAATGTGATGTCATTCTCATAGCATGAATGGAGTCAGGCTTTTGTCAGTGATTACAGGACCGCGGCCAGGCGCCATTTCCCGTTTACTTGCCTGTGCCATTCGGCCCCTACGGCTGGCTATCTCCAGCCAGTTAAAGATTGCCTCTTCAGGCTTGTTGAATGATTCGCCGAGAACAAACACACTGCTTATCTCAGACCAGCAACAATCAGAAATAGACTACAGACACCGCTCAAAAGTCTGCATTAGATTATGGTCATTCGCCCCACCTGACATGATGTTGTGGAGAAAAGCATGCTGAACGGCGGAAAAGAGTGGCCTCAAAGACTTCCCGAGTTTCTCCTCGAAGCTGAATCGCTATTGGCCAAGTCAGAGGAATGCCTGAGTCATCTGCAACTGATCAGCAATGACAAGGACGCCATCGACTGCATGCTGAGTACTCTGCTCAGGCTTGCCAACAAGGCTGATGCACTGGCAATCCAGGCAGTTTCCGAATTCTCGCGGCATATTCATGGTTTGCTAACCCACGTGCGAAACCATATGGACCTGCACGATCAGGCTCTGGATGCCTTGAAAGACTGCTTTACCTTGATGGCCTGGCAACTCGAACTCATCGATCTTAATACCGGCAAGCTCGGTCTGGATGACAGTGAACAAGTCTCTCTGATCAATGCATTTGCCTTCCAGGTGGGGCAGAGTCAGTCTGGCCCGTCATATCATCCCAAGCCGTTTACGCTGGTTTCTCTCGCAGAGCGCCAAGTGTGAGTGCGTAAAAGATCCGGATATTCAGTGTCAAGGGATCGCCCTGCAACTTGAGCATTACCCGGCAATATCGCCATTGAAGACTTCATATCCATGACCGACAAACACAACTGACTGGCTACTCACTTTCTCAGCCGAGTCTTTGGTGAATGCCCGACAAGAACGGCTACCAACGTCCAAAGAATCTTGAAATCCTGACGCTTTGGACCTGTATCCAGAACGCGGCCAACGGTATCTCAGGTGGTATTATGCCGCCCCTTGGATGACTCACGTCCTTAGTTGACTCACTTAATGGCCAAACCCGCTCAAGGTCCACTTGGCGGGTTTTTTTGTTGGCTGACATAACTAGCTTTGGGAGTTGCAGTCGTTCGGACCCTGCATCCAAATCAAGGAAGGTCGTTGTTGAACGGTTGCAAAGGTCCCTGACTGAGTGTGCGACCTTCTGCGCCGACGGGTTTAATCACCACTAGCGCATCTGCCGCCCGCTGGGTCGTTGCCGTGAGATCAGCCGCCTGTGCGGTCACGCTGTTTTCGTCACCCACTGCGCCTTGCGGAATGAACAGCTCCGGATGATCGAATGGAGCTCGTTCCCATGCGACCCGCGGGTCGGTCAACCCGACTTCCATGAATTTGACCAGTGCGTCAATGTCAGTGGAGGACAGGCTCAGGGGTTTTATATCCGGACTGAGGTTCGAGGCGTTGTGCTGATTTACGCTGGGATGGTCGAATCCGCTGGTGTTGTTCGCATCCTGGCCGCGCTGGTCGCCGCCTCGGTTGTAGAACTCCACGACCTGTTGCAGGGTCGCCCGGCTGCCATTGTGGAAATACGGCCCGGTCAAAGCGATGTTGCGCAGCGTCGGTGTCTTGAAGGTCCCATCGACAGAATCGCGGAAGCCGACTTTGGGCGTGAGCGTCGGGTCACAGGGTATCGCCGAGCTCAATGGCACGTCGAATGTGCAAACGTTGACAGTAAAAGGGTCAGGCACTTTTCCGCCTTGCAGCATGGTGTTGTATTCGCGGGTGAAAGACAGCGGGTTACCAAATGGGTCCGTACCGCCGGCCCCCAAGTCCTCCGAAGTCGGGCGCACACCTGTGTTGAAGAAGCCTCTGTCAAGGAGCGTCGTCAGGTTGTCAGCCATCGTAATACGGTTGACGCGCCCACCGGCCAGGAGCCGCAAACTGCTGGCTGCGTTCGTCAATTCCGGTCCAGCATGGCATTTAACGCACTTGCCCTTGCCAGTGAAAATACCCATGCCAGTGACTTGCTGGGCATTCAATGCCTGACGATTACCGTTCAAGTAGTCATCCAGCGGCGCCTGATCAGAGACCAGGGTGGATTCGTACATCTGGATCGCGAGCCCGAAGAAGAGTGGGAAATTGGCCTCTATCTGGCTATACGGCGTGCTGCCTAGCGAAACCTGCTGAGTCGCGTTCCACAGCCGTGGCTGGAAGACCTTCTGGACCATGTCACGGTAGGTGGGTCGATTTGCGCCGGAAAAAGCGCCCAGTACCGAATCGGTTGGTGCGATCTTCTGTTGGGTGAGCAACTGCCTGTCGAGCATGCGTCGGCCGATGTCCGCGAAGGTGCGCCCGCCGCAGGACATTTCGACTGCGCTGCCGGGAGGTCCTACGGCCTGCGAGGCGGCAGAGGCATCGTTGAGTGCTAGCCGCACCTTGGCCGCAATCCCGCTGGCATCGTTGGTGACGAAGATGCCAGCATCAGGATCGCGATTGCCGAACGGCGAGAAGCCATTGAAGACGTTGTTGGCCCGACCATCCCAGAAATTGCGCACGTTGAAGGCGGCGTTGATCACTGTAGGTGCGTTGCGCCCGGTAGTACGACGGACATTGATGGCACCCACATGGAAAATGCCGTCCGGCAGCTGCGTGCAATTGTCGAAACGCGATTGAGACGCCATGATGAACTTGGCGTCGAACACACCTTGTGAGCCGGTCACATCGTCGGTCGAGTAGAGGATCGTCGAATTGTGATCGAGCGGATTAGCCAGCACATGGGTCGGGAAGTCGGCTTTCTTGAGCGTGTAGTTCGGGCCGCCCTTGCCACCGGATTTGGTTGTGAATGAGGCCACGTCGCCAGGAATGCTGGACGCTGCGAACGGCTTGTTGAAGAGCGACGCGACGTTCGCATCGGTGTTACTCAGGCCGGGATTGAGCTGGTTGGTGATCCGGTGATCGACCCCGGCGTGAAAGTGGCAAGTCGCGCAAGCGGTGGAGCCATCGCTGCCGATGTTCATGTCCCAGAAAAGGGCCTTGCCCAATTGGATCGCCGCTGCGCGATTTTGCACGTAGTCAGTCATCAGATCGACCTTGCGTCCGCCCTCGGTTCCCGACGGGTCGGGCGGCGTCATGCCGCGTAGCGACTGCAGTTTGTTTAATGGCAGCTCGGTTGCTGGCTGTGGCGCTGTTACTGGCGCTGGCGCTTTAGCGGCGAGGGCAATCTTGTAGGGCGGACTGACTGCAACCAGTCCGCCTGCGACCGCGCAGGTCAAGCTGATAGTTCGAAGGATGCTCAAGTGTTTCTTCATGATGACATTACTCGATTCAGTTTGGGGTTGCCGAGTTCGGGGACTTTCCTTTTGCGAGATGAATTCCTGGCCAGAAATATTTCTGTTCGCGCGAGTTATCACGTCGACTCGAAGTTGGCTGGCGTGAAGCGTAGTCAAATTAGGCGAAGCGCTATTTTATATGCTGAATTGAAATGCCCTCCTGTCACAGTGTGGCGGCTACCTAGATTCACTCTAGCTGCAATGGAAAATTTTAGTAGTCAATTTTTTTAAAATCTTGTGTGTCGAGCGAGTCATTCGTTAGTTTAAAAGCCTGCCGGGCGGAGATGAGCAGCGACGGGCAGAAAGAGCGGTCACACACTCCCCCAACTTCGGTATACCCCCCCCACTAATGGGTGCCATTACCCAGCAGTATTCGCGTTTTGATGAACCCTTCACTTCAGGCTAAAGCCAGTGTTTACGGGGCTTTCAGGCTGTCACGCATATTTTGTCACAATGCTGGCAGAGTAATTGCTGAGTGAGTTTGTCCCGTTCATGAAAGGTGGAGAGTCGGGGAGTTGTAAGTGCCCCATTGAGTGATTACATATAACCATCGGCATGAATCATGAAGTACCTCTGTCAACTCAATAGACGTGTTGCGGTCACCCTCTGCAATCGTCTTGGGGAAACTTTCATGAACCACCATAAACACACGTTATTGCAGGTAGCGCTGCACTTGTTATTGGCTTTTATTATTCTATGGATGATGTGCGCCGGCTCTTTCGCGGCCTTATTCAAGGTACCGGAGAATGTCAGGCTAAGCATTATCGACTTGAGTATTTCGCTGACGGTATTGTTCATGCCGTTTTTCGTGGTGCGTGCAGGTTTGCGCTTTAACCCTATACGCAAACACTCTCCCAGGCACAGACCTTTAGTTCGCCGTTTTTTGTGCTTTCTAGCCGGCCTGCTGACGGTAACGCTGGTTGCGGCCGACGAACCTCAGGGCAATGACAATCAAGGTAATGAAAAGTGGCTGGAGCCGGCACGCTCCAAGCTCATGCATGTGAATGGCGGTATGCCGTTCTTTCCGCATCGGGCCAATACCACTGGCAACCTGGTTTTGAATGTGAAGGACTTCGACAATGCCCAGATATGTGGCGCTTGCCATACGGAGATCTACAAGCAGTGGCGCTCGTCGATGATGTCCCAAGCCTGGGATGAACCCATCTATCGGGCCTTGCTCAAGCGTGCGAGCTCGGCCACCGAGGGCAAGGTCGATAACTTCTGCACCGGCTGCCATACCCCGATCGGTCTCACGACCGGGCAGATCAATTCGGAACTCAACCGCTCCTCGATTGAAGACAGCGCGAAGAATCATCCGATGCCTGGGGTCGATTGCGAGACCTGCCACAACATCAGTGCCCGCACGGGCCTCGATAACGGCGCCTATGTCATGAGCCCTCGAGCGCACGGTAAACCGACTAAGTTCGGCCCGCGTAAAGATGCCGTTTCGCCCTATCACGACACCGTGTATTCCCCTCTGCACACGCGCTCGGACTTTTGCGCCACCTGCCACAACGTCACGCACCCGTTCAGCAGTGTGGCGGTCGAGCGCACCTATGACGAATGGCAGGAGAGCTCCTACAGCCTTGACGATAAAACCTGCCAGAGCTGCCATATGTCGAGTTTTGCGGGTAAGGCCGCGATCATGGGGCCAGACCGCGAAAAGGTCGCCTCACATTGGTTCAGCGGAGCCAACTCTATGGTGCTCAAGCATCTCGGTCAGGAAGAGGGCGCGCAACACTCGCGCGACATGCTCGCGCGCGCGGGGGAAATAAAGTTCCAGCAACTGCCGGCAGCCATCATTCCCGGGCAATACACCTCGGTAGCTGTCAAAGTTGCCAATGTCGGCGCCGGGCACAAGCTGCCGACCGGCTTTCCGGAGGGACGGGAGATGTGGATCGATTTCCGGGTGCTCGATGCCAGTGGTCGCGAGCTCTATCGGCTGGGCTCGATCAAGGACGGTAAGACCGAGGACGACACGCGAAACTTCAAAGTGCACCTGGGCGACAAGGACGGCAAAGAATTGGACGTCGATGTCTGGAATGCCACGCAAATTCTCTCGGATAACCGCATTCTGCCCAAGGGCTACGATATTCGGGCGTTCTCCTTCATGGTGCCGACCGACGCCGTCGGGCCGCTCACCTTGACTGCCGAACTGAACTACTGGCCGTTTTCGCAGAAGCTGGCCGACGACCTGGTCGGCAAGGATAAGTTGCAGGTGGAAATCACCCAGATGGCCAAAGTCACGCAGAGCGTCCCCCTGTCGACAAGCCTGCCAGCCGTCGGGCCAGAAACTGCGCACTTTTAGCTGTGCAGTGTCGACGTGGCCCCGATCACCGCGCGTGCTTCGTCTATTTATGCCTTACCGGGGCGCGCGCGGGGCGTTCGACGAAGGTTTGCTGCGCAGCCAGCACCCTTCGCCTGGTGGCACTGAATCTGGCCGCATTGACCAGCGTCTGGGTCCAGCATCGTCACTCGCTGAAATCGATCAAGTTTCAGCCCCAGGAACTGGCCGACCGTCTGTTGGAAGTTAAGGAAAACTCAGGGCCTGGCACTGTTCATCAGCGACGACGGACGGGGCTTTTCTCCGGCACTGAATCCAGGCCAGGAAGGGCAGCGCGCAATGGCCGGCAGGTCGGAGCGGATCGATCATCAGCCTCGATGACTAACCGATTATTGATCATCCCGACAGCTATCGAATCAAGCCGCCCATCCTCCGGTAAATTTTCTGACAGCACACTGCGAATCGGCTTAATTGACCTGAATGAGGTAATCGAAGAACGTTCGTAAGCCATTGTTTTTCGCGCGAACGACGCCTCACACAAGGAAGTGCATGGACATGAACAATGAGAAGCTCTCAAGGGGCTCAAACCCGACTATCGATCAGCTGCAGAGGAGCGCGTTACCCAGCGATGTAAACGCCCGCCGCATGGTTGCTCGCCCGGAATATATGCGCAACGGTCTCGATAAATCGCCTGGCAACGCTAAATCCATCAAGGGCATGCTCGCGTGCTCGGCTGTAGCAGCAGCGCTGCTGGTGCTGATTGCTCTCCTGGCCTGGATTTCCAACAGCCGTTTCGGTCAACTTCTGCAAGCGCTGATCCGCTAGCCCGCTCCAGACTATTACTGCGCCCGGCCCTGTTCAGGCCGGGCCCGGTTGAGCCGCCAAGGCTCACCCCAGCACTTCACTCAACGGAATGAAGTTCACCCAGTCGCCCTCAGCCAGCGTGCGCCCCTCCAGCACTTCAACCAATCCCTCGGCCCAGGCCGCACTGCGTAATACCCCGGAGCTCTGATTTTTATAGATGATTGCTCGCCCATGTTCCAGGCGCCCTCGCAGGTACTCTCGACGGTTGCCCGGCTTGGGCCAGACAAACCCTGCTGGCACCTGGAACTGCAACGGCTGCACCTCCACCACCCCCTGTCGGCGCAACAGATAAGGCCGGGCCAACAACGCAAACGTCACCAGGGTCGACGCAGGATTGCCCGGCAAACCGATCACCGGCACGCCTCTAAAGTGTCCAAAAGTCAGCGGTTTTCCGGGTTTGATAGCCAGTTTCCAAAGCGCCAGCTCACCTTCTTCACGCAGGGCGACACCGAGGAAATCCGCTTCTCCCACCGATACACCACCCGTGGAAAGGATCAGGTCAACATCTGCCAACTCAGCGAGTCGGTTACGGGTGGTCGGTAGATCATCAGGCAAGATTCCGGCATCAACCACTTCGCAACCCAGGCGCTGCAACCAGCTGCACAGCAGCACGCGATTACTGTTGTAGATCTGCCCTGGCCCAAGCGGTTGTCCTGGCTCGATCAGCTCGTCACCAGTAGACAGCACGGCCACCCGCACCCGGCGAATCACATTCAGCTGCGCGCAGCCCAGGGAAGCAGCCAAACCTTGCTCGATCGGTCCCAGGCGAGTGCCCGCCGACAACACCTGTTCACCGACAGTAGTTTCCTGGCCTTGTGGACGAATATTCTGTCCCGCGCGCAGTGTTTCAGTGAAGCGCACGCATCCATCGGCCAGCACTTCAGCATTTTCCTGCATCTCGACGCAGTCGGCCCCTGCGGGCACGGGAGCGCCGGTGAAGATCCTCGCACAGGTGCCCGGTGCCAACGGCTCTGGTGCCTGACCTGCGAATATCCGCTGGCTGACCGCCAGCGCGTCTCCGTTCCAGTCGGCAAGGCGCAACGCATAGCCATCCATCGCGCTGTTAGGCCAGGGCGGGAGATCCAGGGTCGAAATCAAATCGTCAGCCAAAACCCGGCCTTGAACCTGTGCCAATGGCAGCTGCTCGCACTCGCGAATCGGCGAGGCTTGAGCCATGGCCAGCAAGCGCGCCAACGCGTCTTCGACCGGCATCAAGGCTCCGGTCTTGCCCGGCTTACCCACGGGATTCACAGGGTGCGGCCTGCTTCAGATGCGGGACGAAGTTGCACGGCCGATGCCGCGAGTCCAGTTGCTCTGCGAGGATCCCGTCCCATCCGGTGCGAACTGCATTGGTCGAACCTGGCAGGCAACACACCAGCGTGCCATTGGCCAATCCGGCCAAGGCCCGCGATTGCACGGTTGAAGTGCCAATGTCCGCGACCGAAATCTGCCGGAACAACTCGCCGAAACCATCAACCTGTTTATCGAGCAGGCAACTGACCGCTTCCGGCGTGCTATCGCGGCCAGTAAACCCGGTACCGCCGGTAATCAACACCACCTGCACGACGTCTTCGGCTATCCAGGTCGCGACTTGCGCGCGGATTTTGTAGAGATCATCTTTAAGCAGAACCCGCGCGGCCAGGTTATGGCCAGCGGCGCTCAGACGGTCGACGAAGACCTGTCCGGAAGTATCGGTTTCCAGGGTGCGGGTGTCGCTGACAGTCAACACCGCGATGTTCAACGGTGCAAAAGGTACATCAGCCTTGGCTTTCATAGGCTCGATCCAGTTGTAGGAGAAACAGCCCGGTGTTATATCACAGCGTCCTGTTTCGCTGCCCCTGCGGAGACGCTTCATGAATTCGAATACTCAACTGCCGCCCTGCTCCATTCTCCTCCTGGCGGGCGGGCGCGGGCAACGCATGGGCGGTCAGGACAAGGGTTTGCTGGAGTGGCAGGGCCAGCCATTGATTGCTCATCTGCACCGCAAGACGCGCGGGTTGAGTGATGATCTGATTATCTCCTGCAACCGCAACCAGGATAAATACGCGCCCTTTGCCGACCAATTGGTCCAGGACGACAGCGACGAGTTCCCTGGTCCACTGGCCGGTATTCGCGCAGGGCTGGCGGTTGCTCGACATACTCATCTGCTGGTATTGCCCTGCGACGTACCGCAAATTGATGCCAGTCTGCTGAACGCAATGCGCGAAACCGCCAGTCAGCATCCGGACAAACCGCTGATGCTGCGCCATGGGGAGCACTGGGAACCACTGCTGTGCATTATCCCGACGGCGCTTGCGGCTGCTTTCCAAAGCGCTTGGGATGACGGTGAACGCAGCCCGGGCAGACTCATGCGCAGGCTGGGTGCCAACGCCTTGCAGTGCCCCGAAAACGATCACCGCCTGGCCAATTTGAATACCCCTGAGCTGTTACGCCAGCACAACAGCGTGTCGGATTGACGCTAGCCAAGGAGCTTGCGCGCGTTGTATACGTCTCAAATCAGTAATCAAAAATATTCAATTCGGAGACACCAAATGATTCAACGGACACTCGCCACCCTGATGCTTGCACTGGGTCTCGCCACGCTCGCCGGTTGCGCATCGCCCGCTGTGATCACTCTGAATGACGGCCGTGAAATCCAGTCTGTCGACACACCCAGATTCGATAAGGATTCGGGTTTCTACGAGTTCGAACAGCTTGACGGCAAACACACCCGCATCAACAAAAATCAGGTTCGTACCGTTAAAGACCTGTAAGCCCAACGGCGACTGTCAGATATAGATAAAACCCGCCTTGTGCGGGTTTTATCGTTTTTACGGGGAGAAGTCTCGATTAGCGCCTCAATAACCTGACGCAACCGTTACCGGGAATCACCACTGCAAGGTGATTTCGCTTTCAAAATGACGCCCCTGCCCCGTCAGCGGGTCGATAAAGCGCAAACCTTGAGCCAGCAGCTTCAGCGGGTTCGCATAGTCATCTTCGGCATCCTTGAGAACATCGGGATAGAACGGGTCATTACAAATACCCGCCCCCAACGCACTCATGTGCACCCGCAACTGGTGTTTTTTACCTGTGACGGGAGACAACGCGTAACGCCAAAGCTCACCATTTTTCTCGCTGACCGCGACAGCCGTTTCGGTGTTGCTGACCCCAGGGCCTTCCTGCATGCGGAAGAAGGGTTCGCCATCGACCAATCGGCTTTTGTGAACCAATGGGAATGACAACTCCGGCAAAGCTCGGGCAATAGCCTCGTAGCGTTTCTCGATTTTGCGGGTAGGAAACAACGACTGATAAGCCGAACGGCTCTCGGGATTGGCCGAAAACAACACAAGCCCCGCCGTATGCCGGTCGATTCGATGCAACGGCACCAAATGCGGGTTATCCAGACGACGGATCAGACGTCGCAGCAAGGTCTGTTCAACATACTCACCCGCCGGGGTGACCGGTAGAAAGTGCGGTTTATCCGCAACGACCAGATGCTCATCGGCATAGAGAATCGACTCCAGCACCGGGATCGGTTTTTCGTCAGGCACCTCACGAAAATAATGTATCCGCAGACCTTCCCTGTATGGCAAGCCAACGGTAATCGCTACACCATTGCCGTCCAGAACGCGCCCACGAGCGATCCGGTCCAGCCATTGCTCGCGGCTGATAGCACTAAAGTGTTCACACAGGCACTCGAGCACGGTCGGCCATGAGCCCGGAGGCAGATACAACGTACTCGCTTGATTCTGTGCAGCGTTAAAAGATAGCGTAGACATACAAGGGCTCTGGGCATTAGTGCAGGCAGGCATTATCCAGCAAGGGCGCAAGTGAACCTAGGAGAGTTTCGGGCACAGGCAACTCACGGCCCTCAGGCATGAGTCATCCCGGGCTGCGCCGCGGCTTCGGTAAACTCTTTGAGCCAGCGCAGTACATCAACAGCCTCCCAGCGTCCTGGATCATAAAGCGCATACAACACCCCCTGATAACCCACCACATCCAGCTGCCGGTGGTAACCCGCGCGCTGAAACAAGGCTTCGATTTCAGCGAAGCAGGTATTGAAGTGCAGCTTGTTGAAGGGAGTTTTCCCTTCCGTGACCAGACCATCCAGACGCAATTCGAGCACGGCCTCGCGGACGACGTCAGCGGACATCCGGTTCACGCTGCTCTTCAATTGTTCGACATTGACCATGGGATATCCCTCTGTTTTCTTGATTCGCCAGCTGAGAGACATGGCAGAACACTCGATAGCTGTATAGACATACAGTAACCGAATATTACGTCTCTCGCCAACGGATTACAGAAGGATCGACAAGCGCAGAGCCAGTATTGATCAACGCAAAAAAGCTACGACCTGCTCGGCATCGAAGGGCCAATCCAGTTCGGCACCGGTATCGATACGTCGCAGGACCGGGATACGCAAGCCGTAGTCTTCGACCCATGCTTCGTTTTCGGCAATGTCGACCAGTTCCACCAACAAACCGCGCTCGACCAAGGGCATCACTTCGGCTTCGGCAAGTTCACAGAGATGGCAACCAAGGGTGCTGAATAGCTGGCATTCAGAAGGCATGACAAACAGACCACCAAGGAATAGGCATTCATTCTAGGCCCGACGGGAAAACACGTCGAGCCAAGGGATTTACCTGACCGGACATAACCATCAGCCGCCGACATCAGGTAGCTCCACACAAGAATGACGCAGATCATTCTCCCTCAGAGCCGATTGCGCGATGCTCGCGGCTTCTTTGCCTCTACGCTCTGCTAGTCAACGCCCCTGACCGGAGACTTCTGTGTTCGCAAACCTGTTGATCATCCTCGCCTCGTCACTGGTGGTGATTGCACTGTTCCGGCGCCTGCAACTGCCACCGGTGTTGGGCTATCTGTGCGTCGGCCTGCTGGTGGGGCCAACTGCATTCGGCTGGGTGAATGACAGCGAAGAGTTACCGGACCTGGCCGAGCTGGGCGTGGTCTTCCTGCTTTTTTCACTGGGGCTTGAATTCTCCCTGTCTAAAATGCTCGCGTTACGTCACGTGGTCTTCGGTCTGGGCAGCCTGCAGGTGCTGGTTACAGGTGTACTGCTGGGCGGCGTGTTGTTGCTGTCCGGAGTGCCGACTACCTCAGCCTTGTTACTCGGGGCCGGCCTGGCACTGTCTTCGACCGCCATCGTCAGCAAAGAATTGACCGGTCTGGGCGAGATCTTCAGCAGCCACGGCCAGAATGCAATCGGCGTGCTGTTGTTCCAGGATGTGGTCGCGGTGCTCTTGCTGACACTGGTTCCAGTGTTTGCCGGCAGCAGTGATCAGGCCTGGTATTGGGCGCTGCCGACCACCCTGGGGAAAACTGTCGTGCTGTTTGTCGGCCTGCTTTTGGCCAGTCGCTGGTTGCTGCCACGACTGTTCCATGAAGTCGCCGCGTCCCATTCCGCCGAGTTGTTCGTGCTGCTGGCATTGGTCATCGTGCTACTGACCGCCTGGTTGACTCATCTGCTGGGGCTCTCTCCTGCCCTGGGTGCCTTTCTAGCCGGCATGCTGCTGGGGGAAAGCCATTACCGGCATCAGATCGAAGCCGATATCCGGCCGTTCCGCGATATTTTGCTGGGGTTGTTCTTCGTCAGTATCGGCATGTTGATCGACCTGCAGTTATTCGCCAGCCACGGTGTATATATCCTGGGTCTGACGCTGGCGCTGTTGCTGATCAAGGGCGCCGTGGTGACGGCTCTGGTCAAATGGCGCGGTAGCGACGGCGAAACAGCCTGGCGTAGCGGACTGGCACTGGCTCAAGGAGGCGAATTCTGTTTTGCGCTAATGGCGCAGATGCAACAGAGCAATTTGATGCCCACCGACATGAGCGGTCCTCTGCTGGCGGCAACCTTCTGTTCGATGCTGTTGACGCCGCTGCTATTGCGCGCAGCCCCAGGCATCGCCGCCCGCTTGCATCGCAAACCCAATGAGGAGGCGAAACTGGAAGAAATCACCGAGCTGAATGCCGAATTGCACGGGCATGTGGTGATCTGCGGTTATGGTCGTGTGGGCCAGTCCATCGGCCGTTTTCTGCGGCGCGAACAACAGCGATTCATCGCGCTCGATGACGACCCGGTGCGAGTCCAGGAAGCCGCGGCCGGTGAAAGTTGCGTGCACTATGGCGACTCACGTCGCGGCGAGTTGCTCGCGGCCGTCGGACTCGAGCGGGCACGGTTGCTGGTGATTGCCGTGGACAAGACTGACATCGCCTTGATCGTGCTCAAGGAAGCCCGCCGAATCAACGCTGACGTCCCGATTCTGGTTCGAACCCGGGATGACAGCCAATTGGCTGAGTTGAAAGCCGCAGGCGCCAACGAGGTTGTCCCGGAGTTGCTCGAGTCAAGCCTGATGCTGGCCTCTCATGCGCTGATCATGCTCGGATTACCCGAACAACAGGTCCAGGCCAACGTCGACGAAGTCCGGCACAACCGCTATCGCCTTCTGCATGGTTTTTATCACGGCGCGCAGAGCAACCTGCTGGACAACCGGGGGCAGCCCAAGGTGTTGATGCATGCAGTCAATCTCGGTACCGGCGCCCATGCCTGCGGCTTGCCGCTGAACGATCTGGCGCTGGAGCAGCTGGGTGTGGACGTGCAGGCCGTGCAGCGCGGTGGCAACGAACTGGCAACTGACGCTGTCACCCACCTGCAGGCAGGTGACACGGTACTGATGTCCGGCACCTTGTCAGCCCTCGAGGCCTGTGAAGCGCGATTGCTGGGCGGGTAATAAAGCGGATGGAAGGGAAGCACAAGGCCTGTAGGAGCCGAGCTTGCTCGCGATGCAGGCGGCGCGGTGCATCAGGCAAGCCTCGCCATCGTTCATCGCGAGCAAGCTCGGCTCCTGCAGGTAAAGCAATTTCAGATTCGCACAATCAATCCAGGCTCACTGCGCCGATCTTGTGCACGGACAAATCAGCCCCGTAATACTCCTCTTCCTGGCTCAACCGCAGACCATGGAAATACTTGATCGCGCCATACACCGCAAAGCCCCCGGCAAAGGCGATGACGATACCCACAGAGGTTCCAATCAACTGGCTGATCAAACTGACTCCGCCCAGACCTCCCAAAGCGCTCTGACCGAAAATTCCGCAAGCAATCCCGCCCCAGACGCCGCAAAGCCCATGCAACGGCCAGACACCCAACACATCATCAATCTTCCATTTCCCTTGCGCGGCGGTGAAGCACCACACGAACAAAGCCCCGGCAATGGCGCCGGTTACCAGTGCGCCGACCGGGTGCATCAAGTCGGAACCTGCGCAAATCGCCACCAGCCCGGCCAATGGGCCGTTATGCAGGAAACCCGGGTCATTGCGACCGACGATCAGAGCCGCCACGGTGCCGCCGACCATCGCCATCAACGAGTTGACCGCGACCAGGCCACTGAGCCCTTGCAGCGTTTGCGCACTCATCACGTTGAAGCCGAACCAGCCGACAATCAGGATCCACGACCCCAACGCCAGAAACGGAATGCTCGACGGTGCGAAGGCCACCAATCGTCCATCGCGGTAACGGCCCTGCCGCGGCCCCAACAACAGTACCGCCGCAAGCGCCAGCCAACCGCCCATGGCGTGCACCACCACCGATCCTGCGAAGTCATGGAAACTCGCGCCAAAGCGCGCCAGCAACCAGGCTTGCAGACCAAAATTGCCGTTCCACACCAAGCCTTCAAAGAAAGGATAAATGAACGCCACGATCAGCGCCGTCGCACAGAGCTGCGGGGCAAATCTGGCTCGCTCGGCAATCCCCCCGGAGATGATCGCCGGAATCGCCGCAGCAAAGGTCAGCAGGAAGAAAAACTTCACCAGCCCATAACCATGATCGGCACTGATCACCGCCGCTGGCTGCATGAAACTGACGCCATAGGAAATCCAATAGCCTATAAAGAAGTAGGCCAAGGTCGAAATGGCGAAATCGCTGAGGATCTTCGATAACGCGTTGACCTGGTTTTTTTGCCTGACCGTACCCACTTCAAGGAAGGCGAAACCGGCATGCATGGCCAAGACCATGACCGCGCCCATCAGAATGAACAGCGTGTTGGAGCTATGGACCAGACTGTCCACAGCACTTTGCAAATTTTCCATGGAGATGGCAGACCTGAATGCAGGAAAAAGCACCAAAGCAGTTCAAGAACTCCTTTTTCGCACCAAATTGGCACCCGCCTTGGCAACGGCTTTTGTATGGGTGAACCGCTTTGGCGCAGGAATTGCGAACAGGCAATCGCCGCTAGGGGTTTTTCGCGGGTTTTAATTATTTAGGTTAAGGTTTTCATGGCTCGCGCCACATTTACGCCCAGCTTCAGCGCAACATCGCTCGCCTGCGCACCATGACAAAGCAAAAGCTGTACCAGGCAATTGCGCTGAACCTTCCGGCAAGCCTCATACTCGAAACATTCAGAAGCCACCTACGGAGATAACCATGGCCAGCAAAACAGCAAAGACTGCTCAAGAAATACTGATGGCGGATTTTCAAACGCTGGTCAATGACACCGAGAGGTTGCTGGAGCACACCGCGACACTGGCCGGTGATCAAGCTGATGAACTGCGCAGCCAGATCCACGACAGTCTGTTGCGCGCCCGCGAAACCCTGCAACTGACCGAAGACTCCCTGCGCGAACGCAGCAAAGCTGCGGTCACCGCCACCGAAGACTACGTACAGGCCAACCCATGGCAGTCGGTGGGAATTGCCGCCGGGGTAGGCTTTCTGATCGGCCTGCTGGCGACGCGGCGCTAATATGCCTATTGACGAATCCGGCTCGTCCGCAACGGGCCCAAGCACCTCATCCCGGCGCTTGGGTGCCGCTTTCCTGGGTTTGTTGCACAGCCATGTCGAGTTGTTCGGTATCGAGTTGCAAGAGCAAAAATCACGGACCGTAAGCCTGTTGTTGTTCGCAGGTCTGGCACTGGTTTTTGCCTTGCTGTTATTGGTTGGGCTCTCGGTATTGGTATTGATCCTGCTCTGGGACACTTATCGCCTGGCCGCAATTATCGGCCTGTGTGTCTTCTATACGCTCGCCGCACTCTTTTGCGCGCTGCGTATGAAAGCGGCAATCTTCGACGAGTCATCACCCTTCAGTGCCACGCTTGAAGAGTTGGCCAACGACAGGGAGCGCCTGCTGCCATGAGCCTGCCTGAGATACCCCAACTCCATACCCGGCACGAGATGCGCAAGGCCTTGATCCGGTTGCGCATGGAAATGCATCGCCAGGAAATCCGCCATGAATCCCAGAACCTGCTGCGACCCTTACAGCGTGTGCGCGGGATGACACAAAACATGAAGGACGGCTTCGGCATCAAGCACGCGCCGCTCTGGGGCGTTGCCGCAGTGACCTTGCTGGGGTTTCTGACCGGCAAAAGCACCAAGGGCGGTGGCATCAGCAGCCTCACCCGGCTGGTCAGTCTCGGCACCAGCCTGTTGCCGCTGATCAAGCTGGCGATGCAAGGCTCCTCTGGCAAAAGCTAGTCTGGCTGCATTCTTGCAAAGCTCATGGATCAGACCTCTTTATCGCGGGGTCTGGTCCTGCCTGTCTACCTGATAGCCGAGGCACATCCCCAACAAGACCTTACTAAGGAGGCTCTGTGATCGACGGGCAACCGCTTGCCTGCTTTCAGCCATTCATCGACACCGCAACCGGTCGCATTGCCGGAGTCGAAGCCCTGGGCCGCCTGCGTCAGGCCGATGGTCAATTGACCTCGGTCGGGCCGTTGTTTGCAGATCCGCGAACACCTTCTGCCTCGTTACGACGCCTTGATCGACTGGTCCGCGACAACGCTTTGAGTCGCCTGCATGAGGCCCCTCAAGACTGGTTCCTGAGCCTGAATATGTCACCTCGCTGGATCAGCCGCTTACGCTCTGGCCAGGCGCTGCCGAGCCTCAAACAATTGCAGCGGCATGGCGTTGATCCTCGACGCATCGTATTCGAGATCACTGAACTGGGCGGAAACGTCCAGCGTTTGTCTGAGGTTGTGGAGCGTTATCGACAGGCAGGTGCGCGCATCGCGATCGATGATTTCGGTGCCGGCTATTCTCAGCTGGATCGTGTACTGGCGTTACAACCAGACATTCTCAAACTGGATATGCGCTTGTTCCAGGCTGCGGCTCGCGGCGGGCCCAGCAGTGATGTAGTCAAAGCGCTGGCGCAGATGGCAGAAAAAACCGGGTGCTGGATCATCGCTGAAGGTGTGGAAACCGAGGCCGAACTGAATTTCGCCCTGGAATGCGGATCACGCTATGTCCAGGGCTATCTGTTCGCCAAAGCCGAGGTCGGGCTCTTCCCCACCGTTGCGTTCGTCGAACGCTTTGCCCGACTGCGCGAACGTTATGTTCAACAAAAACTGACCGAGCGTGCCCGCTTGATGGTGATGCGCCAACAGCTCGGCGAACTGATGGGCATTCTGCAAGCATGGGCACAGGCTCAAGCGCCACTCAGCCAACTACCCCAACTGCACGCCTTCCCATGGTTGCTGCGCTTTTATCAATGTGACCGCCATGGCACGCAACTCACCCCCAATCTTGAATGGCGCAATAATGCCTGGCAGGCAGACAGCAGTTACCTGGGCCACAACTGGTCCTGGCGGCCGTACTTCTATCACTTGCTGGCAGAGGGCTGGGACGAACGCCGACTGACGCTGTCCAACACCTACCGCGACGCCACCAGCAACCAGTATTGCCTCACCGCCGGCCAATTCTTCGACAACGGTCAGCGCTTACTGCTGATCGATATTGACGCGCTGGGGCTCTAGTTCCACTTGCAGCGAGGTGCGCGAACCGGGAAGCTAGGGTCTGTTGACACTCGCCGGAGAGAACCAGCCTTGGATTGGCAAACCCTGCTTACCCGCGAACGACTCGGAAAGCCGTTGCACAGCCCGGAAGAACTCGGCCGCAGTCCGTTCCATAAAGACCACGACCGCATCATCTTCTCTGGCGCCTTCCGCCGCCTGGGCCGCAAGACTCAGGTGCATCCGGTTTCCAGTAACGATCATATCCATACGCGTCTGACCCACTCCCTGGAAGTAAGCTGTGTGGGTCGCTCACTGGGCATGCGCGTGGGAGAAACGATCCGCAGCGCCCTGCCTGACTGGTGCGAACCCAGCGACTTGGGCATGGTGGTGCAATCGGCCTGCCTGGCTCACGACATCGGCAACCCACCGTTCGGTCACTCGGGCGAAGATGCGATCCGCCATTGGTTCCAGCAGGCCGCAGGCCGCGGCTGGCTTGACGACATGACCGAAGTCGAGCGCAATGACTTCCTCAATTTCGAAGGTAATGCTCAAGGTTTTCGAGTGCTCACCCAACTGGAATACCACCAGTTCGACGGCGGTACGCGGCTGACCTACGCGACACTCGGCACCTACCTGAAATACCCGTGGACCGCCCGTCACGCGGACTCATTGGGCTACAAGAAGCACAAGTTCGGTTGCTATCAGAGCGAGCTGGCGCTGCTGGAGCAGATTGCTCATAAACTCGGCCTGCCTCAGCTTGAGGAACAACGCTGGGCTCGTCATCCTCTGGTCTACCTGATGGAGGCCGCCGACGACATCTGCTACGCCTTGATCGACCTTGAGGACGGCCTGGAGATGGAGCTTCTGGAATATGCCGAAGTCGAGTCTTTGCTGCTGGGGCTGGTCGGTGATGATCTACCGGAAACCTATCGCCTGCTCGGGCCGCAGGATTCGCGTCGGCGCAAGCTCGCGATCCTGCGCGGCAAAGCTATTGAGCACCTGACCAATGCCGCCGCACGAGCGTTTGTTGAACAACAGGATGCGCTATTGGCCGGCACACTCCATGGCGACCTGGTCGAACATATGCACGGTCCAGCCAAGCGTTGCGTTTTGAATGCCAAAGACATGGCACGCAAGAAAATTTTCCAGGACAAGCGCAAGACCTTGCATGAAATCGGGGCTTACACCACGCTGGAAATTCTGCTGAATGCCTTTTGCGGTGCCGCCCTGGAACAGCATGGAGGTCGTACGCCATCCTTCAAAAACCGTCGCATCCTCGACCTGCTGGGTAACAATGCCCCCGACCCGAGCCGGCCTTTGCACGCATCCTTCCTGCGCATGATCGATTTCATTGCTGGCATGACAGACAGTTACGCCAGCGAGATGGCGCGAGAGATGACCGGACGCTCCAGTCCGCAGTAAAAACTATCGGTCAGCCGTGTCAGAAACTCCCTCTGCGGCTGACCGAATTTTCTCAAACTTCGGGTACATCCCAGCACCCAGAGAATCCCCCTACAGTACGTGCTGAGCAAACTGATCGAATTTATCTGCATATTCGCGAAATAATCGCCCTCCATCCTGTACGACATAATGAACCGACCCCATCGTCCACGGACCGTCAATAAAGCAATCCCGAGGCTGGCGAACCATTGCCCGGTCGTTGAACTCGACCAGGATGGGCTCTTGCGCATGGAAAACGATATGCTCAAACACGACGTGCGCATCCTGCTGGTGGAGGACCATCCTTTTCAGCTGACAGCAACCCAATGTCTACTTAACAGTTATGGCTTCCACCAGTTGACCCCGGCCCACAATGCCGAAAGCGCATTAAGGCTAATGCAACAGGCACAAATGCCATTCGAAATTCTCCTGTGTGATCAGTGCTTGCCAGACCTTCTGGGTCTTGAACTGATTGACCTGGCAAGCCGTCAAGGTTTTATACACAGAGCCATCATTTTAAGCAGCCTCACTCTGAATGAACTGAACGAGCTGAAAAACCAGGCGAGTGAGCGCGGCCTGCCACTACTCGGTTACTTGACCAAACCGCTGAACCACCGGGAACTGAAAACGCTACTGGTCTGCGCAGCAATAAATAGCGAACCCACAACAAGCGGCGGCTCACGTGTTTAAGAAACTAGCCACACTTCGAGTAGGAATATTTACGAGCCCCCAGTGAAAAACACCATATTTTAAATCACTTCCACTTACATATCGGTTAAAAATTGAGTCACCATTCCACCAAACCTTGCCCAAGGGTAATCCATCGCCTTTTCTCATGTAGGACTCATCCTATATTGCACCAGCAGACCAGTCAGTTCATGCCTGTGCGCCCCCATCTGAGCTAAGGTGCGCGCTTTATTTGCGCTCGCATGGGATTTGATTATGAACTCGGTTTTTATTGTCGACGACCACCCCGTTATCCGCCTTGCAGTCCGTATATTGTTAGAGCATGAAGGCTATAGAGTAGTCGGTGAGACGGATAATGGAGTTGATGCCATGCAAATGGTCCGGGAATGTATGCCGGACCTGATCATCCTCGACATCAGCATTCCTAAACTCGACGGACTGGAAGTTCTCTCGCGTTTTAATGCAATGAGTACGCCCCTGAAAACGTTGGTTCTGACGGCACAATCACCCTCCCTTTTTGCCATCCGCTGCATGCAATCCGGAGCCTCCGGTTATGTCTGCAAGCAGGAGGACTTGAGCGAATTGATAAGTGCCATCAAAGCGGTCCTCTCCGGTTACAACTACTTTCCGAGTCAGGCCTTGAACCCTGCTCGACTGGATGACAAATCATCTATCGAGCTGGACTTATTTAAATCGGTCAATGACCGAGAGCTCATGGTACTGCAACTATTTGCTCAAGGCCGTACAAACAAGGAAATTGCCAATGGAATGTTTCTTAGCAACAAGACCGTCAGCACCTATAAAAAAAGACTCATGCAAAAGCTCAAAGCCAAGTCCATGGTAGAACTTATCGAGATGGCAAAACGTAATGCGCTAGTGTGAGAAACAGGATGCCCTGGCGTTTAAAGGACTATTTAATATTATTGAGCGCAGGTTTTTGCCTGAGCACCTCTGTGTCCGCTACACAAAACGGCATCGAGCACTACACGCTGCTCAGTCGCTCAGGCGGCGGTCACATGGAAGTCCAACTGGACAGAACACAACTGCTGCCGGTCCAAAACAAGCGCGAACTGGTCCTGGGCACTTCCGCTGCGGATTACCCTCCCTTTGACTTGACCACCAGCGGTCATGACTACGAAGGGCTCACGGCAGATTACGCAGGTATCCTCGCAAAAACGCTGGCCCTGCCCATGAGGGTGCAACGTTTTGCCTCAAGGGAGGCAGCCATAGAGGCACTTGAGAAGGGATACATCGACCTGCTCGGTACCGCTAACGGCTTTGAGGCCAATAACCCGAACCTATTGCTTTCAACGCCCTACGCCGTGGACCAGCCGGTCCTGGTGACTCGAAAAAGAGAAAACCGCTCGCTGACCGATGGCCTCGCGAACATGCGCCTGAGTATGGTCTATCACTACCTGCCGCTGGATGAAATAAAGGCGCTATACCCCAAGGCCATCATCACCACCTTCCCCTCGTATCAGAATGCGATCAACGCCGTTGCCTTTGATCAGGCGGATGTCTTCCTCGGCGACACCATTTCGACTCATTACATGATCAACAAGGGTTATCTGAAAAACATCCAGATGGCCAACTTCGGCAAACACGAGGCCAATGGCTTCGGCTTTGCGGTGCGCAAAGATGACCAGAACCTGCTCACTGTTATCAATGCGATCCTCAAGGCCGTACCACCCGGTGAGCGAGAAAATATCGCTAAACGCTGGAGCGCCGGAAGCGACATTCTTCTCACTGACCACAAACTGCAACTGACCTCTGCAGAAGAGCGCTGGCTGACACAGCATCCGATTGTTCGCGTCGTAGTGAACGAGGCCTTCGCCCCACTCACCTTCTTCGACGCCGATAACAACTTGCGCGGCATCACCGCGGACCTGCTGGAACTGATCAGGCTGCGCACCGGCTTGCGTTTCGAGATTCAGCGTAGCCGCGGTGTCAGCGAAATGATCAAGCAGATTGAAGAGAACAAAGCTGACATCATAGCTGCCATCCCGCCCGGCAATGAACGGGAGAGCAAACTCAGCTTCAGCCGCCCTTATCTGGAAACCTCATATGTACTGCTGACTCAAAAAGGCTCCGCAAGCTTCGCCAACCTTGAGCAACTTCAAGGCAAACGTCTGGCAATCACCCGAGGCGATCCTTTGGTGAGTTTTCTGCGCAGTGAGTTTCCACTCATCCGCCTGGTTGAGACCCGTGACACCTTCAGAGCGACCGAGCTGCTAGCCCAAGGCCAGGTCGAAGGTGCCGTGAATTCACTGGTGATAGCCAACTACTTCGTCTCATCGCAGGCGTTCCAGGACAAGCTCCAGATCAGTGCCACTATCGGGACCCGGCAAGCAGCCTTCTCACTGGCTACGGCACGAAGTGCGACGGAACTGAACTCCATCATCGACAAGGCACTTTTGAGCATTGCGCCGGACGAACTCGGAATCATCAACAGTCGCTGGCGTGGCCATACGACGCCTGCCGACAGTTACTGGCGCAGCTATCACCGCCTGTTTTACCAGATTGTCTTGGGTATCGGTCTGCTGTTGCTGATTTCCCTGGCCTGGAATGCCTATATGCGCAGGCAAATCAAACAGCGGCAAATGGCCGAACGGGCACTCAATGATCAGTTTGAATTCATGCGAGCCCTGGTTAACGGAACGCCGCATCCTATTTACGTGCGTGATCGGGAAGGACGTCTACAAAGCTGCAACGACAGCTATCTGGAAGCCTTTTGCACCACGCGAGAAGAGGTCATTGGCAAAAACGTCATGCAAGGGGGGTTGAGCAACGAATTTGAAGCACGCGAATACCAGGCCGATTATCAACGGGTGGTGGCCGAAGGCATTCCTTTGATCCTCGATCGCACGCTGCATATCGGCAAACGAGAACTGACAATCTACCACTGGATTCTCCCCTACCGTGACTCGACAGGAGAGGTCCGGGGCATCATTGGAGGCTGGATCGACATCAGCGAACGCCGCCAACTGTTCGATGAACTGAGGATGGCTAAAGAACAGGCCGATGACGCAAATCGAGCTAAAAGTACATTCCTGGCAACCATGAGTCATGAAATTCGCACACCAATGAATGCAGTGATAGGCATGCTCGAATTAACCTTGAAACATGCTGACCAGGGTCACCTTGATCGCCCGGCCATTGAAGTAGCGTACAACTCGGCAAAGGATCTGCTGGATCTGATCGGCGATATTCTCGATATCGCCCGCATCGAGTCAGGCCGTTTAAGCCTTGCCCCTGAGCAAGTCAACTTGCGCGCGATCATCGAGTCGGTGATTCGGGTTTTTGACGGACTGGCCAGGCAAAAAAACCTCAACCTGTTACTGGAATTCAATTCGAATGTGCAGGAGACCGATGCACTGATTGATCCTCTGCGTTTCAAACAGATACTGAGCAATCTGGTCAGCAACGCGATCAAATTTACCGAACATGGTCAAGTCAAGATCCGGGTCGATATACAACCCACCGAAGAACCACAACAGATTCAAATACAGTTGCAGGTTCAGGACTCGGGAATTGGTATTAGCGAAGATGACCAACAACGCCTGTTCGAACCCTTTGCTCAGGCTGAAAGCCCCAACCATCTGGCCAGGAGTGGTACTGGTCTGGGCCTGGTCATCAGCCGCAGTTTGTGTGAAATGATGGGGGGGCTTTTGACTTTAACCAGCCAGGCCGGGGTAGGTACTCAAGTTCATGTGTCGTTGAAAATGACCAACCTGCCGCCCAAATTGATGGTCGACGAGGTCGTTCCTGCTCCTCCTGCCGCGTGTGCCGTATTAAACGTCCTGGTGGTCGACGATCACCCCGCAAACCGTTTGCTCATGTGCCAGCAACTTGGGTTCCTTGGTCATCACTATACGGTCGCTCACCAAGGCGCTGCGGGTTTGCGGGCCTGGGCAGACGGGCACTTCGATCTGGTGATCGCGGACTGCAACATGCCCGTCATGAATGGCTATGAACTCACCCGGGCCATCCGTGAGAACGAACAACAGGGGCAGTTGCCCCCGTGCACAATTCTGGGGTTCACCGCCAACGCCCAGCAGGAGGAAAAGCACCGCTGCAAACAGGCCGGGATGAACGATTGCCTGTTCAAACCCATCAGCCTTACCGCGTTGAATCAACGGCTGGCCGAACTCAAGCCATTACCCTTCAACAACGCCTTCAATCCCGATAGCCTGCACTTGATGACCGGAGGGAATCCACAACTCGTTCTACGCTTGCTCACTGAACTTCTAAGCAGCACCCGTCAGGACCGAAAGACACTGCACGCACTCCAGCATGAGGGTGAGAGGCAATCGCTGATCGATATCGCGCACAAGATCAAGGGCGCAGCTCGAATGGTGCAAGCCTTTTCGCTGACTGATCATTGCGAAGCACTTGAGCAATCCTGTATCGAAAATGCCAGCACGGAGAAGGTCGATGCCTGCGCAAAAGCCATTGAGCACTCCATGCTTGAATTGGAGCGAGCGCTACACAGACAAATCCAGCGGCACACTCAGCCCCCCGGACCCGAATCTTGAGAATGAAGCAAACGCCTGTCCGAGACAGACATCCTCAGTAAGCTGCTTAAGGACACTCGACAGAACTCTATTGCCGGTGGCCATCACGAAAAAATGGACGGCACCGGTTATCCCGAACAGTTGAAACGCGAGGAGATGAGTCTGCCGGCGCGAATGATGACAATCGCCGATATTTTCGAGGCGCTGACTGCGGCAGACCGCCCCTGCAAGAAGGCCAGGCGCCTGATCAGCAGTCGCTCAAACGCAGGAAAATAGCCGCCAACTGTTCGATGCCCGCCTGGTCCTGCTCGGTAAAACGCGCCAGTTTCGGGCTGTCCAGATCCAGCACACCAATCAACCGACCCTCTTTGACCAGCGGTACCACCAGTTCACTGTTCGACGCACTGTCGCAGGCTATATGCCCGGCAAACGCATGCACATCCTCGACCCGCTGGGTTTGCAGGGTCGCAGCGGCAGCCCCGCAGACACCGCGCCCGAACGGGATTCGCACACAGGCGATCTGGCCCTGAAACGGTCCGAGTACCAGTTCCTCATTGCGATTGAGGTAGAACCCGGCCCAGTTCAGGTCATCCAGCTGGTTGAACAAAAAGGCCGAAAACTGCGCAGCGTTAGCAATGAAGTCACGCTCATCGGCCAGCAACGATTCCAACTGCGCACACAGGAGCGCATAGCCATCGAGTCCTGCGCCACTTTTCTGCAAATCGATCATGCTTTTTGCTCCAACAACTGTAGCCCTACCCAATACCGCGCAAATTGATATGCGCAACGTCCATTGCGATTGCCCCTTCCGGTCGCCCAGCGGACCGCCAGAATATCAAGCTCGTCGGTACGCTGCCACGCAAGACCGGCTTTACGCGCCAGCTCACCGATCCAGTGTTCGACCACATTGAGAAAGTGTTCCTGGGTGAAAGGATAAAAAGACAACCACAGACCAAAACGGTCCGACAAGGCAATCTTGTCTTCCACCGCCTCATTGGGATGGAGTTCACCATCGACCATCTTCCAGTTCTCGTTGTCGCTCTGTTTCTCCGGGACCAGATGTCGGCGGTTAGAAGTCGCGTACAACAGGACGTTGTCCGGAGCCTGTTCCAGCGAGCCGTCGAGTACACTCTTTAGAATGCGATAATCACCCTCGCCCGCCTCGAACGACAAATCATCACAAAACAAAACGAACCGCTGTGGCAGCTCTTGTAATTGCTCGACCACCCGCGGCAAATCCGCCAGGTGATCGCGCTCAATCTCAATCAGACGTAAACCGGCCTTGGCGTGCTCCGCGAGCAAGGCCCGAACAAGCGAAGACTTACCCGTCCCGCGTGAGCCCCAGAGCAATGCGTGGTTGGCCGGCATGCCATCGAGGAACTGTCGGGTATTGCGACCTAACTGCTCACGTTGTTTATCCACCCCGATCAGATCGGACAAACGCATGTCCAGACTGACCTCCAGCGGCAACAGAAAACCACTGCGCCCTTCGCGCTGCCAGCGGGCGGCCAGACACTGAGTCCAGTCGATGGTTTGTCGCGGCGCGGGCAACAAAGGCTCCAAACGAGCCAGAACCGCATCGGCGCGTTCAAGAAAAGCATTCAATCGGGAATCCACGACTTCTCCTCAGGCACGTTCACAGTAATGATGTTATCCAGACAAACGCAGCATCAAGCACCGGTTCGTAGCTGAATGAAAGACTGACGTCAGGTTCTGCCGATAATCACCACTGTTCAGCTATGATTGATCGGCGAAGGGAAACGGAAAAAATTGGCTCAGCACTCCATGGATATCAAGTTCACCAACCGCCTGTCTTACAAACAAGCCAGGCTCACTGTGCTGGTCGGTTTCATTCTGGGAGCCCTGCTCAGTCTGCTGCAAATAGGCATCGATTATGCCAGCGAAGACGCCTCCATCAACCGGGAAATACGCTCTCTTCTGGAAATCAGCCATAACCCGGCCTCGCGGATCGCCTACAACATCGACGCCGAGCTCGCGCAAGAGTTGACCCTTGGCCTGCTCCGCTCTCCGGCGATCATCAGTGCGCAATTGATCGATAACAACAACACGATCCTTGCCAGTGTAAATCGCCCCGGGATGCAAAGCAGATACCGGCTGATCAGCGACTTTCTCTTTGGTGCCAATCGCCAATTTGAAGACCGGCTCTATCTCGATTACCTGCCCGGCGAATCCCTCGGCACCTTGCATTTGGAGGTTGATACCTACTCTTTCGGCAGCCGCTTCCTGCGCAGAGCCGAGGTGACCCTGCTCAACGGCTTCTTCCGCAGTCTGATCCTGACCGCAATTCTACTGGCGCTCTTCTACGTCATGCTGACCAAACCCCTGGTTCGGGTTATCCGCGCACTCAGCGGCAGTGACCCTCGAAGCACCGACCAGACGCGACTGGATTTCCCACTGGGCCACGAAAACGATGAAATCGGCGTATTGGTCAAAGTCGCCAACCAGCAGTTCGAAAACATGGCCACCGAGATTCAGCAGCGACGCAATGCCGAGAACCGCTTGACCGATTATCTCGGGCAACTGGAGAGCATCGTCTCCGCGCGTACCAGCGAACTGAAAGCGATCAACACTCGCTTGAGCCAATCCAACGAAGAACTCGAAATTGCCCGCAGCACGGCACTCGACATGGCGGAGGCGCGCTCGGTGTTCCTGGCCAATATGAGTCATGAAATTCGCACTCCGCTTAACGGCTTGCTGGGAATGATCGCCCTTTCTCTGGACAGCCCCCTGACTGCCGAGCAACTGCAGCAACTGTCGATTGCCCACGACTCTGGCAAGGTATTGGTGGAGTTACTCAACGATATTCTCGACCTGTCGAAGTTCGACGCCGGTCAACTGGAGCTTGAACGCATCCCCTTCGACCTCGGCGTACTGGTCGAAGACACGGCCAACCTGCTATCGCAGAATGCCGCACCGAGCGTTGAACTGGCCTGCCTGATCGACCCGCAGTTTCCGGCATTGGTGCTGGGTGACCCGACACGTGTACGGCAAATCGTCAGCAACCTCTTGTCCAACGCTCTGAAGTTCACCCGCTTCGGCCGCGTCGATGTACGCCTGAGCACACATGAAGACGGCGTCAGAATCGAAGTCTGCGATACAGGTATCGGCATTGCGCAGGACGCGCAGGTCAAAATATTCCAACCCTTCACCCAGGCAGGAGCCGGCATTACCCGGCAGTTCGGCGGTACCGGCCTGGGTCTCGCCCTGACCTACAACCTCTGCGAAGCCATGCAGGGCCGTCTGAGCATCTGTTCGGAAGCGGGTTTCGGCAGCCAGTTCTGCGCCGACCTGCCGTTACCTTGCCATACCCCCGCACCCACTCCGGCGCCACTGCAAGGAAACGTCATGGCGATCACCGCAGCTGGTAGCGGTCTGGCCGAACTGTTGAACAGTTTGCTGCCCGGATGGGGACTGGACTATCAACGACGCAACATCGATGACTCGCTGATCGGGCTCACACCTGATCTGCTGATCACCGACTGCCCTGAATGCCTGTTAGGGATACGTCCCGCCATCCAGACGCCGATTCTGCTGGTGACCGCCTACGGCAGTTTTATGCCAACCGAAGAAGCCAGCGCTCTGGCACCCTTACAGCAGCAGGCTCGACCGCTGGCACGCAACGCGCTTTATCAAACCCTGCGGCGGACCCTGCAAGCACAGACCACCACCATCAACGAAGCACAGCTTGAAACCCTGTCTCCCCAGCGGCGGGCATGCATCCTGTTGGTGGAAGACAACCCGGTCAACCAGCTCGTGGCCAAAGGAATGCTCGGCAAGCTTGGCTGCGAAGTGACCGTTGCAGCACATGGCGCCGAGGCCCTGGACCAGCTTGAGCACAGTAGTTTCGACCTGGTGTTAATGGACTGCAATATGCCGGTCATGGACGGTTATGAAGCCAGCCGGCAGATCCGCCGCAGTGGTCGCTGGCCTGATCTGCCTATCGTCGCACTGACTGCCAATGCCATGCCCGAGGAGCGAGAACGCTGCCGCGCGGCCGGGATGAGCGACTATCTGGCTAAACCGTTTCGGCGCGAAGAGTTGGCTGCCCTGCTCGAACTATGGGTGCCCGTTACGACAGCGCTTTGATCTGCCCCAATAACTGGTCCAGACCGCTGCGCAGCTCACTCAAGCGATCCAGATCCACACCGCTGTCGCACAACAGACGCGCCTTGAGCGGCGCGACCCGCTCGCGCAGGGCCAACCCGGCACCGGACAGACTCAAGTGAACTTCACGCTCATCGCGCGCCGAACGCTGACGCTGCACTAACGTCATCTGCTCAATGCGTTTGAGCAACGGTGTGAGCGTCCCGGAGTCCAGGGCCAACCGCTCGCCAAGGGCTTTCACCGTCGGTTGCTCAGGCGGCGAATCCTGCCATTCCCACAACACCAGCATGACCAGGTATTGCGGGTAGGTCAGCCCCAACTGGTCGAGCATCGGCTTGTAGGCACGAATGACTGCCCGGGAAGCGGCGTACAGCTTGAAGCACAGCTGGCTGTCGAGTTTGAGCGAATCAGCTGACAGACCATTCATTTGAGCAACGCTTCAATCTCGCTCGTCAGATCCTGCGGCTTGGTCGCCGGAGCAAAACGTTTGACGACCTGACCGTCCTTGCCGATGAGGAACTTGGTGAAGTTCCACTTGATGCCTTGAGAGCCGAGCAGGCCCGGAGCGCGTTTTTTCAACTGCACGAACAATGGATGAGCGTCGCTGCCATTGACCTCGATCTTCTTGAACAGCGGGAAGCTGACACCAAAGTTCAGCTCGCAAAACTCGGAAATGGCCCCCTCATTCCCCGGCTCCTGTTTGCCGAACTGGTTACACGGGAAGCCGAGCACCACCAGACCCTCGTCCTTGTAATTCTGCCAAAGCTCCTCCAGACCTTTATATTGCGGCGTGAAACCGCACTTGCTCGCAGTGTTGACCACCAGGACGGCTTTGCCGGCAAAGTCGGCCAGGGTCTTTTGCTCGCCTTTGATGGTGGTGCAGGGGATGTTCAGCAAATTGTCAGTCATGGCGCAGGCTCCTGAAACGGAAATGTGAGACAACCATAGTGAGCAATTGAATTGCGTGCAATTTAATTATCGGCAACGTCACCCGGGATATCACGGCTGGCGCTAACTATATGTAGGAGCCGAGCTTGCTCGCGATGGATTTGAAGCTGACGCGTTTCGTCAGGAAGTACACGTCATCGTTTACGACCATCGCGAGCAAGCTCGGCTCCTACAGGGGGGCGTACAGCCGATCAGGCTCGCGGAACGAGCTCCAGGCACACCGAATTGATGCAGTAGCGCAAGCCCGTCGGTGGCGGACCATCAGGGAACACATGCCCCAAATGTGCATCGCATTTGGCGCAGACCACTTCGGTACGAACCATGCCGTGGCTCACATCACGAATCTCGACCATGGCGCTCTCGCCTATCGGCTGATAGAAACTCGGCCAGCCGCAGCCAGAATCAAATTTTGCCCTGGAGTCAAACAACGGCTCATTGCAGCAAATGCAGTGATAAACACCATCGGTCCTGGTGCCGTTGTACTTGCCCGAGAACGGTCGTTCGGTGCCTTTGAGGCGACAAACGTTGTACTGCTCCGGATCGAGCATGGCGCGCCATTCTTCAAGGGTTTTTTCCAACTTTTCCATCGTCTTACCTCTGCAACTGAAAAAGCCTGATCTGTATCTTTTCCACGGATCAGGCGGCACGTATGATTGCGCCTCGTCAAACGCCAGTCTGGCAGCCGTGTAACGCGCATTCAAACGGATTTTCACGCTGCGATACCGGTTACAGGCCTGTGTGAGAACGCAGGATTCCCAGTACGGTAGTTCAATGCCGCCTGGATCGTTCATTTTCAGGAACACATCGCCATGCAGGTCAGCAAATCGAACAAGCTCGCCAACGTCTGTTATGACATTCGCGGCCCAGTGCTCAAGCACGCCAAACGTCTGGAAGAGGAAGGCCATCGCATCCTCAAGCTGAATATCGGCAACCCGGCGCCTTTTGGTTTCGAGGCACCGGACGAAATCCTCCAGGACGTCATCCGCAACCTGCCGACCGCGCAAGGCTACAGCGACTCCAAGGGCCTTTTCAGCGCCCGTAAGGCTGTTATGCAGTACTACCAGCAAAAGCAGGTAGAAGGCGTCGGTATTGAAGACATTTACCTGGGCAACGGCGTTTCCGAGCTGATCGTGATGTCGATGCAGGCCCTGCTCAACAACGGTGACGAAGTACTGATCCCGGCACCCGACTATCCGCTGTGGACCGCAGCCGTGACCCTGGCCGGCGGCAATCCGGTGCATTACCTGTGCGACGAGCAAGCCAACTGGTGGCCGGACCTGGCCGACATCAAGGCCAAGATCACCCCGAACACCAAGGCTATGGTGATCATCAACCCGAACAACCCGACCGGCGCGGTGTACTCCAAGGAAGTTCTGTCGGGCATGCTTGAACTTGCCCGCCAGCACAAGCTGGTGGTGTTCTCCGACGAAATCTACGACAAGATTCTCTACGACGATGCCGTGCATGTTTGTACTGCTTCGCTGGCTCCGGATCTGCTCTGCCTGACCTTCAACGGCCTGTCCAAGTCCTACCGTGTAGCGGGTTTCCGTTCCGGCTGGGTCGCCATTTCCGGCCCGAAACACAATGCCCAGAGCTACATCGAAGGCATCGACATGCTGGCCAACATGCGCCTGTGCGCCAACGTGCCTAGCCAGCATGCGATCCAGACCGCCCTCGGTGGCTATCAGAGCATCAATGACCTGGTCTTGCCGGCGGGCCGTCTGCTGGAACAGCGCAACCGTACCTGGGAACTGCTCAACGACATTCCCGGCGTCAGCTGCGTCAAACCGATGGGTGCGCTGTACGCCTTCCCTCGGATCGACCCGAAAATCTGCCCGATCCACAACGATGAAAAATTCGTTCTCGATCTGTTGCTCTCGGAAAAGCTGTTGGTGGTCCAGGGTACCGCCTTCAACTGGCCATGGCCGGACCACTTCCGCGTCGTGACCCTGCCGCGAGTGGATGATCTGGACCAGGCTATTGGCCGGATCGGTAATTTCCTGAAATCTTACCGCCAATAAGCACTGTTACGCTGTGCGACTGTTGCAAAGTCGCACAGCGATTAATTCAGCAACATATCTCCTTTTTCCCTAAACACATGCCCTCCTGTGCCTGTGCTGTTTCCATGGTCTGCCATCGCACCCAACTGCGACGGGACCCTCAGCGCTAAAAGCGCGTGCCCGATCAATGTCGGAAAAACCCTGCAAGGGTCTAAAATCCGACTGTAAGACACAGTTTGAAATAGTCACCTGGTTGAATAGCCCGGTGCCGCACCTTATATACCCCGCAGTACGCTACATATTTAGCATGAGGAGATTTCTACAACCATGATGCGCATATTGCTGTTTTTGGCCACTAACCTGGCGGTCGTGCTGATTGCCAGCATCACCCTGAGCCTTTTCGGCTTCAACGGGTTCATGGCGGCCAACGGGGTTGACCTCAACCTCAATCAGCTGCTGGTTTTCTGTGCGGTCTTTGGTTTCGCGGGTTCCTTGTTCTCGCTGTTCATCTCCAAGTGGATGGCGAAGATGGGCACCAGCACCCAGATCATCAGCCAGCCGCGCACTCGCCATGAACAATGGTTGCTGCAAACCGTCGAGCAGCTGTCCCGCGAAGCCGGGATCAAGATGCCCGAAGTCGGGATTTTTCCGGCTTACGAGGCTAACGCCTTTGCCACTGGCTGGAACAAGAACGACGCACTGGTCGCCGTCAGCCAGGGTCTGCTGGAGCGCTTTTCACCGGATGAAGTGAAAGCGGTGCTGGCCCACGAAATCGGCCATGTAGCCAACGGCGACATGGTGACACTGGCGCTGGTACAAGGCGTGGTGAACACCTTCGTGATGTTTTTCGCGCGAATCATCGGCAACTTCGTCGACAAGGTTATTTTCAAGAACGAAGAAGGCCAGGGCATCGCCTACTACGTGGCGACGATCTTCGCCGAACTGGTACTGGGCTTCCTGGCCAGCGCAATCGTCATGTGGTTCTCGCGCAAACGCGAATTCCGCGCAGACGAAGCCGGCGCCAGCCTGGCCGGCACCAGCGCAATGATCGGCGCCCTGCAGCGCCTGCGTTCGGAGCAAGGCCTGCCGGTACACATGCCGGACACCTTGACTGCCTTCGGTATCAACGGCGGCATCAAGCAGGGCCTGGCTCGCATGTTCATGAGCCACCCACCGCTGGAAGAGCGTATCGACGCACTGCGCCGTCGTGGCTGATAGCCTTCATTGAAGCACCCAAAGGGGCGACGCAAGTCGCCCCTTTTTCGCTTCCAAAGAATTCGACCACTCCAGCGTTTACGACCCGGGTCAGTTCTTCAACAGACGATAAACCCGCTCATCCAGGCGCGTGACACCGCTCTGGAGGAACTTCCAGCTCTCTGCGAGGACGTCTCGTTCTTCTACGACTCGAAGCTGCCAGTAATCGCCAAGCAGGCTTCTTGTTTCAGCATCGACCACCGCAAACGGTGGCCCGGCCATCTGTATCTGGTCGTAGTCCAGAGTAATCAGCAACCCCTTACAACCCGACGGCAGGATCCGGTTCAGATGTGCCGCGTACTGCTCGCGCATTTCCGGTGGCAGGGCAATCAGCGCCGCCCGGTCATACAACGCTGCACAATCAGCCACATGCTCAACTCTCAAGGCAAAGAAGTCCCCGCACCACAACTCTATCGAGCCCACCTGATAGACCGTGAAAGCACCCTGCTGACTGATCTGTGGCTCAAGTTGCTGATCGCTGAAGAAATCCGTCACGGCCTTTTCTGACAACTCGACGCCCAGCACCTGATGACCACAACTGGCGAGCCACACAAGGTCCAGACTTTTCCCACACAATGGCACCAGCACCCGCGAGCCTGCCGCCAACCCCAATTTAGGCCACAACCGCGGCAGGTAGGGGTTTACCTCGGACAGATGAAAGCCGATCTGATTGAGCTCCCAACGCTTGTGCCAAAATTCCGGTTGCATAAATCACCCTGAAAATTCGATCAAAAGGCACTAAAACTTATATTAGATTTAGATCAATGATCTGACTGAAGATGATGTCATCTTAACGCTCAGGAACCTCTTATGCTCCCTAGCCTGTTTATCTCCCATGGCTCGCCAATGCTAGCACTGGAACCCGGTGCCAGCGGCCCGGCTCTGGCACGTCTGGCCGCCGAATTACCCAGACCCAAAGCCATCGTGCTGGTTTCAGCCCACTGGGAAAGCCAGGAGCTGCTGGTCAGTGGCAACCCTCAGCCGGAAACCTGGCATGATTTTGGTGGCTTCCCACCCGAGTTGTTTGCCGTACAGTATCCAGCTCCCGGTGAGCCAGAGCTCGCAGCGCAGGTAGTCGACTTACTCAAAGCCGACGGGCTGCATGCCCGGATTGACGCCAAGCGCCCGTTCGACCATGGCGCCTGGGTTCCACTGTCTCTGATGTATCCGCAAGCCGATATTCCAGTGGTACAAGTTTCGCTTCCAAGTCGTCTTGGGCCAGCCCTGCAAACCCGCGTCGGCCATGCGTTGGCCAGCCTGCGCGAACATGGCGTACTGCTGATCGGCTCCGGCAGCATCACCCACAACCTGCGCGAGCTGGACTGGCACGCCGGCCCGGAAAGCGTAGAGCCCTGGGCCAAAGCCTTTCGCGACTGGGTGATCGACAAACTCGCCGCTGACGACGAAGCAGCCCTGCATGACTATCGCCAGCAAGCGCCCTATGCCGTGCGCAGCCATCCCAGCGACGAGCATTTGCTTCCGCTGTATTTCGCCCGTGGTGCCGGCGGCGACTTCAGTATTGCCCATCAAGGCTTCACCATGGGTGCGCTGGGGATGGACATCTATCGGTTTGGCTAAATGATCGTTCCCACGCTCTGCGTGGAAACGATCAGGCATAAAAAATCCCCGAACCAGTCGGGGATTTTTTATGCTCGATTGATCAGCTCAGCGCGGATCAGTCTTCGCGATAACGACGCAGTTTCAACTGCTTGCCGGCAACGCGAGTGTCCTTCAGTTTGGTCAGCAGACGCTCCAGACCATCTTCCGGCAACTCTACCAGGCTGAAGCTGTCACGCACCTGAATGCGACCGATAGCTTCACGCGCCAGACCACCTTCGTTAAGGATGGCGCCCAGCAGGTTCTTGGCAGCGATACCATCACGCGCGCCCAGCGCGGTACGGCAACGAGCACGGCCTTCAGCCAGCGGAACCGGAGCGCGACGCTCACGATCACCACGGTCCGGACGATCACCGGAACGCTCTGGACGATCGCCACGCGGTGCATTGTTCGGCACCAGTGGACGCTCTTTCTCGATGGCAGCCAGGGTCAGTGCTTGAGCGTTGGTAGCCTTGCGCAGCAGAGCAGCGGCCAGTGCACGCGGGGTGCAACCGATGTCGGCAGTCAGACGATCCAGCAGATCACCGTGAGTCGACTCGGCATCAGCAACCAGCGGCGACAGGCTGTTGGTCAGTTTCTTGATGCGTGCATCGAGAACGGCCTGAGCATCCGGCAGGCGGACTTCAGCAACCTTTTGACCGGTTACACGTTCGATCACTTGCAGCATGCGGCGCTCACGCGGAGTCACCAGCAGCAGTGCACGACCTTCGCGACCGGCACGGCCAGTACGGCCGATACGGTGAACGTAGGACTCTGGATCGTACGGCATGTCCACGTTGAATACGTGGGTGATACGCGGAACGTCCAGACCACGGGCAGCAACGTCGGTCGCCACAACGATGTCCAGACGGCCATCCTTGAGGGACTCGATCACGCGCTCACGCTGGTTCTGGGCAATGTCACCGTTCAGCGCAGCGGCTTTGTAGCCTTTGGCTTCCAGGGCACTGGCCAGGTCCAGGGTCGCTTGCTTGGTACGCACGAACATGATCAGCGCGTCGAAATCTTCCACTTCCAGCAGGCTCAATACAGCCGAGGTCTTCTGGTCAGCGTGAACCAACAGGTGAGCCTGTTCGATCGCGGTAACGGTCTGAGTCTTGGTCTGGATCTTGATGTGCTTCGGATCGCGCAGATGGCGCTCAGCGATGGCACGGATCGACTGCGGCAAGGTGGCCGAGAACAATACGGTCTGACGGGTTTCCGGCATGGCCTTGAAGATAACTTCCAGGTCGTCCATGAAGCCCAGCTTGAGCATTTCGTCGGCTTCGTCGAGAACCAGGTGGTTCACGGTCGCCAATACTTTTTCGTCGCGACGCAGGTGGTCGCACAGACGACCCGGAGTGGCGACAACGATCTGTGCGCCATTACGGATGGCTTTCAATTGCGGGCCCATCGGCGCACCGCCGTAGACAGCCACAACAGTTACGCCCGGCATTTGCTTGGCGTAGGTTTCGAAAGCGGTTGCAACTTGTAGCGCCAACTCACGAGTTGGGGCCAGGATCAGAGCTTGCGGCTCGCGCTTGGACGGATCAATGCGGTGCAGAATCGGCAGGGCGAACGCAGCGGTTTTACCCGTACCGGTTTGCGCCTGGCCAATCATATCGTGACCGGCGAGAATGATCGGGATCGACTGCTGCTGAATGGCCGAAGGCTCTTCATAGCCGGTAGCGACTACTGCAGCGACAATATTGGGATGAAGTTCAAGAGCGGCGAAGCCGCCGATTTCCTGGGTCATGGGTCTGCCTCTAAGTGCATCCGCAAAGACCCATGCTCCAAAGCTGCGCGTGCCGTGTTGAGACTCAAGAGTCGCCCTGGCAGCTTTGTCGGCGGGGATTTGCGAAAACGTTTGAATGAATGGATCGTCAAGGATAGTCCGCAGAGCGAACAAGCAACCGAAGCTGGCTTCGGGGGAATTGCTATACCTAAACGTGGCCCGGTTAAAGGCCGGCGCGCACTATACCGGAATTACTGAAAAAAGGGAGAAGTTTTTATAAGAAAAAGCAGCTGTACGCCTCTCTGTCACGGGCTTTGCGGATAATCCTCCAAGCGTCTACTTTTCAGAGGCCCGGCCCTATTGGTCATGACGCTTAAACGGTTCATCTTTCAGGCTGAGACCTTCGGTCTGAAACACCCTTTTCCGCCCAAGGATATGTCCCATGAATCAGCTCAATCCAAGTCGCGTCAGCCGTGAACAGCGCGGTCATATCCTGTTGATCGGCCTGGACCGCGTTGCCAAACGTAACGCCTTCGACCTCGATCTGCTTAACGAACTCAGCCTGGCCTATGGCGAGTTCGAACGTAATGCCCAGGCTCGGGTAGCCGTGGTGTTCGGTCACGGTGAACACTTTACCGCCGGGCTGGATCTGGCGAATGTCGGTGCCGCTCTGGCCAACGGCTGGCAGGCGCCGACCGGCGGCTGCGATCCATGGGGAGTGTTCGCAGGCCCCAGGGTCAGTAAGCCGGTGATCGTCGCCGTACAAGGCTACTGCCTGACCATCGGCATCGAATTGATGCTGGCTGCCGATATCAACCTGTGCGCCAGCAATACGCGTTTCGCCCAGATGGAAGTCCAGCGCGGGATCTTCCCTTTCGGTGGCGCCACCTTGCGCCTGCATCAAATCGCCGGCTGGGGCAACGCCATGCGCTGGCTGTTGACCGGCGATGAGTTCGACGCTCATGACGCCTTGCGGCTAGGTCTGGTCCAGGAAGTGATGGCCAGCGAAGACCTGTTACCCCGCGCACTGGAGTTGGCCCAACGTATCGCCAGGCAAGCACCCTTGGGCGTTCAGGCGACCTTGATGTCCGCCCGTCAGGCACGCCTTGAAGGCGAAACCGCCGCCGCTCAAGGTTTGCCGCCACTGGTCAAAAAATTGCTGAACAGTGAAGACGCCAAGGAAGGTCTGCGAGCAATGCAGGAACGGCGACCTGGGGTGTTCAAAGGCTGTTGAGATCAGGGCCTGATGTGCCAGCAGTCGTACCGCTATCGCGAGCAAGCTCGCTCCTACATCTGTGTTGTTTCGCACTGGCACAGATTCACTGTAGGAGCGAGCTTGCTCGCGATAACTATTTGACAGACAGCACCTTATGTCGCCGGGCGGATCACCTTGATCAGCGATTGCAGCGAGTAGCCCAGTCGCGGCGCGAGGGCTTCGGCCCGGGCGGTCAGGCCGTCCATATCCAGGGTTTGATCCAGATCCGCGGGAACCATCAGGATCACATTGCCCTCCTTCACCGGCAGCTCCCAATAATGCCGGTGATAAAGACCACGCAGCAAAGCCGCGCCCAATGGCTTGCCGTCATCGGTGGCCCATTGATTGATCACCAACCAGCCACCCGGATTCAGACGTTTCTGACAGTTTGCCAGAAAGCCCCAGGCCAGATGCCCGACGCCCGGACCGACATCAGTGTAGAGGTCGACGAAGATCAGATCCGCGGGCTCGGCAGTGTCGAGCAGCTCCAGGGCATCGCCGACACGGATATAAAGTCGCGGGTCGTCATCCAGACCCAGGTATTCGATGGCCAGGCGCGGAACGTCCGGGCGCAGCTCGATGGCTTCGACATCTTCCAGCGGCAGGAACTTGAGGCAGGCCTGGGTCAGCGTGCCCGCGCCAAGCCCCAGAAACAGTGCACTTTCCGGGGTTTCGTGGCACAGCGCACCGATCAGCATGGCCCGGGTATAGTCGTACTCCAGCCAGCTTGGGTCGGCGGTGAACACGCAACTCTGTTCGATGGCATCGCCAAATTCGAGAAAGCGGTAATCCGCCACTTCCAGCACCCGAATCATGCCAAAGTCATCGTGCACCTCAGCGAGCAGGCGCTCGACGCGCTCCTCAGTCATCTCATCTCCTAACCGCCACCGGGCTCAACCTCGGCAACGCGATAAATCCAGTCGCTCGGCACCGAGCAGGAAAGGCGCGATTGTCCGCGAACCAACGGGAACAGGTCACGCACTAATTACTGATAACATGGATGTCCGACCGTAAAACACTAGAGTCCATGATGAGCCAACCCTGGAGCCCTGACAGCTGGCGCGCCCTGCCGATCCAGCAACAACCCCATTACCCTGACGCTGCGCACTTGTTGCAGGTCGAGCAAAGCCTGGCCAGTTATCCGCCGCTGGTGTTTGCCGGTGAAGCCCGGGAGTTGCGCCGTCAGTTTGCCGAGGTGACTCAGGGTCGGGCATTTCTGCTGCAAGGCGGTGATTGCGCAGAAAGCTTTGCCGAATTCTCTGCAGCAAAAATCCGTGACACCTTTAAAGTATTGCTGCAGATGGCGATTGTCATGACCTTTGCGGCGGGCTGCCCGGTGGTCAAGGTCGGCCGCATGGCCGGGCAATTTGCCAAACCGCGGTCCTCCAACGATGAAACCATCAACGGCGTGACCCTGCCGGCTTACCGTGGCGACATCGTCAACGGCATCGGTTTCGATGAAAAGAGCCGCGTGCCGGATCCGGATCGTTTGCTGCAGGCCTACCATCAGTCCACTGCAACGCTGAACCTGCTGCGCGCCTTTGCTCAGGGCGGTTTTGCCGACCTGCATCAAGTTCATAAATGGAACCTGGATTTTATCGCCAACTCGGCCCTGGCCGAGAAGTACAGCCACCTGGCTGATCGCATTGATGAAACCCTGGCCTTCATGCGCGCCTGTGGCATGGATAGCTCACCACAACTGCGCGAAACCAGCTTTTTCACCGCCCACGAAGCGCTGCTGCTGAACTACGAAGAAGCCTTCGTGCGACGCGACAGCCTGACCAACGATTACTACGACTGCTCGGCGCACATGCTCTGGATCGGCGACCGCACGCGCCAGCTCGACGGCGCCCACGTCGAGTTCCTGCGCGGGGTGAACAACCCGATCGGGGTCAAGGTCGGTCCGAGCATGAACACCGAGGAGTTGATTCGTCTGATCGACATCCTTAACCCGGACAACGATCCCGGCCGCCTCAACCTGATCGTGCGCATGGGCGCGAACAAGGTTGGCGACCATCTGCCGCAGCTGATCCGTTCAGTGGAAAGCGAAGGCAAGAAAGTGCTGTGGAGTTCCGACCCGATGCACGGCAACACGATCAAAGCCAGCAGCGGCTACAAGACCCGCGACTTCGCGCAGATCCTCAATGAAGTGAAACAGTTCTTCCAGGTGCACGAAGCGGAAGGTAGTTATGCCGGCGGTATCCATATCGAAATGACCGGACAGAACGTCACCGAATGTATCGGCGGCGCACGGCCGATTACCGAGGATGGCTTATCGGACCGTTATCACACCCATTGCGACCCACGAATGAATGCCGATCAGTCGCTGGAACTGGCGTTTTTGATTGCCGAGACGTTGAAGCAGGTTCGCCGTTGAGTCAGTAGGTTTTTCGTCACCTGATACACCGCCATCGCGAGCAAGCCCGCTCCCACATTAAATCTGCGTAAACCCATCATTTTGTGATCAACGCAGATCTAGTGTGGGAGCGGGCTTGCTCGCGATGGCGCCGGGTCAGTCACCACTGAGCTCAGTTAACGCCACCCGCAACCGCGCCGCACTGGCACGCGGGCAGTTCAACTGAATTTCCGGCAAGCCCAGCCAGTCGGCCATCTGTCGCAGATTCTTGGCCAACGCCCGCATCCCCTGCTCATCCAGCCCTGGCTCTTCCTCATGCACAGCATGCACCGCCAGCCTTCCCTGAGCCCGTTCAGCCCGTAAATCGACCCGAGCGGCAATTCGTTCGTTGTAAAGAAACGGCAGCACGTAATAGCCATACACCCGTTTGGACTGAGGCGTGTAGATCTCCAGCCGATAGCGAAAATCGAACAAACGTTCGGTGCGGCTACGCTCCCAGATCAGTGAATCAAACGGCGAGAGCAAGGCGCTGACCTCGACTGCGCGCGGGACTTTCGGCACGGGCAGGCAATAGGCCGGTTGCCGCCAACCCTGAACATCGCAAACCACCAACTCACCCGCCTCGACCAACTCAGCCAGACGCGCGCGGCTGTCGACAGGTGAAAGCCGAAAATAATCGCGCAAGTCCTTGTCAGTACCGACCCCCAGCGCACTCGCGGCATGCACAAGCAGCCCGCGCTGGGCCTCGGCTTCACTGAGTAGCGGTTGCTGAAGAGTCGCTGCTGGAATGACCCGCTCGGGTAAATCATAAAGACGCTCGAAACCACGACGCCCTGAAACAGTCACTTCACCGGCGGCAAACAACCACTCCAGCGCATGCTTCTCGGCACTCCAGTCCCACCAGGGGCCCGCCCGCTCCTGACGCGTCGACAAACTGCCAGCGCCGAGAGCCCCTCGCTCCTCAACCAGGGTCAATACTCGACGAATCGTCTCCTGCTGCTCCCGCCCGAATCGGGCCATTTGTTGATAAATGCCCTCCCCTTGCCTCGCCCGCTGCATGCGCCAGCGCATCAAGGGATACATTGATAGCGGCAGCAAAGACGCCTCATGCCCCCAATACTCGAACAATGTGCGCCGTCGGCCCTGACTCCAGGCAGCCTGATCAAGCAAATCGGATGAATACTGACCGAGGCGCGAGTACAGAGGAAGGTAGTGCGAGCGCACCAGAGCGTTGACCGAATCGATCTGCAGGATGCCCAGACGTTCGATCAACCGGTTGAGTTGAGGCGATTTGACCGTCGCTGGCGGCTGGCGCCCGGAGAAACCTTGGGCGGCCAGCGCCAGACGCCGAGCCTGTTTGAGAGAAAAGGACAGTTCTGCGGGCATGTGTATCTCCATGTCTGCTCGCAAACTACCCCACCACGAAGCCGCTTGTGTAGTTGTCCGATAATCATTTGCGCATCGGGTCGTCCCAGAATGGGCGTACGGCTTCCTGCTCGACATCGGCCCGACTGATCCCGATATCCTTCAACGCCTCGTCGCTCATCCTCGCCAGCAACGCACGCTCACGATTGAGCTGATGCCAGCGGGCGATTTTCTCCATCAAAGGACGCAGGGAGAAACCATGGAATGAAAATTTTTCGACCAGTAGATAACCTTTTTGACCTTTCATCATGTTGCCCTCCAGTGGGGATGACTAAAGTCTCGTCCTGGAGCTAAGATCAATCCAACGAATGTTTCTTATGCAATACATCTCAGAGATTGATCAATTGGCCAACTACCCAAGCATCGACACCGAAGTCCTGCGCACCTTCGTCGCGATCGCCGACCAAGGTGGCTTTACCCGCGCCGGTGAATTGGTCAATCGCACCCAATCGGCGGTGAGCATGCAGATGAAGCGTCTTGAAGAAGACGTCCTGCAACGCCAGCTGTTTCAGCGTGATGGGCGCCAGGTACGGCTGACCGCCGAGGGTCAGGTGCTGCTCGGTTACGCCCGGCGCATCCTGAAACTGCACAGTGAAGTGTTCAATACGCTGCGCGAACCGCACATGGTCGGCACCGTGCGCATTGGTACGCCCGATGACTATGTGATGCGCTTTTTGCCGGGGATTTTGTCGCGCTTCGCGCAAGCCTATCCCTTGATCCAGATCGAAGTGCATTGCGAGTCATCAAAACAACTTCTGCAACGCCAGGACCTGGACCTGTCCATCGTCACCCGCGAACCGGGCAGCGAGATTGGCCAGTTGCTGCGCAAGGAGCGTTTTGTCTGGGCCGAGGCACAATGCTTCAGCCCCCACGAACAAACGCCGCTGCCGCTGGCGATGTTCAACAGCGATTGTTTCTGCCGGATTTGGGCCTGCAACGCCCTGGATGCTGCCGGGCGCGACTATCGCATCGCCTATAACAGTTCCAGCCTCTCGGCGCTCATGGCGGTGGTCAGCGCCGGCCTGGCGGTCACCGCGCAACTGGAGAGCCTGATCACCTCGGATATGCGCATCCTCGGTGATGCCGAAGAACTGCCGCTCTTGCCTGAAGCCAGCATCATGCTGGTGCGCAACCTGAACGCACCGTCGCCCATCACCGAGTGCCTGGCCGAGCACATCGTCGAAGGCTTCAAACTTTAAACGTGAGCATCACCGCACAGAACACCAGGAAGCCGCAAAACAGCCCGCGCAAGAGTCGCTCCGGCATGGCGTGGGCAATTTTCACCCCCCAACTGATGCTCAACAAACCGCCGGCCGCCAAGGGCAAACCAATCATCCAGCTCACCTGGTGATGGAGCGCGTAGGTCACCAACGTGACGCCGGTACTCGGCAAGGCCAAGGCCAGGGACAAGCCTTGGGCAATGACCTGGCTGGTGCCGAACAGGCTGGTCAGCACCGGTGTGGCGACCACTGCCCCGCCGACACCAAACAATCCACCCATGGTCCCGGATGCTGCGCCCAACACGCCCAGCCAGGGCCACGAGTAACGCATCTGCGCCGAGACCGGGGCGCTGGCCATGAACACTCGCGCAAGGTTGTAGACTGACAAGGCGATCAGAAACGCGACGAAGCCAATACGCATCACTCGCGCATCGATGCCCACTGCCCAGATTGAACCCAGCCAGGCGAAGCAAAAGCCCATCAAGGCCAGGGGCAACGCGTGGCGCAGCTCAATGCGATTGCGCTGGTGATAGCGCCACAAAGCCAACATCACGTTCGGCACCACCATGACCAACGCCGTGCCTTGAGCAATTTGCTGATCCAGACCGAACAAAACACCGAGCACCGGAATCGCGATCAAGCCGCCGCCGATACCGAACAAACCGCCCACGGTACCCAAGGCTGCGCCAAATGCCAGATACATCACTAACTCAATCACAGGCGATCCCCTCACGTCTGGCTTTGCATGCTACGCAGTCTGTACTGGCGTGGAAACGCACAGAAACGCACAATGGCTATGCCCAATCCGCACAAGCAAACCCCAGGCATGAACCCCAATATCCTCACCGATCAGCTCGGCCTGTTTCTCGATGTACTGGAAACCGGCAGCTTCTCTGCCGCCTCGCGTCGCCATCCGTTGACGCCATCGGCGGTAGCCCGGCGCATCGACAGCCTTGAGAGTGCAGTCGGCAGCCAACTGTTCACCCGTAGCACCCATGCCGTGCGCGCGACACCGGCTGGCCTGGCATTTGCCGAGCGAGCACGACGTATAGTCGCCGAAATACGTCTGGCCCGGGCCGAAGCCGTCTCCCTGAGCAATGCCCCGGAAGGACTGATTCGCGTGGACGCCCCGGCCGCTTTTGGCCGACGCCACCTGGCGCCGGTGATTGCCGACTTCCTGGTGGTCTATCCGGGGCTGGATGTTCAGCTGCACCTGATCGACAGCTTTGTCGATATGCAGGGTTCGAACCTGGGCAAAGTCGATCTGGTGCTGCGGGCCGGGCAAATGGCCGATACCCGATTGGTCGCCACGCCCTTGGCCAGCATGGTGCGGATTGCCTGCGCCAGCCCTGCCTACCTGAAACGCCGCGGCGCGCCGATTCATCCCAAGGAACTGAGCGAGCACGATGGCCTCGACTGGGATGGTCTGGCGCCCCCTTTCGCCTGGCGTTTCGAGCTGGACGGGCAACTGCAACAGCACCGCCCGCAGCGCATGCGCATGAGTGCCAATAATGCCGAAGCGCTGCTCTTCGGCGCGCTTGCAGGGCTGGGCATTGCCCACCTGCCGACCTGGCTGATCAGTGAGCACCTGCTGCGCGGTGAGTTACTACCACTGTTTTGCGAAAGTGGGCTGCCCAAACCGGAAACCACCGGTATTTATGCCTTGCGTCTGGAACAGCAAGCCAACTCCCGCAGTCGGTTGTTGCTGGAGTACCTCAAGGGCCGGTTCAGCCCGATCCCGCCTTGGGATCTGGCACTGCAAAGCGACCTCGGTTGGCGCTGACCCAAAAATTATCTAGCGCATTAAAGATTCACCCGCTAGATTCAGGGCGAGTAACGATCAAGGCCTCAAAATGACTAGCGTTAGCTCCACCCCCGATAACTGCGACCAACTGCTGCTCGACAACCAGCTATGTTTCGCCCTGCACTCCACATCGCTGTTGATGACCAAGGTCTACAAGCCGCTGTTGCAAGCTTTAGGTCTGACCTATCCGCAATACCTGGCGATGATGGTGCTGTGGGAACGCGACGGATTGACCGTAGGCGAGATCAGCACCCGCTTGCTGACGGACCCGGGGTCACTGACACCTCTGCTCAAACGCCTCGAAGCCGAAGGTTTGTTAAGCCGCACCCGCAGCCGTGAAGACGAGCGCGTGGTGATCGTTGAATTGACTGCGCAAGGCCACGCCCTGCGGGACAAGGCGCGGGATATTCCACAATGCATCCTTGGCGCGAGCGGCCAGACCCTGGACCAGATACGCAAGTTGCAGGCCGATTTGCTGGCTTTGCGCAGTCATTTGCAAGACAGCCTGTAAGCGCTCACCCGCGCTTTTGTCACTCCCCCCGCGACTAACGCGAACCTGCGGTGGAATGCGTTGAGCCTGAAATTCCTTAAGCTTACTGGCATCAGGAGCTGGCCGCGAAGGCGCCCTCCCAGCCAAACAAAATTCATCACGACGAAAATTTTCTGAGCGCTACTCAAGCGCTCTAAACCAAGCCTCACGCCGACAGTCATCCTTCAGCTTCTGCGCACTGAACGTTGCTTGCATAAAAATTATATTGCGCGCTAACTATTTGCGAGCTACATTTATCTCGCACTTACTTAGCGCGCAAACATTTAGCGCATACAGCCATCAAAAAAGAGGCTTACACCATGCAAACTCTCTACACCGCTGTTGCAACTGCTACCGGTGGCCGTGATGGCCGTGCTGTTTCCAGCGACAACATCCTCGACGTCAAGCTCTCCACCCCGAAAGAACTTGGGGGAGCCGGCGGCGAGGCAACCAACCCTGAGCAGCTGTTCGCTGCCGGTTACTCCGCCTGCTTCATCGGCGCACTGAAATTCGTTGCCAGCCAGAGCAAACGCAAAATCCCCGACGACGCCTCGATCACCGCCCATGTCGGCATTGGCCAGATTCCGGGTGGCTTCGGACTGGACATAGACCTGCACATCAACCTGCCCGGCCTGGAGCAAGCTGACGCACAAACCCTGGTCGACGCCGCACACCAGGTCTGCCCTTACTCCAACGCCACTCGCGGTAACGTCGATGTGCGCTTGCACGTCACTGTCTGAGTGCTCGCACCCAACAGACGTGTCTAGTCCTGAAATAGGTTTACACCTGTTTCACCCTAACGCTCGATGACGCTGAACTCGCCTTACGCGACGTTCATGGTCTTGATCGTTCCCACGCTCTGCGTGGGAATGCCGCCCCGGACGCTCTGCGTCCGCTGTAGAGGTGACGCAGAGCGTCACCGGATGCATTCCCACGCGGGAGCGTGGGAACGATCAAGTAGCAACGCGCACAAAAAAGCCCGACTCAATGGTCGGGCTTTTTCTTTCCTGCAAAAACTGCGCTTATTTAGCGCGGCCTTTGTAAGAACCGCCTTCGCGGGTATCGATCTCGATTCTGTCACCGATTTCGATGAAGTCAGCAACTTGCAGCTCAGTACCGTTGCTCAGCTTGGCAGGCTTCATGACCTTGCCGGAAGTGTCGCCACGAGCGGAACCTTCGGTGTAGTCGACTACACGCACGATAGTGGTCGGCAGCTCTACGGAAACCAGACGCTCTTCGAAGAAGATCGCTTCACAAACATCGGTCATGCCTTCTTCGACGAATGGCAGAACAGCTTCGATGTCTTCGGCGTTCAGCTCGTACATGGTGTAGTCAGTGGTGTCCATGAACGTGTAGGTGTCGCCGCTGATGAACGACAGAGTCGCTTCTTTGCGGTCGAGGATTACGTCGTCCAGTTTGTCATCGGCGCTGTAAACGATCTCGGTCTTGTAACCGGTCAGCAGGTTTTTCAGCTTGGTCTTCATGATCGCGCTGTTACGACCGGACTTGGTGAATTCAGCTTTCTGAACCAGCCAAGGGTCGTTTTCGAGACGGATCACCGTACCGGGTTTCAGTTCTTTACCAGTTTTCATTACGAATATCCGAATTTGGATGGGGTTTACAAAAATCTAGGCCGCGTATCATATCCAATTTAGGTAAAACTGCACCAGCGCCGCAGCAAGATCCGCTTGCAAGGCCTGTTCCAGACACCATTTTTCGGAATGACTGGCCACTTCCGGCCAGTGCTCAAGCAGGTTTTTCCAGCTTTCGGCCATTTCCGCTCCTGCGTTCCAGGCCTGCCACAGATCATTCACGGCGGCCTTGGCGGCCGGCGACAGGCCTAGTGTATACAGCTCGAGGAAGGCGTCGAGCTTGTCCAGATGAATGTCTTCTTCCTGCCGATAAATGTGCCAGAGCATTGGCCGCCCAGCCCACTGGGCGCGCACGAAAGAGTCCTCGCCGCGTACGGCATTGAAATCACAGCACCACAACAGGCGGTCGTATTCTTCCTGCCGGACGAACGGCAGCACCTGCACCGTCAAGCAATCGCGTACTTGTACCGCGCCAGCCGACAACCCCTCGACACCCAGCCACCGCTCAACGTCACCGAGAATCCGTCCCTCGGGCACCAGCAGATGAGTCGGTTGTGAGTCAGCAGCCATGACGTCGAGCCAACTGGCCAGTCCCGCATTTTCATAGGCGAACAACGAGATCAGCCGCGCGCCCGCTACCGGAGCAACGCCGAGCGCCTGCAAGAAATCTCGCTGGGCCTGAGCATTTTTCTGAAACTGGCGACGCTGCTCGAGCAACCCAGCCTCACGCAGCAAGCCGCCCGTACCGGTCTGAAACCCCGGAAAGAAGAAATACTTCTGCACATGCTTGTACTTCACCGATGGCAAGCCATGACAACCGACAATCCAGTCCTCGGCACTCAAGTAGTCAAGGTTGATCCACAGCGGGGTTTTCTCCCGCGCAGTCATTGCGTCCATGTACGCAGTCGGCAATTGACAGGCAAATGCGGCGATCACCACATCGGCGGCGGCCGTCGATTGCCATACGGCGGACCACTGGCACACCTGGACACCCTGCTGCCACTGCTGAGGGGCATTGATGTCGAGTTGCGGACAAATGCGCTCGAAAGCCCGCAGATCATCGACCCACAGCCGCACCGAGCATTGATGCTCAGCCACTAATTGCCGGGCCAGGCGCCACGTCACGCCGATGTCGCCGTAGTTATCGACGACACTGCAGAAAATATCCCAGGTGACTTTCATTCCGGGCTCCGTTTGGCAAAAGCGCCGATTGTCCGCATAAATCGTTCCGCGCAGAAGGGGTGCAGCCGATTAATCTTCCAGGGCCTGTTGACGCTTGATGGCGGCTCGCCACCAACCGTCAACAGGCTCTGGGGGTGTGCGACAATCATCCCCCCTGCCCGATCAACAGCGCCTGCCAGGAAGCCGCCATGCCCTATCGTCCACGTCCGCATCGTCCAATGCACGTCAGCATTAATCCACTGCAGCTGACCGGCAGCATTGCCTTGGGTCTGTGGCTGGGTTTCATGGCTATCGCATTGACCTGCTGGCTGGCTTCACGCTTTGTGTTCAGTCAGCAACTTGCGCCTGTAGCCGAGGCCGTTCAGCACCTCGCCAAACCACCCGTTACCGAACCGGCGGAGCCGAATCGAATGTTCGAGCAATACCAGGACAACCTGAGCAAGAACGAACAACAACAAGGCCTGGACAATGCCCGCAGCAACCTGCGCATTCAGTCCAACCCTAAATGCCAGTTCTGGCTGCAACAAGACCAGACGGCCCCCAGCGACAAGAGCCGGGCGAACGTCCTGCAATTCTGTGATTGACCATGAATAAACACGCCGTCCACAGCCTGATCCTCGAAAAGCTCAAGGTCGATCTCGATATCGCCCAACGCGCCGCGCAAACTGCCTATGAAACCGCGACCCACGAAGAAAACATCGCCGAAAACAAATACGACACGCTAGGCCTGGAAGCCTCCTATCTGGCTGCCGGTCAGGCCAGGCGTGTGGAAGAAATCAGGCAGGCACTGGTGCTTTGCCAAAACCTGATCCTGCGTCCCTATGACGAGCAACACGGCATCCAGATTGGCACGCTGCTGGGGCTTGAAGACGACAACGGTAATCAGCAATGGCTGTTTTTGGGACCAGATGCGGCCGGATTGAAGGTTTATCTGGTGGGGCAACTGATTACCGTCATCACCCCGCGCTCGCCACTGGGCAAAAGCCTGCTGGGAAAATTCGAGGGTGACGAGGTCGAAATCAACGTGGCGGGAACCCGGCAACAGTTTGCTGTTACCGAGGTGAAATGAGTCGCCTTAGTGAACCGGTAGCTCGACGCCGTCGAACAGTTCTTCCAGTTCCTGCTTGTTGTGGCACTGGATGGCCTTGGCCATGACTTCGCGCGTCAGGTGCGGGGCGAACTTCTCGATGAAGTCGCACATGAAACCACGCAGGAACGTGCCACGGCGGAAACCGATCTTGGTCACGCTGGACTCGAACAGTTCGCTGGCATCGAGCACGACCAGGTCGTTGTCGAGCTTGGTGTCGACCGCCATTTTGGCGACGATACCCACGCCCAGACCGAGGCGCACATAAGTCTTGATCACGTCGGCATCGGCTGCGGTGAATACCACTTTCGGGGTCAGGCCGCGATGGCTGAAGGCTTCGTCGAGTTTGGAACGACCGGTGAAACCGAACACGTAGGTCACGATCGGGTATTCAGCCAGGGTTTCCAGGGTCAGCTTCGGCAGCTTGGTCAGCGGGTGCCCCTGGGGAACAACCACGCAACGGTTCCAGCGATAGCACGGCATCATCACCAGATCACCGAACAGCTCCAGTGCTTCGGTGGCGATGGCGAAATCCACAGTGCCGTCGGCAGCCATTTCGGCGATCTGCATCGGCGAGCCCTGATGCATGTGCAAGGCGACATCCGGGTATTGCTTGATGAAGCCGCTGATGACCGGCGGCAACGCATAACGTGCCTGGGTGTGAGTGGTAGCAATCGACAGGGTGCCTTTCTTCTCATTGGAGAACTCCTGAGCGATTTGCTTGATGCTCTCGACCTTGCGCAGGATCTCGCCAGCCGTGGTGATGATTCGCTCACCGGCCGGGGTGACTCGCGTCAAGTGCTTGCCACTGCGTGCGAAAACCTCGACGCCCAACTCGTCCTCGAGCAGACGGATCTGCTTGCTGATACCCGGTTGTGAGGTGTAGAGACTTTGGGCTGTAGCGGAAACGTTGAGGTCGTGGTGCGCCACTTCCCAGATGTAGCGCAATTGTTGAAGCTTCATATGTATCCCTCAAAGCAGTTAGACGCCACGGGCATCAGCGACGGTATATAACTATATTAATGGTTTGAAGAATAAATCTAGAACTTTTTATCAAAACTGCGAATCCGGCCTCAGACGTCCCCATGCCGCCGACGCTGTAACAGCGGCACCAGATACACCGGTACCTGGGCCAATTGCAGAACCCGCGCGGCGGTCCTCCCCAAAGACGCTTCCCCTCCGGCGCCATGGCTGTGACTACCTACGATCAGCAAATCCACCGAGAGTTTCGAAGCCTGATCGAGAATGACCTGTGACGGGTCACCCTGAAACACTCTGACCGATTGAATCAGCGCCAGGTCCTGCTGCCCCTCCCCTAACTCTTCGCGAAAGCTGTCGAGCACCCGTCGTTCGATGTTGGCCATTACGGTAGTCAAACCCTGACTGTGCAGCTCGTTCAAGGCCTGCTCATCGAGATAACTCTGCAGTACCGATTCGGCGAATAATCCCATGGGTTCAACCGCGTGAACGACATACAAGTCAGCATTGAATGTTCGAGCCAGCTCCAGGGCATGCTGCATCACATAAGGTGCGTACAGACCGAGGTCAGTGGCATACAGCATCGAACGAATCATATGACCTCCTCGATTGCCAACATGGCGGAGATTGATTCAGCTTAGCAGTGCCTTGGCGAGTACGACATCCGGCGCAAAACCCTGAACATTTGGCTTAAACCTTTTGCTCATTGCTGATGCCGTGGGGGACGTGACCGGTGGCGACAACCTCACGGGCCAACTCGCAATGACCGGCCTGATCGTCGAAAAATACGTCAGCGGCGAAAGCTTCAAGAAACGCGGATTTCGCCAGACCGCCAAGGAACAAGGACTCATCCAGACGAATGTCCCACTCGCGCAATGTGCGGATCACCCGCTCATGAGCCGGTGCCGAGCGCGCGGTCACCAATGCCGTGCGAATCGGGCAGGCATCGTCGGGAAACTCTCGCTGCAACAGATTGAGTGCCGCCAGGAAGCCTTTGAACGGCCCCCCGCGCAATGGCTCACGAGCCGACTCACGCTCGCTGGCCTGAAACGCTTCCAGGCCACCCGATTGATATACGCGCTCGGACTCATCGGAAAACAGCACCGCGTCGCCGTCGAAGGCGATACGCAGCTCAGCACTGGCCGCTCGACGAGCGCCGCCGGAGAGAATCGTCGCGGCGGCGAAGCCCGCATCCAGCGCACTGCGAACATCCTCGGCGTGGGTCGACAGAAACAGATCGCAGCCGAACGCCGCCAGATAGGGATACGGACTACGCCCGCCGACGAAAGCCGCACGGGAAATATCCAGACCGTAATGCTGGATCGAGTTGAACACCCGCAAACCGGTGTCGGCACTGTTGCGTGAAACCAGTACCACTTCGACCCGGGCCCGGCCGAGACTGACATTGAGACTCAGGAGTTTTTTCACCAGTGGAAACGCATCCCCCGGCTCGAGGAACTCTTCCTCATGCTCGATCTGATACTGGCGATAAGCTTCGACGCCGTGCGCCAGGTAGACCTTATGACTCTCACTTAAATCGAACAGCGCCCGCGAGGAAATTGCCACCACCAGCTTGTCGCCCATTCCCTTCACCATATTGCGTCTCCTGACTGACAGACTCAGCTGTTACGCCGATCGACAAAACTCAATGCCTGGTACAAGGCTTCGATTTTCGGCAGTTCACAACCTGCGGCCTTGGCGGCAGCCAGAGGTCTGGCATAGATCGCCGACAATTCCAGCGCACGTTTATAAAGATAATCGTGGTACATGCTCGGCCAGTAATCCGGCATTTTTTCCGTCACTTTGAACAGTTGCTCGGCATAACCGGGCGGCATCGTATGACCGCAGGCCAGAGCGCCCTGCACCACCTCGGCCATCAACGCCTGAATCAGCTCGCGACTGCTGACATCGGCCATCAGCGGCGTTGTGCTCGCGCCCAGAAGCACTGACAGACCGTTATACGGTACATTCCAGACCAGTTTTTGCCAGCGTGCCTGCTGCAGATTGGCCATGGCCTGAGAGTCCAGACCGGCCTTGCGAAACAACCCGGCGCCCTCTTCGACGATCGCCTGGCGCGCCTGTTCGTCAACCAGTGCCGGCCCGCTGTGATAACCGATGTTCACCCCACCCAGAGCCTGATGCTCAATTACCCCAGGCGCTGCGCGGTGGACGCAGATAAAGCACAAGCCGCCCAGCAAGTGCAGCGAATCAGGCAACAGTTCGCGCAGGCTGTCTTCGACGTCCAGACCATTCTGCAACAGCAGGACTTTGGCACCAGAAGCCGCAGCCTTGATGATCGCTGGCGCGAGCTCGGCGTTGCTGGTGGTCTTCGTGCCCACCAGCAACCAGTCACAGGGCGGCATGTCTGCTGCCGAGGAATAAGCCTGGGCCGGATTCAGCGTCATCGCGCCATGCACAGCGCTGTTGAGTTTCAGACCATGCCCGGCGACCGCGCAAAATTCGCTGCGCAACAGAAAGTGCACATCAAACCCGGCACGCGCCAGCATCACCCCGTAAAAACCGCCAATCGCCCCGGTCCCGATAATGCCGATACGCGGCGTCTGGACAACTGCCCCCATCATGGCAACTCCTCTGGAATTCGACTCAGCGCCTGACGCAGGCCCTCATTGAGTTCATTACACGTCAACCGCGACTGTAAGGTGCCGTAGAACTCGCCGTCACGCACCACAAACAGCGCCGGCAAATGAAATACCTGATAACGCTCGACTACTCCGCCATTGTTTCCGGCATCGATCCAGCACAGGCGATCGACCGCCAGGTCCAACCCGGGCAGTTGCTGTCGGGCCCAACGGCAACTGGCGCAACCGACACTGGTGAATATCACCAACGACACACCGTTCATCGCCAATAAGCGTTGATCGGAATCGAAATCGGTCAGGTCCAATTCGACCACTATACTGGGTGAAACAATGTCAAATAACCGAGACTTGGAGTCCGCGTTCATGAGACGTTTTCTACCTCATCCTGATGATGTTCCCGTCGAGTTAACCTTGCGTAAACACGAATGTATTTCTCGCCAAACGCTGCACACTATCAGCCTCGGCGGCGTGGCTTGCAATTACCACCGCGCCTGGCGACACGGGACGGCGCTGGAAGTGCGCATGCCAACCCTCGGCGAAAGTGCCTGCTACCTGGGCTATGTGGCCTGGTGCCTGAGACGCAAGCGAGGATTCCTGGTCGGGATCGCTTTTATCGACGAACAGACGCTGTTCTGCGCACGCATGGGCGAACAGGTATGCCAAATGGAGCGTTACTGCCGCTTGCACGAACCCCAGACCGAGCAGCAGAGCATCGACGCACTGGCCCTTGAATGGGTCCAGCAACATGCCGACGAATTCTCCCATGACACCGTCCGCCAGGCATTTATGCAGCCGACACAGGATTAAACCCGCGCCTGCCCATTGTCGAGCAACCGCGTAACGCGCTAAGGTTCGGCTCCCCGACGCGCTTAAATCTGCTGTGCTCCGCCGCGCGGGGATCGCTGGCGGCCGGCACCCGTGACCTGACGAGTAACACGATGGCTGATTTACCGATCAATGACCTTAACGTCGCCTCCAACGAGACCCTGATCACTCCCGATCAGCTCAAGCGTGATATTCCTTTGAGCGACGTTGCCCTGCGCACCGTGACCAAAGGCCGCGAGGTGATTCGCAATATTCTCGATGGGACAGACCACCGCCTGTTCGTTGTCATCGGGCCTTGCTCGATCCACGACATCAAGGCTGCGCACGAATATGCCGAGCGCCTCAAGGTGCTCGCCGCCGAAGTGTCCGACACCCTTTATCTGGTGATGCGGGTCTATTTCGAGAAGCCGCGTACCACTGTTGGCTGGAAAGGCTTGATCAACGATCCGTACCTGGATGACTCGTTCAAGATTCAGGACGGACTGCACATCGGTCGTCAGTTGTTGCTGGATCTGGCTGAAATGGGCCTGCCTACCGCAACCGAAGCCCTTGACCCGATCTCGCCGCAGTACTTGCAGGATCTGATCAGCTGGTCGGCAATCGGCGCACGGACCACCGAATCCCAGACTCACCGTGAAATGGCCTCTGGCCTGTCCTCGGCTGTCGGCTTCAAGAACGGCACCGACGGTGGCCTGACCGTCGCGATCAACGCGCTGCAGTCGGTTTCCAGCCCTCACCGCTTCCTGGGTATCAACCAGGAAGGCGGCGTGTCGATCGTCACCACCAAGGGCAACGCCTACGGGCACGTGGTGCTACGCGGTGGCAATGGCAAGCCGAACTATGATTCGGTCAGCGTAGCGCTATGCGAGCAAGCGCTGAACAAGGCGAAAATCAAACCGAACATCATGGTCGATTGCAGCCACGCCAACTCCAACAAGGATCCGGCGCTGCAACCGCTGGTGATGGAGAACGTCGCCAATCAGATCCTCGAAGGCAACCAGTCGATCATCGGTCTGATGGTCGAAAGCCACCTGAACTGGGGCTGCCAGGCGATTCCGAAAGACCTGGCCGAACTGCAATACGGTGTCTCCATTACCGACGCGTGCATCGACTGGGCCAGTACCGAAAAAACCTTGCGCAGCATGCATGCCAAGCTCAAGGACGTACTGCCCAAACGTGATCGCAGCTGATTACCTGGCGGGCAATTGTGGTGAGGGGGCTTGCCCCCGCAGGAACGCGATCGGGTGTGATACTCGCCGCACAATTCCCTAATCATAAAATCCGGAATCTGTTAAAGATTCCGGATTTTTTTATGCCTGGTGAACCAAATCATCAGATAGCCGTTGCCCCGCCATCCACCGCCAAGGCGTGACCGGTGGTGAAGGCCGCGCCGTCGCTGCACAGATAGAGCACGGCACTGGCGATCTCTTCGACGGTGCCGATGCGACCGACCGGGTGCATGGCGGCGGCGAATTCGGCTTTCTTTGGATCAGCCTCATAGGCACGACGGAACATGTCGGTGTCGATCACTGCCGGGCAAACGGCATTCACGCGGATTTTCTTCTTCGCATATTCGATGGCCGCCGACTTGGTCAGGCCAATCACCGCGTGTTTCGACGCAGCATAGATGCTCATTTTCGGCGCAGCACCGAGGCCCGCCACCGAAGCGGTATTGACGATGGCGCCGCCGCCCTGGGCAAGCATCAACGGCAATTGGTATTTCATGCACAGCCAGACACCCTTGACGTTGACTCCCATGATGGCATCGAACTCATCAAGGGTGCCGTCGGCAAGCTTGCCCTTTTCGATCTCGATCCCGGCATTGTTGAAGGCGTAGTCGACACGACCATAGGCACTCACCGCTTGCTCCATCAGCTCCTTCACATCGGCTTCCAGCGTGACATTGCAGCGAACGAAAACCGCGTTGCCACCCGCGGCGCGAATGAGTTCCACCGTACCCTCGCCTCCCGCTACATCCAGGTCTGCGACCACCACCTTCAAGCCTTCAGCGGCGAACGCCCGGGCCGTTGCGCGACCAATACCGGCCGCTGCGCCAGTGACCAAAGCTACCTGGCCGGAAAACGTCATGCTCATTATTATGTCCTCGATGGAATGCGGGTGATCGCGTTCTCGCAATCTAGCCACAGCCCCATTGGACGCGGCAGCACTATCAGAAGGCCGGTTAAGCCCTTATGAGTTGCAGTGATGTCCATGCCCTATCAACTATCACCCGATTGGATTGACGCGTATTCGCTGCATCAGCAAACCTTGCGACATCAGCCGCGAGGGTCTATCAATCATGCTCCATTGATCATTGAGTGCCTGCCATGACTGCCCAGACCAATCGCCAATTCCTGCTCGCCAAACGCCCGGTGGGCGCGGCGACTCGTGAAACCTTCAGCTATCAGCAAGTTTCGGTCGGCGAACCGGCGACAGGTCAGATCCTGGTCAAAAACGAGTATCTGTCACTGGACCCGGCCATGCGTGGCTGGATGAACGAAGGCAAATCCTATATTGCGCCGGTGGGCATTGGCGAAGTGATGCGTGCGCTGGGTGTTGGCAAGGTCGTGGCCTCGAACAACCCGGGCTTTGCCGTCGGCGACTACGTCAACGGTGCCTTGGGTGTGCAGGATTATTTCCTTGGCGAGCCTCGCGGCTTCTACAAAGTCGATCCGAAACTGGCACCGCTGCCACGCTATTTGTCAGCGTTAGGCATGACCGGGATGACCGCGTACTTCGCCCTCCTGGACGTCGGCGCACCCAAGGCCGGCGACACCGTGGTGCTTTCGGGCGCGGCAGGTGCGGTGGGCAGCATTGCCGGGCAAATTGCCAAAATCAAAGGTTGCCGCGTCATCGGCATCGCCGGTGGTCAGGACAAGTGCAAATTCCTTATCGACGAGCTGGGCTTCGATGGCGCCATCGATTACAAAAACGAAGACGTCATCGCCGGTCTAAAGCGCGAATGTCCAAAAGGTGTCGATGTGTATTTCGATAACGTGGGCGGCGATATTCTCGATGCGGTGCTCAGCTGCCTGAACATGAAGGCCCGCGTGGTGATCTGCGGCGCCATCAGCCAGTACAACAACAAAGAAGCGGTGAAGGGCCCGGCCAACTACCTGTCATTACTGGTCAACCGCGCGCGGATGGAAGGCTTTGTGGTGATGGACTATGCCACTCGGTTCGCCGCCGCAGGACAAGAAATGGCCGGCTGGATGGCCAAGGGGCAACTCAAGAGCAAGGAAGATATCGTCGAAGGACTTGAGACGTTCCCGGAAACGCTGATGAAACTGTTCAGCGGCGAGAATTTTGGCAAGTTGGTGTTGAAGGTGTCTTGAGCCTGATGTGATCGTTCCCACGCTCCAGCGTGGGAATGCAGCCCGTGACGCTCCGCGTCACATCAAGAGCGGACGCAGAGCGTCCAGTGAGGTATTCCCACGCAGAGCGTGGGAACGATCACATCAGGCCAGCTCGGCGACTACCGCCGCCAGCGCCTTGGCCGGATCGGCCGCCTGGCTGATCGGACGACCGATCACCAGGTAGTCGGAACCGGCATCCAGCGCCTGACGCGGCGTGAGGATACGACGCTGATCGTCCAGAGCACTGCCCGCCGGGCGAATCCCCGGGGTCACCAATTGCAGGGACGGATGCGCGGTTTTCAAGGCCCGGGCTTCCAGCGCCGAACAGACCAGACCGTCCATCCCGGCTTTTTCCGCCAATGCCGCCAGACGCAGCACTTGCTCCTGAGGCTCGATATCCAGACCGATTCCCGCCAGGTCCTCGCGTTCCATGCTGGTCAGAACGGTCACACCGATCAACAGCGGCTTGGGCCCGCTGCGCTGGTCGAGCACCTCGCGGCAGGCGGCCATCATGCGCAAACCGCCGGAGCAATGGACGTTGACCATCCACACGCCCATTTCTGCGGCAGCCTTGACCGCCATGGCGGTGGTGTTCGGGATGTCGTGGAACTTCAAATCCAGGAACACTTCGAAGCCCTTGTCACGCAAGGTCCCGACAATCTCCGAGGCACAGCTGGTGAACAGTTCCTTGCCAACTTTGACCCGGCACAGTTTCGGGTCCAACTGATCGGCCAGCTTCAGTGCGGCGTCACGGGTGGGGAAATCCAGGGCGACGATGATAGGAGTCTGGCAGGCGGACATGAGTGTGCTCTCAGGCAAGTCGAAATCGGCGCGCATTGTAGCGGAACCAGCGCCACAGCGGGACCCGATGATCGCTAAATCATCCTCAGCGGTGATGCTTGCCTCAGGATAAACTCCATACAATCCGGCGTAAGCGGCAATTATGTCTAAACAGATACATTCCCGACATCCCTGCAACAATCGCCGAGGCTACCCTCCCCAGCCGCAACATCCCCTTACAGCACTTCCAGCCTCACAGCCGGACGCCTATGCTGAAGCCACAACCTCGCGGCCCATCTTTGTGGTTGGCAGCCTACCTGGCAGACGAACGTACGCATGAATAACCCTGCTCCTTTCAACGACGATCAAAAAGCCGCAACGCCTGGCGACGACAAACGCTGGAACATTCGCGCGCTGATCGTCGACGATGATGTACCGATCCGGGAATTGATGATCGACTATCTGGCACGTTTCAATATTCACGCCAGCGGTGTCACCGATGGCGCCGCGATGCGTCTGGCACTCCAGGCAGAGCATTTCGACCTGGTGGTGCTCGATCTGATGTTGCCGGGTGAGGATGGCCTGTCGCTATGCCGCTGGCTACGTGCCGAGTCAGACATTCCGATTCTGATGCTGACCGCCCGCTGCGAACCTACCGACCGCATTATCGGCCTGGAGCTGGGCGCCGATGACTACATGGCCAAACCCTTCGAACCGCGGGAACTGGTGGCGCGGATCCAGACCATCCTGCGCCGGGTGCGCGATGATCGCAGCGAACAACGGGCCAATATCCGTTTTGACAACTGGCGTCTGAACAGCGTGCTGCGCCAGTTGATTGCCGCCGATGGTCTGGTAGTGCCACTGTCCAACGCCGAGTTCCGTTTGCTCTGGGTGTTCATCGAACGTCCTCGGCGCGTGCTCAGCCGCGAGCAGCTTCTGGATGCGGCCCGTGGTCGCTCCATCGAGGCGTTTGATCGCAGCATCGATTTGCTGGTCTCGCGTCTGCGGCAAAAACTCGGCGATGACCCGAAAGCCCCGCAGCTGATCAAGACCGTTCGCGGTGAAGGTTATCTGTTCGACGCGAGAGACATCGGCTGATGCGTTTGCGCGTCGATACGCTATTCGGCCGTCTGTTTGGCGTACTGCTGATCGCGATCGTGCTCGCTCACCTTTTGGCGTTCTTCTGGTTTCACCATTACGGCCCTCCTCCGCCACCACGACCATCAGCGCCAGGTTCCACTTTCGGCGAGCAGCGCCCGCCCATGCCCGAGCGCTTCGAGCCAAGGCCGCCACGGCCCTGGTTCGGTGGCCCTATCGTGCCGCTGACGTTCCAGTTCATCTCCTTGATCATCGCCGCCTGGTACGGCGCCAAGTTGCTGACCCGACCGATCCAGCGACTGAGCGCCGCTGCGGAACAACTGAGCGAAGACCTCAACAGTCCCCCGCTGGATGAGTCCGGACCGAAGGAAGCTCGTCAGGCGGCCTATACCTTCAACCTGATGCAAAAGCGCATTCGTGAACAGGTGCAGCAGCGGGCACGCATGCTCGGCGCGGTATCCCACGACCTGCGCACGCCTCTATCGCGACTCAAGCTGCGTCTGGAACAGATCGACGACAGCAAGTTGCAAGGACAGATGCGCCAGGATCTCGATGACATGATCAGCATGCTCGACGCCACCCTCAGTTACCTGCACGAGCAGCGCACCAGCGAAGCCCCGCAATGGATGGATGTGCAAGCGCTGGTCGAATCCCTCAGCGAAAACGCTCAGGACCAGGGTGCTGACGTCCAGGCCAGCGGCCATTGCGCACCGCTGCAAGTGCAACCCATGGCCCTGCGCTCATGCCTGAACAACCTGCTGGATAACGCCCTGCGCTACGCCGGGCACGCAGCAATCACGTTGCAGGACAGCCGCGAAGAAGTGCTTATCAAGGTCATCGACCATGGGCCGGGCATTGCTGCGGACAAACGGGAAGCGGTGTTCGAGCCGTTCTATCGCCTGGAAGGTTCTCGCAACCGCAACTCCGGCGGCGTCGGCCTGGGCATGACTATCGCTCGGGAGGCGGCGCAGCGACTGGGTGGTCACCTGGGTCTGGAGGAAACCCCGGGCGGCGGTCTGACCGCCGTGGTGCGCTTGCCTCGGGTCTAGTGGCCTGTGTGGCTAGTTCGTTAGCTCAAATTCGGATGCCGGCGGCCCAGAGCCAAGGCGCTGCGACGAGTCATAGCCCGCTATGGCGAGGAACAGCAACGCAGGATATGGGCTGCTGGCGCCGAAGTTGACTAACAGAACTAGCCACACAGGCCACTAGGTACTGCCTTGTATACCTGTCGGTACAAAACTCACATACCCACGACAACTTCCCCCTTGAGGCTGCATAAGCCGGTGCACCCACCGGTTTTATCCATACGCAAGGAGTGAGCCCATGATTGGTAGCGTCAGCAACTATTCGAGCTATACCAGCACCAGCAGCACCACTGCGACGAACAGCGCCCGCAGTCAGCAATTCCAGAAAGAGCTGTTCGCCAAACTCGACAGCAACTGTGACGGCTCGGTCGATAAGGACGAACTGAAAAGTGCCCTCTCGCAGAAAAGCGATAACGGCGTTCTGGTCAGCCTGACCAAAAACTTCAGCAAGCTGGACAGTGACAGCAGCTCCAGCACCTCTAGCGCCTCCAGCAGCACCGACAGCAGCGCGGCGCTGCTCAAAGCACTAGACACTGACAACAGCGGCGGTATCAGCAGCGATGAGCTCAAGACAGCGCTGCAAGCAGGTCGCAGCCAGGACAACAGATCTCAGAGTAACAAGGCCAATATCGCTGAAGCCTTGAGCAAGATGATCGCCAACCTGAGCAAACAATATCAGCTGAACAACGTGGCGACCGTCGGTACAAACCTGAACGTCGCGACGTGAGTCAAAAGCCAGGTAGCGTCGAGCGTCGACCGGCTGCTCCTACATCAGCATCAGCGCTTGTCGTCCACTCGCGCCTGACTGACACTCCAATCCGTCAACAGGCTATAGGCCACAGCCAGCAAGGTCGGGCCGATGAACAGGCCGATAAAACCAAACGCAATCAATCCGCCAAACACCCCGAGCAGCACGATCACCAGCGGCAGCGTGCCGCCGCGGCTGATCAGGTACGGCTTGAGCACGTTGTCCACGCCACTGATGATCAGCGTCCCCCAGATCCCGAGGAACACCGCCATGCCGTACTCGCCTTTCCAGGCCAGCCACGCGGTAGCGGGAATCCACACCAGCGGCGGCCCCATGGGTATCAGGCTGAGCAGGAAGGTCGCAATGCCGAGCACCAATGCACCGGGCACACCGGCAATCAGGAAACCGATCAACGCCAGGATCGCCTGTGCAGCGGCAGTACCGATAACGCCGTTGACCACCCGCTGCACCGTGCCAGCCACCAGTTCGATGTAGTAACCGGCACGATCACCAATCAGCCGTTCCAGCAAGCGATGGACAAACATCGCCAGTCGCGGCCCGTCTCGATAGAAGAAAAACACGAAGACGATGCTCAAGGTCAGCTCAAGAATCCCGCCCCCGATCTGCGCGCTGCGTGCCAACAACCAGTTGCCGACCTGCCCCAGATACGGTTTGACCGCGACTATCATGGCCGCGCCCTGTTGGTCGATACTGTTCCAGATTCCTACCAGCCGGCTGCCGACAAGGGGGACAGCCGCCAGCCAGGTGGGCGCCTGAGGAAGACCATCGACCTGCACATCTTTGATAAACGCCACGACGTCGCGCACATGATCTGCCAGATTGAAGCCGAGCCAGACCAGCGGAACCGCCACCAGCAACATCCAGCCCGAGGTCAAAAGAGCAGCGGCCAGGGATTCGCGGCCATTCAACCAACGGGTTAGCAAGCGCATCAGTGGCCAACTGGCAAACGCCAGTACCGCGCCCCAGAACATTGCCGACCAGAACGGCGCCATCACCCAGAAACTGGCACCGAACAGCACCAGGAGCAGGATCTGCACCAGCAGGCGATCGTTATTGACCATGAAAGATCTCGTGAAAGATGAACGAATAAGAGAGTAGGCGAACAGCCTGGGGCCGTCCGCCTTGCGGGAGCTTAACGCAGTAATTCGACGTGCAGACCTGCCGCTCGCGCGCTGCCGGTCTCCATTCGCGCCGCTCGCACGCCCTGCCCGATCAGCGCCTGCCGCCAGGCCTCGGCGTTAGGGCCGGAAACACTGACCCGCATCGTCGTATCGAGGTTCAGCCCGCGCGACAGCAAGGTCAACCAGACAGGTAACGGCTCACCGTTCAGCTTCGGAAAATCGAGCTCGCCGGTATCCTTGAGCTGACGCAACAAAGTTGCTGAAGTCGGCATCAACTCGCCAAGCGGTGCGCTGGCGTCAAACTGCTCGACATGCAGGTAAGCCCGGCGATTGCCGCGGGTGATGCTGTACAACGCCACCAGCGAGTTGTCCTGAGGCGCCGCCAGACGCAACAGCAGATAAGCCTGCTGATCGTCGGTGCCATACAACTTGGCGTTGCGGAAGACTTCGTTGGCCCACAGGTTGCTTTCCCCGCAATCACGGGCCTGGCACCAGAACAACAACTCGGCGCCCTGCTTCTGCAAGGCCTCACGGGCTACGGTGAAGGCTTCGGTTGAAGAATGCTCGGGCGGCAATTCGTAGGTCACCGAGGTGGCTTGCCCGCGAACGCTGACCTGGCCGTCGTAGCGCAGCTGACCACTGATTTTACGGATCGCTCCCAATGGGTAGATCCGCTCCACGTCTGCCGCTGGCCGGTAGTCGACGATCTGCGCATCGGCCAAACGCGGCACCAACGGCAAATCGTGACTCCCGGGCACATCGGCGGCGAACAACAAAGGACTGAAACAGCACAGACCGAAAATACGGATTAAACGCATGGGTACTTTCATCGAATCAACATGGCCTGGGCGCCCTTGACGACACTGGCGTCGTCGATGCGTGGTGGCACCTGCAAGCCGCGCTGCACCGCAGGACGGGCCTCCATGGTTGCCATCCAGCGCTGCAAGGCCGGCAAGCCGTCTACCGAGACACCGGACCACTCATACCCTCGGACCCACGGATACGTCGCGATATCGGCAATGCTGTAATCACCGGCCAGAAATTCGACGGCGTTCAGGCGGGTGTTGAGCACTTCATACAAACGGCGGGTTTCATGTTGATAACGGTCGATGGCGCCTTGAAGTTTTTCCGGGAAATAGCGGAAAAACACATTGGCCTGACCTTGCATCGGGCCGATGCCCCCCATCTGGAACATCAGCCACTGCATGACCACCGAACGCCCCTTGGGGTCTTTGGGCATGAGTTGCCCGCTCAGTTCGGCCAGATAGACAAGAATCGCACCGGATTCAAACACGACGAAATCGCCATTGGCACGGTCGACAATCGCCGGAATCCGGCCATTGGGATTGATCTTGAGAAAGTCTGGAGCCTTTTGCTCCTTTTTGTCGAAACTCAAGGCATGCACCGTGTAGGGCATGCCGAGTTCCTCGAGCACGATAGAGACCTTGTGGCCATTCGGGGTCGCAGCGGTGTAGAGATCTATCATGGTTGTCTCCCATTTCAACCCGCCCAGCCTCGACAGTTGCCCGCTGCAAGTCAAGGAACGGCGAAGAACCGATTGAAACAGTCTGCAACAAGGGCGGCGCCGGGCTCATCATTCAGGTGCAAATGATGGCCGCCGGGCAGCTGTTCACGGCTAAAGGGTAGACGCTCCAGCAATTCTGGATGTTGGGCCAGCATGCCATCCTCGGCGATCACCAGTTGGGTCGGGCAACTGATGCGCTGTACGAAGGCCATTGCCTGTTCTTCTGTCAGACGTAGCGGCGAAGCCAGGGTCAAACGGCTGTCGCTGCGCCAGGTATAGCCCCCAGGCACGGGCATGAGTCCGCGCTGGGCCAGCAACTCCGCAGCTTCGCGGCTGACGGCGACCAGGCCTTTCATTCGCGCTTCGATGGCGCGATCCAGCGTGCTGTAGACCGGTTTGCGTTTGTCTTGCAGATTCAGTTGAGCCTGTAGGGCCATACCCAGGCGTTCGGCGGCGTTTTCGCCTTTGGCGGTCGGAGGAATGACTCCGTCGATCAGCGCCAACTGCGTCACACGCTCAGGTAAAGCGCCAGCCAGCACCAGCGAAACAATCGCCCCCAGTGAGTGCCCGAGCAAGGCAAAGCGTTTCCAGCCAAGTTGCTCGGCGACTTGCAGCACGTCGTAAACGTAGTCCCACAGCGCGTAACCGGCACCCGGCGGTCGATGTCCGGAATGACCGTGCCCGGCCATATCCAGAGCAACGATGCGCAACCCCTTTAGCTTCGGCGCCAGGCGCGCGAAGCTGTTGGCGTTGTCCAGCCAGCCATGCAAGGCGATCACTGGCACACCGTCCTCGGGGCCAAACAGATGCGCTGCCAGCTCGATATGCGGCAGGCTCAGACGAACTTCTTCAACAGGAGTTTTCATGCGCAACTCCGCTCACTGCGGCCTTCCCAGCGACTGAACAGACTCTTGAGCAGCGTGGCGGTGTCCTGTGGGCGTTCAAGGGGGAACATATGCCCGCCGGGCATGGTCAGCGACTCGCCGTGAGGCAACCGCCCCACCGAGCTTGCGTGATGGCGCATCACCACACGGCTCTGGCTTCCGCGAACCACCGCCAGCGGCACTTTCAACTGCCGTGCGCGGCCGGGACTGGTATGCGGGACGCCACGGTAGATGCTGATTTCCGTCGCCGGATCGAAACTCAAGCGCAGACGATCACCGACCTTGTGCAGACCATGTTGCAGGTAAGCGTCGAAACATTCCGGATCAAAGCCGCGAAACAGGGTTTTACCGGCGAAGTAGTGCCGCGCGGACTCCATATCAGCGAATTCTTCCCGCCGTCCCAGGGTTCGCCCGGCCGGGGTCAGCCGGTCGATAAAACCGAAGCGCTTGGCTGCGCGTATCACCCACTGATCAGCGCGGGTCAGCACTGGAGAATCAAGCATCACTACGCCGCGATAGAGCTGCGGGCAACGCAAAGCCGCATGCAGATGCAGGACGCCACCGAAGGAATGCCCGACACCCCACACAGGCGCAGGCTGCTGCTCAAGGTGATGAATCAGCTCATCCACCAGATTCTGCCAGTTATCGTCCACCGGGAACCGTGGGTCATGGGCATGCTGCGGCAAATGCGCGACGTCATATTCCGGCGCCAGCGCAGCGAACAACTTGCCGTACGTGGCCGAAGGGAAACCATTGGCGTGAGCAAAAAACACCTGCTGCGACATACCCGCGCATCCATAAACGAAATCAGGTATTGATTGTCCGCAAGACACTGCTCAACAGCAATGACCGTAACTGCCAGGAATGGTGACACTCAGGCCAACGCTATGGGCTTTTCAGCGGGCTGGAGGTGTTTCACCCAGCGGCACCACGGCCATGGTCAGCCGGGAGACGCAGCTGGCCTTGCCTTCATCGCTGATCAGGCGGATGTCCCAGACATGAGTGGTGCGGCCGATATGAATCGCTCGCGCTACCGCTGTCACCCGTCCGCTGCGCAACCCGCGCAAGTGATTGGCGTTGATTTCAAGCCCCACGCAATAGAACTTGCTGGCATCGATACACAGGAAACTGGCCATGGAGCCGACCGTTTCGGCCAGCACCACCGAGGCGCCGCCATGCAGCAAGCCATAGGGCTGATGGGTGCGATGGTCGATGACCATGCTTGCAGTCAGGGACTCTTCATCAAAGGATTCGAAACGGATATCCAGTACTTCGCCAATGGTGTTTTTCTGGATCGCGTTCAGTTGTTCAATGTTGGGAGTGGTACGCCATAGACTCATTGCTACATCCTTTATGGGTTTTATATCGTGTCAATCCTGCCACAGCACCGCTTCGCAACGCTCGCTCCACTCCTGGAAGCGCGCGCCATAGGCAGTCTCGATCACGTTGCGTTTGATTTTCAAGGTTGGAGTCAGGAAACCGTTTTCCACCGCCCAACTGTCTTTTACCACCACCAACCGACGCAAGCGTTCGTGTTGATCGAGCACGCCATTGACCTCTTCAAGCAAGGCTTCCAGGCTGGAATGCAAACCACTGCGAGCCGCACTGGCAGCATCTTGAAGGCCGACCGCCGACAGCACACACAGCCCCAGCGGCGCGCTCAAACCGTCACCAACCACACACACCTGCTCGATTCGTGAATGCACCGCCAGACGGTTTTCGATCGGTGCCGGCGCAACATATTTGCCTTTGCTGGTCTTGAAGATTTCCTTGATCCGTCCGGTCAGCCGAAGATTGCCTTCGGCGTCCTCCTCGCCTTTGTCGCCGGTGCGCAGGAAACCATCTTCGGTGATGGTTTCAGCGGTTTTCTGCGGATCCTTGAAGTAACCGAGCATGGTCGCCCCGCTACGCACCAGCACTTCGCCCGACGGATCGATACGCACCTCGACTTCCGGACAAGGTCCACCGATCCAGCCTGGTTTGTGCGAGCCTCCACGACCGACGTGGGAATAGCCGCAATTCTCGGTCATGCCATAGACCTCCAGCACATCCAGACCGAGCCGTTGGTACCACTCAAGCAAGGTCTGTGGCACCGGCGCGGCACCGGACAAGGCAATGCGCAAGGCATCGAGCCCCAACCCGACAAGCACTTTGTGTCCTACCCACCGGCCAATGACCGGCAAGCCCAGCAGGAAATCCAGGCGTTTGGCGGGCATTTTGCTGTACACGCCCATCTGGAACCTGGTCCAGATCCGCGGCACACCGAACAGCGCGGTAGGCCGGGCGCGCTTCAGGTCAGTGAGGAAAGTGTCCAGGCTCTCGGCAAAAAATACCGTTTGCCCTGTGTAGATCGACGCCAGTTCGACAAACATTCGTTCGGCCACATGGCACAGCGGCAAGTACGACAGCAGTCGATCCGACGCCCCCAGACCAAACAGTTGCGTGCCGTGGGTGGTGGCGAAACCGAGATTACCGAAGCTATGCATCACACCCTTGGGCAGGCCGGTGGTACCAGAGGTGTAAATGATCGTCGCCAATTGCGAGGCCGTGGGCAACGGGTCGTCCTGAATGGGTGAACTGCGTTGCAAGTCGGCCCAGCTGAAATCGAACACCCCTGGCGGACATAGCGGCAGACTGACGGTCGGCATTCCGGGCTTGACCCCGGACGCCATGCCCGGCCAGTCATCCAGCTTGCCGATAAACACCAGCGCCGACTCTGAATGTTCGAGCACCTGGGACACCGAGTCGGCTGTCAGGTTGGGATACAGCGGGACGGACACATGTCCGGCCATCCAGATCGCCAGGTCGGCGACGATCCAGTGCGCGCAGTTTTTTGAAATGATTGCGACGTGACTGCCGGGCGGCAGCTCCCGTGCACGGAGCCAGTGAGCTGCACAGCGGGCCTGATGGCCGACGTCGGACCAGCTCAGGGTTTCGACCTCCCCGCCACCCAGTGGCTGAACCAGAAAACGCTGGCGGGGATGACGAGCTTCACGCTCGTAGAACACTTCCAGCGGCAAACGAAAAGTGCGAGACATACGCCCCCTCCCTTTTGTTTTATGTGGAGGCAAGCGTAGTCAACCAAGCAGTTGCTTGGTTGACTATTTCACAGAGAAGTCAGGGAGCAGAAGTCATGAACCTGTGGCGAGCGGGTCCGACTTTATGCTTACGGATGTTTGACACTCTTGAGAGTCATCAAACCCGCCAGCGGCCAGTCACCTTCGAGTTCGGCGAGGCCAGCGGTGCCCACCCGCTGCAGTTCGCGCCAGTGACCGTGTTGCAGATAGGCAATCAGGTTGCTGACGAGCGGGTTATGGCTGACCAGCAGCACGTTGTCCAACGAGTCGAGCTCATCCACCACCGCCGGCGGATCGTTGTCGGGAGTCAGCCACTTCACGGTGTGGACCTCAGGCTCGAAGCCCAGGGCTTCGCGCACCAATTGCGCGGTCTGCTGCGCCCGAGTGTAAGGGCTGGCGTAGATGGCGCTGATCGGTTGGCCGATCAGCTGCGCAGCGCTGCTCAGCACTTCCTTGCGGCCATTCTCGGTCAGGTTGCGCTCGGCATCGCTGCCGGCGTTGGGCTCGGCTTCACCGTGACGCAGCACCCAGAGTTTCATAGCTTCGGCTCCTCATCCCGTGCCGGATGCGGTGCAGGCGGTACGGCATGCGGCGCTTCGCCTTCGGGTGCGCGGGGGGTCGGCCAATCGGCGAACGGCCAGGGTTTCTGGTCACTGTGGAAACTGCCGAAGCGACCGATCTGCGCCAGGAACTGGCTCAGGCTGTCGCCGAAATTCATCAGGCTGGCACTCGGCGCACCGTAGATCAGCCGGTAAATGAGTTGCACCAGCACCACAGCGCCGAGGATGAATTGTGCCACTTGCCAGACCAGCACATACACCAGCATCCACATCACACGCAGCAAAATGGACTCGTATTTGGCTTCGTTCTTTGGATCGTTCATGTCTCGCTCCTTGTCGTGCTCAATTGAAACCACTGGTGGAGATAAAGTCGACATCGGTTTTCGGCTCGCCGCGCATCAACAACTCGATAATCTGGTTGAGCGTGCGCCCTTCGAACAAAATCGCATGCAACCCGGCGACCAACGGCATGTAGACCCCCAAATCCTGAGCCTTGACCTTGAGCACCTTGAGGGTGTTGACGCCCTCGGCGACTTCGCCCAAACGGGTCACGGCGTCCTCCAGGCTCAAGCCCTGGCCAAGGGCAAAGCCCACTTGATAATTGCGGCTCTTGGGTGACGAGCACGTGACAATCAAGTCGCCAACCCCGGCCAGGCCAAGAAAGGTCATGGGGTTTGCGCCCTGACTGACCGCGAAACGGGTCATCTCCGCCAATGCCCGAGTGATCAGCATACTCTTGGTGTTTTCACCCATGCCCAATGCTACGGCCATGCCGGCAATGATCGCGTAGACGTTTTTCAGTGCCCCGCCCAACTCCACACCAAATCGGTCGGCGCTGGCGTAAACGCGGAAAGTACGGCCATGCAGCGCCGCCTGGACGCGCTGGCAGAGTTCTTCGTCTTCACTGGCGACCACCGTAGCGGTCAATGCGTGCTCGGCCACTTCCCGGGCCAGGTTCGGCCCGGACAACACGCCGATTCGTGCTTGCGGAGCGATTTCTTCAAGAATCTCGCTCATCAACTTGAAGGTCTGTGCCTCAATGCCTTTGGTCAGGCTGACCAGCAGTTTGCCGCTCAGGCGCTCGGCATGGGGAGCCAACACCGAGCGCAACGCGCTGGATGGTAACGCCACGAAACACAAATCGCAGTCGGTCAGCGTCGCCAGCAGGTCAGTGACCGGCTCCACCGCAGGGTGAACCTTGATGCCCTTGAGGTAGCGCGGATTCTCGCGGTGCACCCGAATGGCCTCGGCCTGTTCGGGATCACGCATCCATTGGCGCACCTGGTGACCGTTCTCGGCCAGCAAATTGGCCACGGCGGTACCAAAACTTCCGCCTCCCAGGACCGCAATAGGGCGCTGTTCAGTCATATGCAATCCGTTAATCCATACCAGTGGCGATGCCCGCATTATACGGGGCAGCCTTCAGGCGGCCAGCCCCACAATCAATTACCGCTAGATACCGGGATCTGACTGTCTCGACCTATGAATGGCGGGGGTTATCGACTGGAAAACCCGCCCAGCTCGGTTAACATGCCCGCCTATTACCTGCTATCAAGGCTGTGCCGTGTACCTTGGCCCTTCCAATCCACCCTCATCACCGGTCCTGGCGCTGATGTTCAGCAACCCGCTGTTGGTCGACGATCTGCTTCTTGACAACCGGCCACTGCCGCAAGTGTTGACCGCTACACGCCTGAAACAGTCGCCAGCGGCAGTTCCCGGCAGTATGACGATAATCGACAGTGAGCTGATCAAGACCAGCGGCGCCCGGGTTATCAGCGAACTGTTGCGCCTGGTGCCCGGGATGATGGTCGGCAGTATCAGCGGCAATCAGGCCACGGTGAACTATCACGGTACCAACGCCAGCGCAGCGCGGCGCATGGAGAATTACACCGCTACACAAGCTCCACGCGGGATGCCGACGGAACGGGCTCTGGCCAATCAGGTCCTGGAGCAATGGAAAGGTGGCGCCAGGCAAACCCTGTGCGGCGATATCGACCAAAGCACCCGTGAATCACGCTACGATCTCGAACTGCAGGACACCCTAAGCCTGTCCGATAGCCTGCGGCTGGTCAGCGGGATGAACTATCGTTATGACAAGGCAGACTCCGAGACCTATTTCAATGGCACCCTCGACGACACCATCTGGCGCTTATTCGATCAGCTTGAGTGGAGAGCAAGCGAGCACTGGCTGCTCCAGGGCGGTGCCATGTTCGAAGACACCCGGTTGACTGGCAGTTCGCTGACTCCGCGGGTGGCGGTCAATTATCTGATCAACCCGCGCCACGGCCTGCGCGCCGTGTATTCAGAAGCCATCCGTTCGCCTGACATGTTCGAGAACAATATCAACTGGAGTTATCAGGTCACCAACCTGAACCCCAAAGCCTACGGACAATCCAGCGCCCAATACTTTGTCAAGACTCGCGGCCCGGGCGATCCCGAAAAAGAACGCATGCGTTCGCGAGAATTGGGCTACAACGGCTTTTTTGCCGATATCGGGCTGACCGTCGACATGAAGCTGTTCTACGACGAAATAACCGGAATGATCAGCGAACCGCTGCGTAACAACCAATACATCGCCAGCAACTCGAACGCCTCACGTTTCTCAGGCACCGAAACCCAGCTCGACTGGCGGATGAGCGCCACGTTCTCTACTTCAGCGCGGAGTTAGAGTTCTAGCATGGATGAACGTCCGTCACAGGAGACACCAGCCCCTGGCCATCTGCTCAGATCAGTGTGCCTGGCCTTTGTCTGCCTGTTCGCAAGCGTTACGGTCCGGGCCGCCGACATTTTGCTGACCGGTGCCGAAGATAGCCCCGGCGTGCAGTCCTTCACCCAAGCCTTGAGCCAACTGCGTCCCAAAGACACGGTGCACTTCAGTTCGCTGACTGAACTGCCTGCGCCGAGCAAACTGCCATCAGGCACACGACTGATCCTGCTCGACCTGCCGAGCCTGGACTGGCGCCTGCAAGACGCCCAGGGACCGGCCACATTGGTACTGCGCATCAGTCGGCTGCAAGCACGGCAACGTCTTGGCAACAGCTTGCCTGCCCGACTCAGTCTGCTGTGGAGCGACCCTCCACTGGACCGGCAACTGCGCCTGGCCCAGAGCATCCTGCCGCAAGCCCGGCGAGTTGGCGTGCTCTATCACAGCCACAGCGAATTTCTCTTGAAAGAACTGCGTCAGGCCGCACAACCGCTGGGGCTGGAAATCGTCGCCGAGCGATGGGACAACACCAGTGACAGCCGCCCGCTTCAGGCATTGCTGAAAGACAGCGACGTGCTACTGGGCCTCGACGATTACGACCTGTACAGCCCGAAAACCGCGAAAAATCTGCTACTCAGCAGTTATACCCGGCAACGGGCGCTGATCGGCCCCAATGCCGGCTTCGTCAAGGCCGGTAGCCTGGCCAGCACCTACAGCGATCAAAACGACTGGCTGGCCACTCTCGACACCCTGCTCGACCGCCCGACCGCCAGCTGGCCACGCGCACTGTATCCGCAACGATTCAAAGTATTGAGCAACCCGCAAGTGGCACGCTCACTGGGCATCGAACCGATTGACGAACAGTCTGTCGCGACCCGGTTGGCCGAAGGAGAAAGCCGCCCATGACCTTCCGTCGTCGTTGGGACATCAATACCCGCACCCAGATCATCAGCCTTGGCCCGGCCTTGCTGCTGACATTGCTGCTGATCAGCTTCTTTACCTTCGTGCGGATTCAGGATTTGCGCCAGGAGCTGAACCACACCGGACAACTGATCGCCAACCAACTGGCGCCGGCCACCGAATACGGGGTGATTTCCGGCAACAATGAGGTGCTCGAGAGCTTGTTGAAAGCCACCCTGACGATCTCACATGTGCGTTTTCTGGAAGTACAGGACAGCACCAACAACATACTGGTGTACGTCGAACAGCCCTCGGAAACTGTCAATCGATCGCAACAGGTCGAAGTATTCCAGGCGCCAGTACGCTTGCAACGGATCAAGCTCAACAATGATTTTTTTCAGGACGGCAGTTCACCGGCCATAGCACCTGCCGAGGACTATCTGGGTCGGGTGATCGTCGGTATGTCTAACGATGCCTTCAGTCAGCGCCAGCAGGGAATCCTGCTCAAGGCCGCAATCCTCGCGTTGTTTGCCTTGTTGTTCACCTTCCTGCTCGCCCGCCGCCTGGCCGCACGCCTGTCGCAGCCAATCAGCGCCATGGGTAACGCGGTCAAGGCCATTCAACAGGGCGACTACAGCACCCCGCTGCCGATCGTCGACGATGCCGAACTTGGCAGCCTGTCACGGCATATCAACAACCTCGCCGCCGGTCTCGAGCAAGCCAGCCGCGAACAGCATCAGGCGATGGCCCAACTGATCCAGACCCGCGAAGAAGCGGAAAAGGCCAACAACGCCAAATCCGACTTCCTGGCCATGATGAGCCACGAACTGCGCACGCCAATGAATGGCGTGCTGGGCATGCTGCAATTGCTCGAAACCACCGAGATGACAGAGGAACAGGTCGAATACGCGGCACTTGCCTCAGAGTCCACCGAACACCTGCTCAAGGTGATCAACGACATACTCGACTTCTCGCGCATCGAGCGTGCCGCGCTGGAACTGGAACATATCCCGTTCAACCTTGCCGATCTGATCACCAGTTCCGCCCAGGCATTCCAGCACAGTGCGGTGCAGCGCGGCCTGAGCCTTGAGCTGAGGATCCCGGCCGGCATGGAGTCGCTGCAGGTTCAGGGCGATCCGACGCGAATCCGGCAGATCCTGGTCAACCTGATCGGCAATGCGCTGAAATTCACCGAACAAGGCAGCGTGACAATTGAACCGCAATGGCAATCTCTGGACCATCAGGTGCTGTGGTTTACCTGCAGCGTGCGTGACAGCGGCATCGGTATCCCGGAGCAAAGCCTGGAGCTGATGTTCAATGCGTTTCAACAGGCCGACAGCACGATTTCCCGACGCTATGGCGGCACCGGGCTTGGTCTGCCGATCGCCCGTACACTCGCCGAGCGGATGGGCGGCACTCTGCGCGCCCGGAGCGAGGAGGGACGCGGCTCGGTCTTTACTCTGGAGATACCGTTGGCGCTGTATCAACAAAGCTTGCCGGCACTGACAACGCGGGTACCGTCAGGACATACCCATGGCGAGGGTCGCAATGTGTTGCTGGTCGAGGATAATCCGGTCAACCGGACGGTGATCGAGGCAATGCTGCGCAGTCTGGGCTTTACCGTCAGCGTCGCCACCGACGGCGCACAAGCCATTCGCAGCGCTGAGAGCCTGATATTCGAAGCCATTCTGATGGACTGCCGGCTCCCGCTTATCGACGGCTATGAAGCCACCCGCCAGATCCGCCAACTGCCGGGTTGCGCCGAGCTGCCGATCATCGCCCTGACAGCCAATGCCTTGCAGGGAGACCGTGAAGCCTGTCTTGACGCCGGAATGAATGATTATCTGGCCAAGCCGTTCAAACGTGCTGATTTGCAGCAAATTCTGCAACGCTGGGTGCACTAGGGTCTGTTGACGTTTGGTGACAACCGCGACAGCACCAAACGTCAACAGACCCTGGCACAGAGGTTTCGACGATCTGCGACTGGCGTGAAATGCGAAAGTGCGGCAGTCTTAGGCACCCAAACAGGCCCTGAAACGCGCCTGAATAAAATTTTCAGTGCACAAGTGTACATTCATACCCTTTGTGCTGTGACTTTCACTACAACGCAATAGTCTATGAGTAGGCTGTCGATTCGAGGCATGAACGCTTCGATCGGTCGGGAAGATTTGCCCCACCCTGCCGCATGGGACTATTGAGGAGCTCGCATGACCAAACAAAACGCCTTTACCCGGGAAGATCTGCTGCGCTGCAGTCGCGGTGAGCTGTTCGGCCCAGGTAACGCGCAACTGCCCGCCCCGAACATGCTGATGGTGGATCGCATCACCCATATCAGCGCAGAGGGCGGCAAGTACGGCAAAGGTGAATTGGTCGCCGAGCTGGATATCAATCCGGACCTGTGGTTCTTCGCCTGCCACTTCGAAGGTGACCCGGTGATGCCTGGCTGCCTGGGCCTGGATGCCATGTGGCAACTGGTCGGTTTCTTCCTGGGCTGGCAAGACCTGCCAGGCCGTGGTCGCGCGTTGGGTTCAGGAGAGGTAAAATTCTTTGGCCAGGTCTTGCCGACTGCCAAGAAAGTTACTTACAACATTCAGATCAAACGCGTCATGCGCGGCAAGCTGAACATGGCCATCGCCGATGGTTCTGTCACCGTCGACGGTCGCGAGATCTACACCGCCGAAGGCCTTCGGGTCGGCGTATTTACTTCCACTGACAACTTCTAAGGGTTATCCGCATGCGCCGCGTCGTTATCACTGGTCTGGGCATCGTTTCGTGCCTGGGCAATGACAAAGAGACCGTCTCCGCTAACCTGCGTGCAAGTCGCCCTGGCATCCGTTTCAATCCGGAATATGCCGAAATGGGTCTGCGTAGCCAGGTTTCCGGCTCCATTGACCTTAACCTCGAAGAGCTGATCGATCGCAAGATCTATCGCTTCGTCGGCCACGCAGCGGCTTACGCTTACCTGGCCATGAAAGATGCCATCGCCGACTCCGGCCTGACCGAGGAGCAAGTCTCCAACCCGCGTACCGGCCTGATCGCCGGTTCCGGCGGCGCGTCGACCCTCAACCAGATGGAAGCGCTGGACATCCTGCGCGAGAAAGGCGTCAAGCGTGTCGGCCCATACCGCGTTACGCGGACCATGAGCAGCACGGTTTCCGCTTGCCTGGCCACACCCTTCAAGATCAAGGGCCTGAACTACTCCATCGCTTCTGCCTGTGCCACCAGTGCTCACTGCATCGGTACTGCCATGGAACAGATCCAGATGGGCAAGCAGGACATCGTTTTTGCCGGCGGCGGTGAAGAAGAACATTGGAGCCAATCGTTCCTGTTCGACGCCATGGGCGCACTGTCCAGCCAGTACAACGACACCCCGGAAAAAGCTTCCCGTGCTTACGATGCCAAGCGTGACGGTTTCGTCATCGCTGGTGGTGGCGGCATGGTCGTGGTTGAAGAGCTGGAACATGCTCTGGCTCGCGGCGCGAAGATCTACGCGGAAATCGTCGGCTACGGCGCGACCTCCGACGGCTACGACATGGTCGCTCCAAGCGGCGAAGGCGCCATCCGCTGCATGCAGATGGCCATGTCCACCGTCGACGCACCGATCGACTACCTGAATACCCACGGCACTTCGACTCCGGTCGGCGACGTCGCGGAAATGAAAGGCGTACGTGAAGTCTTCGGCGACAAGGCTCCAGCCATCAGCTCCACCAAGAGCCTGTCCGGTCACTCTCTGGGCGCCGCTGGCGTTCACGAAGCGATCTACTGCATGCTGATGATGGAAGGCAACTTCATGGCGGGCTCCGCCAACATCGACGAACTGGATCCGGAAGTGGCTGACATGCCAATCCTGACCAAGACTCGCGAAGACGCCACCATCAATACCGTGATGAGCAACAGCTTCGGTTTCGGTGGCACCAACGCCACCTTGGTACTGAAGCGCTGGCAGGGTAAGTAAGCCCTCGCCGTCTCGCCACATAAAAACGCCCCGACTGGTTCGGGGCGTTTTTTATTGGGCGGGTTTTAGCTGTTACTTCAGACTTGACTTATTCCGGCTGCGACGGTCAGGTGCTTGCCAAGGTTTGGTGCACAACCTGGTGCGCTGAACGGAGAATGTGGCGGACGAATCTGTGGACAGAGCGAAAAAAGCTGTTGAGTACAGGAAAAATACGTCTGTGATGCGCAAAAGCGCTTTGAAAAAGTGCAATTCAAAGGGCTGCGTGATTTAAGCGAAGCCAAGATTTTATTTACACTCGGACCGCCGAATGTTGCACCCAAAACGGGGAAGGCATTAACTTTCGCCGGCTAATTCAGACCTTAAAGAATTGTCTCATCCTCCAATGCTATCGAAACGATTAAAAAAACCATAAACAACTCTGACGACAAAAAAGAACGTGACCGTCACTACAGCAAAAAACACCGAAACGAATAAGGTTATTCCATTGTAAAGCGCGTCTAATGCGACAGAAGCGAATACAATCATTGGCAAGGTTGCCACAAAAAAATACAACAACGTTTTTGAGTAAAAAGTCGCAGGAAGTAACGCAAACGTAAAAAGGGATGAGTGAATATAGTCCACCGGCAAATCACGCTGGGTAATGAAAGAGAAGGAGTTGAGTGCCAAAAGAAAAGTAACACTGGCAACCACCCCAATCACCAGCGCAAATAAATAAAGCCCAGTGTTAAACACGTTAACAAAAAATGGATGAAAATCAATCCTGTTTGAAATGAGACAGATGACAAACAATAAAAGCATAACCAAAAGGTAATAGACTTGACACCACCTTAACAGTATTAATACAAGCAAATTGATAGGCCGCACCAGCAAAGTATCAATTCTTCCTCGAGTTAGTTGCCGAAAGAAGCCTGTAATTGCCGAGCTAAAAAAATTTACAAGTAAGCTCCCCAACGCATATGACATGAAAAAAATCAGCAGCCAATTGGCATTTTTTTCTTCAGTGACAACAAATGAGCTTATGACCTCGAAAAAGACGAACTGCAGGCTGTAAAGCGTGAGGAGCGCCAAAACTCCGCCGAACAAGTTAGTCTTGTATCTCAGTTCTTCTTTTGCCGAGTTTTTAATCAGGTTGAATATGTGCATTTAACCTCCCGCTCCCGAATACTTGTTGCTGGCAAACTTAAACGTCACCTTACAGACCACTAGCATGATTGAAAACCAAACAATATAAAGGCATAAAAGCTCCAAACCCAACTCACTACTTGGACGCAATAAAAACTCTGCCGGCCCACTGATTATCAGGCGAAAGGGATTATATTGCATTAAAGGCTGGAGGTAGGCAGGCCAATATGCGATGGGTAAAAGGGTTCCACCAATTACGCTCGCCAGAACAACTTGAAAGCTGAGAGTCATATCAGGTCGAGTCAACCAAAATGTAGACAGCGACATCAAAAAGCCCAGCAAAAAACAAAAGAACAAATTTACCAAGCTCAATACAATGAACCCCAAGGGACCAGACCATCCCGAGCCCGAAAATATAACAAATATAGCGATAATCACAATGGGAATATAATAGAGAATACTTTCACCGAGAAAAAGAAAGAGATTGTATTTAAAATAGCTGATAGGCTTTATAAAAATACCTTCTAATTGTCCTTCATGCACATGGCCGGACACTCGAAGAATAAGATCGTAGGAGTTATTCAAGCGATTGAGCGCTAACACAGCAACATAATAGAGGTATGTTTCTTCCAGGCTGTATTGCGGCAGCGAATCAGTGTTCGCTCCCTCATAGACAAAACTCCAAATTGCAAATTGTATGAAAAAAGGTACACCTGTGGCGATTACAAGATCCGTAATCAACATTGACCTATCTCTATACACCGAGAGCAGACCCGTTTGCACAAGTTTAAAATAAGCTGCACTATTCACGAGTCACTCACCAGACCATGTTTTGAAAAGATTCACGACATTGCTCTCAAAGTCCAGAGGTGAGACCTCTAGATCATACACACCTCCCTGAAACATATCGAAAACTGAACCTAAATACACCTTGGGGATAAGGTAGGTCGTTTGATTTGACCCATCGTTGAGGATACTTATGTTTTGAAATTCTCTGACGGCCTTTTTGAACACTAGAAGGCCGGCCTCGCTCTGGGTTACATCCTGAGTACTGACGGTTAACTTTACGTTGGCTTTAAAATTTGCGCTTAATTCGCTCATCGAACCATCAAAACGTATTTTGCCTTTATCGATGATAATGGCATCATCACAGCAGGACTCAATATCTCCCAAATCATGACTTGTAAGAAATACGGAAAGGTTGTCTATCTTTCTTTTATAATTTAGGTACTTCCGTATCTCGTATTTGGATGTAACATCAAGCCCGACTGTGGGCTCATCCAAAAAAATTAGTTTTGGGGAATGTAAAAGATTCAATGTAAGCTCGCACTTCACGCGCTCACCTAAACTAAGATTACGTACCGGTTTATGAAGGACTTTGCTGAGATTCAACGCCTCAGTGAGTTCCGCGAGACGCTCACGGTAATCGCTATCTTTAACATTGTAAATTTTACTATACGTGTCGAAGCTTTTTATGACTGGCAGATCCCACCACAGCGATGTTTTATGACCAAACACAACACCTATTTTATTGAGAAAGCCTTTCTCACGAAGGCTTGGATCGTAGCCAAGAACCCTCACGGAGCCTGAGGAAGGCTTTTGTATTCCACACAAGATCTTTATTAAACTAGACTTACCTGCCCCATTAGGTCCAATAAACCCGACAGCGGCGCCTTTTTGAACAGCAAAATCTATCGAGTTAAGTGCCTGGAAAGTCTCATATTCTGGCTTTATTAATTGCTTGCACCACCCCCCAATACCTACTGTCTCCCTGGCCAAAAAATAATTTTTGTTGACTGACGTTACGCTAATCAAACTGTCCATAAGGGGCCTATAGTTTCTTAGTCAAGTATGGTGGCATACACTGCAGATACCATTGCGCATCAAGAAGTGGTTGTGGATATATTGTTACTCTGAGGGGTGACATCTTTAAACATTCCGTTTGCAATCTCATAAAAACGAGTTCCAATATTTTCAATAAATCTAATATCATGAGAAACAACTATCGCTGCTGGATTAAGACGCTGTATTTCGCTTTCCAGCATTTCTTGAGAGCTTATATCCAAATGATTGGTCGGCTCATCTAAAATCAAAAAGTTCGGATTACTTAAGCGCAGTGTCAACATGGCAAGGCGTGCGCGCTCACCGTAGCTAAGCTGCCCAATTTTCTTTTGAGACTCCTGGTAAGAAAAGCCTGAAGAGGCGAGCCTATTAATAGCTTTCTGTTGGTCGAGCTCAAAATTCTCAGTAACAAACTCTAAAATTCTAGCCTCCAGCGGTAATGAAGAAAATTCTTGATCAAGAACACCTATTTTTACAGAAGGGCCAAGTTTGATACTGAGGTTTGTGTTGGAAAAAATTGTTTTGAGCAAAGTACTTTTACCACAACTATTCGCTCCAGAAATAACCAATCGATCACCTCTGTTTACTATCAATGAATTGATAGTAAACAATAAGGCACCCTCAGCTGAATGCAACTTCAATCCGTCGATGTGTATAAGTTTTTTAGCGTTGAATTCTTCAATTTCCAAGGTGATTTCTTTTTTAAGTGACATGTGTTTCTCTGGCACCGCAGCCTCGAGACTTTTAATTCGCCTCTCCATTTGCTTAGCCTTTTGCAACGCCCTATCACTATAGTTATTCACCCCTAACTGACGTTGGAACTGCGCGCTTTTTTTCAATCTGTGAATTTCATTTATGGCTTCAATTCGGGAGTTTGAAGCGGCCTGTTTTTGTTCTAGAAGTAACTTTCTAGCCTGTGTAAATGAGACACTAAAATGAGAAAAGCATCTATCATGGAGAAACAACGTACTTTGGGTTACCGAGTCTAAAAAATCCCGATTGTGACTGATCACCGCAAATGCAGGTATGACATGACTGTCTCTAAGTAGACAAATGATGTTTGCGATATGAGTCTGGTCCAAATGATTTGTGGGTTCGTCTAGTAACAGTAAATCAGGCTCTAGAAGAACCGCCCTGGCAATCATCAGCACTTTTTTCCAGCCACCGCTCAGCTGACTGACAAGCAGAGGCCGAAAGGGCTTTGGAAAGTTGAACAACTCAAAGATATATTCCGCTTTCCATTTGTCAGTAACAGGGTCAGATAAGCAGTTCTCCAAAATTTCAAAGGCCGTTGATTCATTCCACTGATCGGGAAAGCCCTGCTCTACATACTGACAACGCAGACCTCTTGAGTGGGTAATATTGCCTTCATGATCATCCAACTGCTTTGCAATACACCGAAGCAATGAGCTTTTTCCTGATCCGTTATCGCCAACAATACCTAAGCTATCGCCACTATTGATGGACAAATTAAGATTCGAAAAAAGCGATTTTCCATTAAAGGACAACGATAGGTTTTCTAGCTTAACCAGTGACATAACTAATTTACTTCCCACTCTCGCACGAGGCTTTTACGTTTATACGATTTTTGCTCGGGCATTGTTTCAAGCTCCTGATGCAACAGTGTAATAGAGTAACCAAACAAGTGAGATAACCGATCTCTTAAATGTTGCAATATTTCCGCCATACTTTTATAGGGCATACCAACATAGTACGTGATCAACTCAATTGTTTCCGCGTCTTTTTGTATTAAACGGAACTTTTCTAATGTCTTGTCTGGTGTAATTAAGATATCGTCGACAGCAGCAAGAATAGACGCACTTGGGACAAGTTTATGTTCGCGAGTACGGAAAGCATCATCTCGTCTACCGTTAATCTCATCGAGTGATGTACAGGCGCTGCCACATTCGCAACTTCCTTGAAGCACGGTTTTTCTGGCGATATCACCATGATCAAATCTTATCAACGGCATGAACTCATTATTGAGATCCGTACAAATGACAGTACCAAAATCTTGCTCATCGGCATTTACAATCTCGAGGTACACACCATCTTCAATGACATGGTAATGACCATGGGCGCATTGTATTGCAATGAGCCCTATTTCTTCAGAGCTGTATTCGTCGAATATAGGAATGCCTAAAGCCTTCGAATAATACGACCGTTCAAGCTGCGTGCTGGATTCAGAGTTGGTTAAAATCGCCTCAACGCCACTCAGTTTTAATTCTGTCTTATGCTGAAGTATTAGTGGGAGATAACTGGGTAATATTATGAGCAGTCTGGGGCGCAGAAAAAGCAGATGTTCGCCCAGCGGTGTGTCCGGGAGTAAATCGGGTAATTGAAAGGTTCTATAATCTCCATGAAGTGACGAAAACGCCAACCCTGAGTGATGAAGTACATAAATCCAGTCGTTTTTTTGCAAGGGGGTTTTCAAGCATGAATTATAAAAACGCATCACCTGAACATGGTCCAGAATTATATCGTCGTCATCGCTGTAAACTGTAAACGGCTTTCCGCTTGAACCGGATGTACGTGATGTATGAGCTTGCTCAAGACGCTCCGGAGCGTTCACTCTGTGGTTTGCGTCAAAACTGTTGAGAAGGGTTTTGTTTATTATGGGGAGTTGCTCAAAGTCCGAGAAGCTTGAGATACCTCCAACTTCGTAACCTGCAGCCCCATAAAGCTCACGGTAAAAAGGAACGTTTCTGTACGCATTATCGACTAGTTTTTTTATTTTCAACAACTGGAATTTTTTTATTTCCATTTCTGACTTGCATAAAAACCCGCTCATCAACTCCGATTTTTTTGACCAAAACTCCAAGGCTTTGCCTTGCAATTTATAACTATCTGTTCGAGGCCTTAACGCTTGTGCTGCCAGTTGCTTTATCAGTGCTATGTTGCCGTCTTCTAGTTGTGAACTATAGATTTTTCCCAAGATTTCAAAATTACTCATTGAAAAGCCTATCTGTATTTAGATTGCGATGATCTATTGCTTGCGACAGTTGACCATATTGAACCAATCGACTGTCGAAACACTTAAAAAGCTCTCGCTTCTGTTTTTAGATGTATCGGAGGATCAGCGCCATCATTGGAGTTAACGTATTCTTTGTAGCTAGCGCGATGTTTCTGGCATGGTATTTTTTCTCAACTTTCCATACGAAAAATTCGAGGAGACATAACTGATCGCTGTAAGGACTCAGAGTCAATAAAGACTGGCCGGTAGCGACTGCTCTCCAGATTTTCTTTCATTTCACTTACTGACAATTTATGAGTGTTAGCGTGCCCGACCAACCACACCCAATCTTGTTCATCGACCTCAAAATAGGTAACATGCTCAAAAACCTCGTTCATTCGCTTCCAGGATTTTTTAAGCGTTTCACATCGCCATAAACATGAGTTTCCTGCTTGCGTAATAAAAGCCCCGGTTGGCGTTAACAAATGTCTTATTTGTGTCCAAAATTCAACTTCATATAGCGCTTGTGTATTAATACCTTCATCGGGTATATCCATTACCACCAGATCGTAGGTGTTGCCTGCATTGATTTCTGACTGAATAAAGCGGTATCCGTCATCAATGATGATCCGGATCGATTCCGTACCCGCGAGATAAAGCTCGACATCTTCCGGCGTATACCCGTAAGGAAGATACTTACTGCAGGCTTTCAGGCAGTCCTCATCGATATCAACATGGATGATCTGTTCGACGCCGGCTTGTTGCAGAATATCAATAGCAACCCCTTCAGAGGAACCTATGACCAGCGCTTTTTTCGGCAATGTCGCCATGCTGAGTAATGCGGGCATTACTTGCCCTTCGTGGTAAGCCAGTTGGCTCAACTCCGAGCTTTGTCTCTCGTTATCACAGAACAGAGTAGCGCCATGGGCAGTATTAACAATTTTCAATGTTTGGTATGCTGTTTTCTGTTCGAAAATGGTTTCATAAATTTCCCATACACGAGATACTCCCTTTGAAATCGGCTCGATATGTAACATAGGTTCGATATTGCTGTTCATGTTATATACTCTCCTCATCTGGCGATGACTCCATAGTGTTCGATAATTTATTTCAACCACGAAACTTATTTAGGACGACTGCGCATTCAGGTGTCTTGGAATAACTCTTATATTGAATTCTTTCGCATTCAGGAATTCACAAATGTATCGAAACGCGCGATCAGGATCACATTGCTCACCGCAGGTGAAGATGTCGAGAAATAGAGACCCGCGCTCAGGATAGGAGTGAAATGAGGCGTGGGACTCTTCAAGGAGCAATAGAACGGTTACGCCTTGAGGAATAAACTTCTTTCTGATTTGCCCACAAACGGTTGCTCCCGATTTTTTCACAGCGGTATTGAGTATTTCGGTTAGACGCTCTATATCATCCAGTTGGGAGGGTTCTAGGTTGTGTAACTCACCGAGTAAATGTTTTCCAATGATAGTGTCAGCTTTTTTCATCTATAACCTCTAGAAAGATTGATGGCGAAAGCAAATTTACGGACAGCAGGTATATAAATAAAGTCAAAAAAAGATAAAAAATATTTCAGCCATATTTTGATACTAAGAATTCCTGCTCTCTGATTAAACTCGGGGTGAATGTACTCAGTGCAGCGACGATAGCGTGCTAGTTATAATGCTGATTAATTGTAGACTCTGAAGTGCCCGCAAAAAAACGAGATGCGTTGTTACCGTAAGTGAACGTTATGATAAGCAGCCCAGATATCACTAATAATCGGGAGCAGGTGCACGCACCTTGTCTTTTAGAAATGAGCGCACCTATGTACACGACTCATGGCTTTATCTCCTCAAGCGCAAACTCACGGACCAACGCCGCTGCCCGAGCAAATATTTTATTGACGGCGTTCTGTTCTTGGGCCGCCAAGTGCGAGGTGACAATCAAACTCTGGGGGGGTAGAGAAAGTAGGCCATGTGGATCATCATGTTGCCCTTTATTATCTACCCATTCATTGTAATAGCCATCAATAAAACAGAACGCCGCTTTGTTGCTCTGGAGATAGTCTTTAAGTGCCGCCGGACAAATTATTTTCGAACTGGACATATTGAAAATCGATAGCGTTGGCGACGCGCTCTTTAGCACAGCCCCGTTAATAAGGTGCCTGGTTTCAGGGCATCCAGTCACATGAATGCATAGCACATCAGCCGTTTTAACAATATCCTTCAGAGAACTGTATCGTAAACCCAGTGACGCCTCCAGATCGACTTTCCGGCTTCTAGACCAGTAATGCATGCTTCTACACCCTCGCATGTGAAGATTGCGAGCCATTTCACTACCAATGGCGCCCATTCCAACAAAACCTATATTCAGGTTCGACAATGAAGGCCTAGGTGTTTGAATCCAGCGGGTACCCTCTTTGACACACTCGACACTTTCAAATACTTTTGCTAAACAGCCAGTGATCATGGCCAGCGTAAACTCTGTCACTGCCTGACAATTCATGTTTGGCGTATTGACTAATCGAATGCCTTTTTTTGTCGCATGCTCTATGTCCACGAAGCTGGCGATACCGGTTCCCATCACTATTAAGTTCTCTAGCCGAGCGGCGGCGTCAATCAGGCCAGCAGATAAAAACTCCGGCCCACCCAGAATATAGTCTTGCACGCCAGGTAAGATGTCTAGAATTTGCTGCTCATCAACTGGACATCGAATATGAACGAGTTCGAAGCCGCTTGGAAATTCGTTTTCCCCAATATCAAAATCCCCTGTAACCAGAACCTTTCTCATTCTAGAATCTCCGCTAAACACTCTTTTTTTGAAGCCTTGAACGCCTCAAGATCTGTTAACGCTTGTTTTAAACGCGAAATCGAAAAACCGAATTGCGCATCCGATTTCATGAGAGCAATCCTGATACGGTTATGCCCAGAGACATGATGGCTGTTCCAGTAAAAGTATCTACCTGGCAAGACAGCCACATCATACTTGGCAAGATAATCAGTCAGTTCGAGATCAGAAAGACCCGTTCTCTCGATGTTGAGCCACATGACCGTCATTGTGGAGTCTGGCGCCACCGTCTCAATTGTGACCAAGGAGTTTGCGAGCTCTGACTGTGCGATCTCAATATTTTTAATGACGATTGAATGCATGTAAGAAAGCCCACCATTTTTCAGGGTCGCATCAATAAATGCGATGATCACTCTCAATGAAAAATTTGAGCAACACAGGTACACTTCCTCATAAATATTCCGGATATCACGAGCCAAATCTGCACTATATGAAAGTAGGCTGGCCTTGGTATCCAACGTCGGCCATTGCTTGCCCGTATCTTCCAGAATGACAAATGACAAGCCTTTATCATTAAGAATTGCGTACTCGTCTATGCTAGTCTGGTGGCAGAACCGGAAAGAGGTGTCGAGTATCAAGACCACATCGCGCCGATAGCACATATCAATAATATTCGACATCACGACAGCATCAATAACAAACCCCGTTGGATTATTGGGATTAACCATGAACAAGGCGTCGAGCTGCTTATCCTGGACAAACTCTTCCAGTAAAACCAGATCGGTAAATACAACTTCAGGAATGGCCTCGAGCGCTACTTCCCTACGCCGCAACAATTGAGCAAGGTTATCAAATGTCGGTTCAACGAGCCCGACCTTGTAGTTCATTGACCGCGCCCACGCACCGACGATATCTATGCTATTGGACGCGGTGGGACAAACCGAAAAATACTCGTGTCTCCTCAAACCGTCCAGGGCGAAGTATTCTGCAAATTTATTTTTGAAAAGCTTCTCCATTTCCGGGATGGGAATTTCGACTGCGGAATCCCACAATTCAGGTAACTCCAACAATACAGAATTAAAATGCGTCTTCGCCGAAATATAACTATGGCCATCCGCAAGATTGTATTGGGCAGACAAGCCAAAGACTTCAAGCTCGGTCAAATTATTATTCTTGTGATCAGGTAGAGTTTTCATTTAAGATTATAGCTCCGCTCGACGGCTTATATTTGGGCTATGCAACGCTCTTCTTATCAAATCATTATTCGACGGATTGAACACAAACATATAAGGATTAGATATACATAAAAAGAGATTACTGAAAAAATATTTTCAATTGCTGAACGAATTGTTGAACGCATTCACTCCAAACATTACCCATGGGTTTTTTCCATGCCGTTTGAATTGCTCGAAATCATCGAGGGAAAAAATGCCGTTAAAACAGTCGATGTGACTCAGGGACGTTAAGATTTCATTATAGTTTTTCGTAGGAGCGTCAGGAAACGCCAGTTTACGGCGCTGCGCTATTTCAGGAGGTAGCACGCTGGTAAAGGCTTGTCTCAAAGGCGCTTTTTCAACCCCGTCAATTATTTTTTCTTTTGCCGATAAACTTATGGCAAGACTTGTGACGCTTCTGTCCAAGAAGGGAAGGCGTACTTCGACGGATGAAGCCATGGACAGTCGATCTTCATGGCAGAGCATAGCTCGGAGGTGATTTTTTATTGAAAATTGTGTAAGTACTTCTAATGGATCTTCATCCGTCGTGTCAGGTAGGTGCTCCTCAATGAGCGTTTTTATTTCTGAATGGGTAAGGATCAGACCCAGTCCCGCCTTAATGGCTTTCTCGAAATAATATTCCTGCCATTGATGATTAAGTATCGCGTCGCATTGAGTAGGAAAATCGTAGTGCTGGTTGTAGCCACACCAAAACTCATCTGCCGCCTGACCGTTTAGTGCAACACGCAGCCCCTTTTCTGACACCGTTTTGTAGAGTAAATACTGAGAGATATAAACCTGATCTAAAAGGGGCTCTTCCAAAGAGTAGGTAACTTTAGACAGCAGATTTTTCCCATCATCTTGAGAGACGCAAACTGGCTGTAATGTTGTATTTTTTAGGGTGCTTACCAGTTTTTTTGCACTGGAAAAATCCTCGCTCTCAGTTCCTTGATAATAGGCTGTGAATGCTTTGATGTTGACAGTCTGTTTATCAAGCAGGGTTGTGATTATACTGCTGTCCAATCCACCCGATAAAATCACAGCAGACGGAAATCTAACAGGGATCTGGCTTTTAACCGCGCAAGACAATGCGTTTACAAGGCCCTCGTTGGTATAACAGACCTGAGCAGTGGAATTTATTTTTAAATATTCGACTACTTTCCCGTTCGAATCTACGGCATAAATCATACCGGGCTCAGAATGATGGACATTTTCAAAGTAAGTTTCATCGCGAGGAGCATAAAAACCGAAGATAAAATCTTGCCACACGCGTTTGATATTCGTGTTCAAACAGACACCGGGGATGTGCGAGAGTGCTTTGGACTCCGAACTGATGGCTACCATTCCGCTACTCGTCTGCGTCCAGACCAGTTGCTTTTCTCCATACGGGTCGCGCCCAAATAACAGAACATTCTGTTTGCTGTCGAAAATTACGAATGCATAGCAACCTGTTATTTTACTCAGATAGCTCAGACCAAAATGATATATCGCCTTGATCAGCACCTCACTATCAGAAGTGGTCGCCAGGGTCGCACCCCTTAAAATTAAATCCCGCTTTATCTCTGCTATATTATATACTTCCCCATTATAGGTCATCCTCAAATGCTCAAACTTAATAGGTTGTTGGCTTTTTTGAGGCGTATCAGCAATCGCTAACAGTGTGTGCCCAAGGGCGATTTTTTTATCGTCCGAAATGTAGCTACTATTAAAGTCCGGTCCTCGATGATTTAGCTCTGCAATTGCTTTTTCGATGTAATCGAGTTGTATGTCGGCAGCTGGAGAGTACACAGCGAATATTCCACACATTAGTGTTTTCTCTTTTTAGGGTTTCTCTAGGAGTTGTGCGTATGTAGAATCGTGTTGTGCTCGTCTAGAGACAAGAGTGAAACGAAGTGTCGTTATTCTTCGAATAAAATCAAGATCTCACGACATATCCTGCTGCCTTGCAATATTGTGATTACGTCTAAATATATTAACCGGGTCATATTTCTTCTTTGTCGTGAATAACTTACCTTCATCACTTACAAAAACCAACTTACTATTTTTTTCTTCGCCAGATGTATAGTTCGAATATGAAGAATATCCCCTCCCATATATTATGGAGTCTGCTGCTTCTTTAACCCACCCTATGTACATAGAGTCGTCACTTAAAGACGTCCATCGGGCAGAAAATAGAATGCCATACTCTTTATCCACCAGCGGAAATGCCGACTCTCCGGGTCGTTGCTGCCTCCGAGACGGATTAAAATGCTCGATAGTTATACTGCAACTTGAACCTGGCATCTTCGCCCCCCATACCAATAGCAAATGCGATATATCTGCCCCCATGACTTCAGGACATACTGACTTCCAGTACCCTCTCATCGGCGGTAAAAATCGTTCGTCAGACCAAGACTGCCATGACACATAATCATCCGTCATAAACGCATGCTTTATATTTGGACCCAAATGCTCCTCTAACTTTTTTATTTCCAGGAGATCGGCTGAACCACTTAGACAAAAATCAATGGAAAGCCTACGCCCTCCCTTGACTCCCGACTGCTGTAGCACGGGAGCAACAACCAAATTTGGCGGACAATGTTTATCTAGATAAACAATTAGCTTATTAAAAACATCTTTGATATTGCTATCAAACACCTCTATTGTTCCGCAATAGACAGAGGGCAGCCTCGATAAGCTATACCGAAATTCAAGCACTACACCAAAATTCCCTCCCCCACCCCGGAGTGCCCACAACAAATCTTCATGGCCCGGATCTTCAGCTCTGACGATAGCCCCCGTAGCCAAAAGTACATCCGCACCCACTAAGCTTTCACAAGTAAATCCGAGCGTGCCCAGAAGCCATCCAATCCCTCCCCCTAAGGTCAATCCAGCAATTCCTGTATCACTCACCGTGCCGGTAGGTATTACAAATCCTCTATTGCAAAGTGCATGATCCACATCACTTAAACGAGCACCTGGAAATACACTTGCAATACCTTTTGCCTCATCAACCACGACATCTCTGTAAGGTGAAAAATCAAGAAGTATTCCTCCTTGTGTAGTACCAAACCCTGCAATATGATGTCCGCCGCCCCTGATCGCGAGTTCAATATTATTGAATCCCACAAAACTAACAAGCTCTCTCAACGCCGAACGGTTCATGGTTCGAACGATCATCAGTGGATAGAGGTCATGCATTCGATTATAGACCTGCCTCGCCTCTTCATAGGCACAGTCGCCAGGAAATAGAATACTGACATCCTTGTACTTTCTCAAAAGAGACTTTCCAAAGTCACAGTTATTCATCGATACGAGGCCACGCACTAAACTTCCAAAACCCGCATGAACTACTCATCATGTAACTCCTATGCAACCAAATTATGCCTACCCCTTGAATCCTAGTAATCCGATACATCGATGTAAAGCTCATCGAGCCCTGTACTGTCCATCTAAATATTTCCAGCCATACTGCCACCATCCAATAGTGACGTCATTAGTTCCTTGTAGCTGTAGGATTTCCGCCCTAGGCCAATCATCCATACCCCGCATCAAGCTATTTATTATTTCATCACTTTTCGCGCACAACCAATTTTGCCTTTATGCATAACATAGAGCGTTAGATTACTTTCAAACTATTTCTCCACACCCCCACCCCATCAGCATTTCAAAATCGTCATATTGAAACAACTTGAACACAGTTATGTAGCCGAGCATGATACCAATGGCACTTTTTGACAGAGCATCTTTAGCGCAAGATAACTACTTTGTTTCAAAAGAGTTTCGTATAGAACATGGCGGGCGCTCCATAGGAACGGACGGGGTCAACGCGAAAAAGTGGAACGCCTCAAGGAGCAGATGCTCTATAACTGAATACAGCTTCCTGTCGTGCGATCCGCTCTTGGTGCGCGACCTTTCTCACTGCCTATGAGGTTTCCCATGACCGTTACCGTCAATACCGAATCCAGCGAAGGCTTTCGTCACAGCATCCAGATCGACGACCATCAACTTTTCACCGACCTGCCCAAGGCCCAGGGCGGCGAGAGTTCCGCGCCAGAGCCCCACGATTACTTCGACGCCGCGCTGGGTGCCTGTAAAGCCCTGACCCTCAAGTTCTACGCGCAAAAGAAAGGCATCCCGCTGACCGGGGTCACCGTCGAAGTCAAACATGACAACAGCCAGGAACAGAAAGGCAAATACGCCCTGCAGGTCAAACTTACCCTCAAGGGTGTGCTCACCGACGCTCAGCGCGAAGAACTGCATCGTGTGGCTGATCGCTGCCCGGTGCACAAGCTGATGACTACCAGCGAAGTCACCATCGAGACCCTGTTATCGGAAGGCGCTTTCAGCCAGTAGCGGCAGGTGCCGTCGCAGCGGGTTATGCTCTGTCGTATAACCCGCTGAGCCTGGAACGCACCATGAACACACTGATCGTGATCCGCCCGCGTACCGAGGATGTCGAAGGACAACCGATCCTGCGCCCGCTGCCTTCGGCCAAGTGCCGCAGCGTCGGCCCTTTCGTGTTTTTCGACCACATGCTCAAAACCCGCTATCCGGCAGGCAAAGGCATGAACATCCGTCAGCATCCGCATATCGGCCTGTCCACGCTGACCTACCTGTTCGAAGGGGAAATCCAGCACAAGGACAGCCTCGGCTCGGATCAGCGGGTGAAACAGGGTGACGTCAGCTGGATGACTGCCGGCAGCGCCATCGCCCATGTCGAACGCACCCCCGAATCACTCAAGGCCAGCGGCTTCAGCATGCACGGCTTGCAAATCTGGCTGGCCTCCCCGAAAGAACACGAACAAGGTCCGGGCCATTATAGCCATTACCCGGCCGACAGCCTGCCGACCAGCGACAACCTCGGAGTGAAGATCCGGATGATTGCCGGTACAGGCTTTTGCCTGGAATCACCGGTACCGGTGCTCTCCCCTACGCTGTACGCCGAACTGCGCCTGCAAACGGCGACAACCTTGTTGATCCCCAACGAACATGAAGAGCGCGCGCTGTATGTGCTCGACGGTGACGCACAATTGAACGGCGAGCCTGTTGAAAAACACTCACTGGTGGTTTTACCGGTCGGAGAAGTCATGACCCTGTTCGCGGAGAGCGATTGTCATGCGGTGCTGTTTGGCGGCGCCCCAATGGACGGGCCCCGCCGGATCAACTGGAACTTCGTTGCCAGTGACCCGGCCCTGATCGACCAGGCCCGCGCACGCTGGGCGGCCGGGGATTGGCCGACGGTGCCGGGTGAGAGTGAGCGGATTGAGCTGCCCGTGGGGCGGAGCAAACCGACTCCGCTCTGACGATGATGATGAAGATGAAGATCGTTCCCACGCTCTGCGTGGGAATGCCGCCATGGACGCTCCGCGTCCGCTTCTGAAGCTGTGACGCAGAGCGTCACGGGATGCATTCCCACGCGGAGCGTGGGAACGATCAGCGGTTGCCAGGTCAGCCCTTGAACACTTCATCCAGCAAGTTGTGCATCGATACAAATGCCCGCCTCGCGGTCTTGGCGTCGTACATCATCTTGCCCGGCACATTGGCATGAGGATCAGTGAAGGAATGCACTGCGCCACCGTAGCTGAGCAGTTGCCAGTCGACGCCGGCCGCATTCATCTCATCTTCGAAAGCTGGCAGTTGCTCTTTGGCCACCAATGGATCGCAGGCGCCGTGAAGCACCAGCACCGAACCTTTGATGTTCTTGGCATCCGCCGGATTCGGCGTATCCAGCGTGCCGTGGAACGACACCGCCGCTTTCAACGGCGCGCCTGTGCGGGCCAGTTCCAGCGAGCAGCAACCACCGAAACAGAAACCGAACGCCGCCAATTTCGAGGCATCAACTGCTGCTTCGCCCTGATATTGCAGAGCCTCGAACGCCGCCTGCATACGCTTGCGCAGCAAGGCCCGGTCATTCTTCAACGGCATCATCGCCGCGCCCGCCTCGTCTGCATTTTTTGGACGAACTGACTGACCATAAAGGTCAGCAATCAACACCACATAACCTTTGGCGGCCACAGACTCGGCAATCTTTTCGGCCCCCGTGCTGACGCCCATCCAGTTCGGCGCCATCAACAGGCCCGGGCGTACGCCGTCATGGCTGGTATCGAACACCAGACGGCTTTCATAGGTTTGGCCATCGACCTGATAGACCACGGAACGAATAGTGACTTGGCTCATTTCAGACTCCCGACAGGAACACCCCCAGAATAAAAAAACCCGCTGCGAAGCGGGTTTTTTTTACAACTTTGTTAAACCGACAGCTCAACCAGCAGCTTGTTTAACCGGCGCACATAGGCGGCCGGGTCTTTCAAGCTGTCACCGGCTGCCAGGGCGGCCTGATCGAAGAGGATGTGCGACAGATCGCCGAAACGCTCTTCGCTCTGCTCGTTGTCGAGCTTGCCGATCAACGGGTGAGTCGGGTTGAATTCGAAGATTGGCTTGGAGTCCGGGACTTTCTGGCCGCTGGCTTCGAGAATCTGACGCATCTGCATGCCCAGGTCCTGCTCACCAATGGCCAGGATCGCCGGGGAATCGGTCAGACGATGGGAAACCCGTACTTCGCTGACAGCTTCGCCCAAAGCGGTTTTGATGCGATCGACCAGACCTTCTTTGGTCTTGGCGACTTCTTCGGCAGCCTTCTTGTCCTCTTCCGAGTCCAGGTTGCCCAGGTCCAGATCACCGCGCGCCACGTCGACAAAGCTCTTGCCGTCGAAATCGCTGAGGTAGCTCATCAGCCACTCATCGATACGGTCGGTGAGCAGCAACACTTCGATGCCTTTCTTGCGGAAGACCTCCAGGTGCGGGCTGTTCTTGACGGCTTCGTACTTCTCACCCGTCAGGTAGTAAATCTTGTCCTGACCTTCCTTGGCGCGAGCCAGGTATTCGGTCAGGGCAACCACTTGCTCGCCGCCTTCTTCTTGAGTCGACGCGAAACGCAACAGACCGGCGATTTTCTCTTTGTTGGCGAAGTCTTCAGCCGGGCCTTCTTTCATGACCTGACCGAAGTTCTTCCAGAAGCCTTTGTATTGCTCGGGCTCGTTCTTCGCCAGTTTGTCCAGCATGTCGAGAACGCGCTTGGTCAGCGCCGACTTCATGGAGTCGATGATCGGGTCTTTCTGCAGGATTTCCCGCGACACGTTCAGCGACAGATCGTTGGAGTCGACCACGCCTTTGATGAAGCGCAGGTACAGCGGCAGGAACGACTCAGCCTGATCCATGACGAATACGCGCTGCACATACAGCTTCAGGCCACGTGGCGCCTCACGCTGATACAGGTCGAACGGAGCACGGCCCGGCACATAAAGCAGTGAGCTGTATTCCAGCTTGCCTTCAACCTTGTTGTGGCTCCAGCTCAGCGGGTTCTCGAAATCGTGGGCAACGTGCTTGTAAAACTCCTGGTATTCCGCCTCCGTAACTTCAGTGCGAGGGCGAGTCCACAGAGCACTGGCGCGGTTGACGGTTTCCCATTCAAGCGCTGACCGCTCTGCACCATCTAGAGTTTCGCCTTCAGCAGCAGCCTGCTCTTTAGGCAGCTCGATCGGCAAGGCAATGTGGTCGGAGTACTTCTTGACGATGTTGCGCAGACGCCAGCCATCAGCGAATTCGTTTTCACCGGATTTCAGGTGCAACACGATGCGGGTACCGCGGTCGGCTTTCTCGAGGGTAGCGACTTCGAATTCGCCTTCGCCCCTGGACGACCAATGCACGCCTTCGCTGGCAGCGAGGCCGGCACGACGGCTGAACACATCGACTTTATCGGCAACGATGAAGGCGGAGTAGAAACCGACGCCGAACTGACCGATCAGGTGCGAGTCTTTCTTCTGATCGCCCGAGAGGTGTTTCATGAAATCGGCAGTGCCCGACTTGGCGATGGTCCCCAGGTGGGTGATCACATCTTCGCGGCTCATACCGATACCGTTGTCTTCGAGGGTAACGGTTTTCGCGTCCTTGTCGAAGCTCACACGGATTTTCAGTTCGGCGCCGCCTTCCAGCAAGTCAGGCCTGGACAGCGCTTCGAAACGTAATTTGTCGACCGCGTCAGAGGCGTTCGAGATCAATTCGCGAAGGAAAATTTCCTTGTTGGAATACAACGAATGGATCATGAGGTGCAGCAGTTGCTTCACCTCGGTCTGGAAGCCCAGGGTTTCCTTTTGAGTTTCCACGCTCATGGTCATCAAACTCCAATTGGATGGCATTGGCCGCGCCCCGGAGGGTTGGCGGCGGGATGTCATCAAAGTTGGGGGCTAAGACGGAGATTTCAAGGGCGCGGGCGCGACAGAGGAAACAACCAACGTCGCGCCCTGACTTTCTTCAATCTTGAAATGCGCCCGCGCCGTAGCGATAGGCTCTGCCTCAGCGCTTTGCCACGCGGTGATCGCCACGTTGGCCACCCGTCGCCCCTGACGGCAGACCTGGCATTTGGCATAGGTATCGCGAAACTGCCCGGCGCGCAGATAGTCGAGGGAGAAGTCGATAATCTTCGGTACACTGGGAGACCCGGTGAAGACCAGTAAATGCAACGTCGCGGCCAACTCCATGAAACCGGCAATCACCCCTCCATGAATGGCTGGCAATAACGGGTTACCAATATTGTCTTTGTTGGCCGGCAGGCAAAACAGCAACTCATCGCCCAGGCGCGAGCACTCGACACCGATCAACCTGGCGTAGGGGATCAGCTCCAGCAGCGCGGCGTAATCACCTTGCGCATGAGCCTGCTGCAATTGTGCCTTGAAATTGTCCGTCATACCGCACCGCCACTGATTGCACCGCCAAAGCCTTTTGTTCCTTTGATGCCCTTGCCCATGCGCATAAAGGTCCCCACCACATGGGCAATTGGATGTTCAGGGTCATGCTGATAGGCAAAACCTCGAGCGAATATCACGTCGGTCGTCACTCGATAGCACTGGGCAAAACCATAGACATCCTTATGCGGTTCGGCCGGATGCATATAGTCGATGCGCAGGTCCAGGGTCGGACAGACCTCGAACTCCTGTAACACGCATAAGGTAGCCATGCCACAGGCTGTATCCATCAACGACGTCAATGCCCCGCCGTGAATCACGCCGGTTTGCGGGTTTCCGACAATTTGCGGACTGTAGGGCAATATCAACGTAATGCCGTCCGTCGAGGCGCTGTGAACGCTAAGCCCCAGCACCTGGCAATGACGCAGCGCCGACAGAAAACGCGTCGCGCGCTCAAAAATGGGGTTTTGCGCCATTCGAATAACTCTCTTGTTAGTGTCGAAACGTTGCAATTAATGAACCACGTAAAAGTTCCATAACAAGGGCGCTTAATATATCTGTGTATTTCAAGGAACTTAATCCGTGGAGCGGTGCTCGAAAGGCCAGAAGATATCTTCACTAAGGAGAAACACCCCATGCGTAAGACTTTAGCTATTGCCTTGATGTTGACCGCGACCCTCGGTCTCGCTGCCTGCGGTAAAAAAACCGAGGACAAAGCTCAAGCAACCATCCAACCTGCTGAACAAGCCCAGCAGAAAATGAGCGAAGCTCAGGATAAAGTGAACGAGGCGGCGAAAGAAAACGCCGATGCTGCCAAAAATCAGGCTGATTCCAACAAACCAGCTACCGAAGCGGCCGCTCCGGCAGCGACGCCTAAGACCTACTAATCCGGTTTTAGCGCTTCAAACGTAAAGCCCGCCTGGTGCGGGCTTTACTTTGTCCAAAAAAATTCAAACCAATACAGTGCGAAAGGTCGGACTCAGCATCAATAACAACGAACACACTATCCCGACAAACCAGACCAGACTGCGCTGCCAGGCCTGATCCGCCCAATAGCACAATAAGTAAATGACTCGCGCGATCACAAAGATGATTGCCAACCAGTCGATCAGCCATCCCGCCATCTGCGTGACATGCGCCATCAACACCCCCACCGAAAACAATATGAAGGCTTCAAAACTGTTCTGATGTGCCGCCACTGCGCGTGCACCAAAGCCCGTGAGCTGTGCCTGTTGAGTGCGAGGCAAATGGTTGTTGTAACCGCCCTGCTCTTTCATTGCCCTGGCTACTGGCATACGCGCCACGAAAATCAGCAGCGCACTGATAAACACACACCAGAACGGGATACTCATCAGCTCATCTCCTTGCTCACCTCAGGCAATGGCACCTCTGTAGGGGTATAGACCATGACGTCCAATACGTCGGAATGAAATTCCCGGCGATACAACACCAGCACCACACCGGCACTCATCAACATGAACAGCCAGGGACTGACGAACCAGGCCAGCATGGTCATCCCGAAATAATAAGAACGCAGCCCGAAGTTGAACTGGTTGGCCGCCATGGAAATCACCCGCGCCGCACGCATGGCAAAGGCTTTGCGCTCCAGTTCGGACACATGTCGCTCGCCAATCATCGGCGCCGAGCCGATCAGGATCGCCGCGAAGTTGTACTGACGCATGCACCAGCTGAACGTAAAGAAGGCATAGACAAATACCATCGCCAGGCACAGCAGCTTGATCTCCGACATCCCCTGAGAAGCCTGCTGCACCATCGGAATATCCGCCAGCAGCGACAGCGCTCGCTCGGAAGCGCCGAGCACGGTGAGAATGCCGGCCAGGATGATCAATGTGCTGGAGGCAAAGAACGAGGCGTTGCGCTCCAGATTGCCGATCACACTGGCGTCGGCGATGCGGTTGTCGCGCAATAGCATGCGGCGCATCCAGTCTTCCCGGTACAGGTGCAGCACGCTGGCCAGACACGCTGTATCACGGCCCTTCCAGGTCGCGTAACGGGTGTAGCCGCCCCAGCAGATGACGAACCAGAGCGCGGCGAGGATGTGAATCAAATTGGCTTGAACGAACGACATGCAGGTCCTTGTGAGGTATCGGTAGAAACGAAAACGGCAGGAGCGAGCTTGCTCCGGGCGGCGATCCGACGATAGCGGACTTGTCATCAATATCACTATTGAGTGTTATGCCCTCATCGCGAGCAAGCCCGCTTGCACACTGCTTCGACGTTAGCTCAAGGAAAAAGACACCGCCCCTCGCCCATAAAAAAATGCCCCGTATCGATTGATACAGGGCATTTCCATTTTTTTCAGCGCGCTGCTCAAAGCCCGCTTGTGGCGGGCGCTGGAAACTTAAGCCAAGGCTTCGCTGCGTTTACCCAACAGACGGTCGCAGACCACTGCGGCCACCAGGGTGATCACCGAAGGCACCAGCCACGCCAGACCTTGCTCGCTCAGTGGCAGGTGCGACAGCTGGGTTGGCATCCAGTCAGCCAGGCCTGCGCCTTTCAAGGCGTCGATCATGCCGAACAGGAACGACACCAGCATCACCGGGCCAACGATGCGCCCCTGCTCTTGCCAGAAGTCCTTGCAGAAGCTCAGAGCGACCAAGGCAATGCACGGCGGGTAGATCGCCGTCAGCACCGGGATGGAGAACTGGATCAGCTTGGTCAGGCCCAGGTTAGACACCAGCAACGAGAACGCCGCCAGGATAATCACCAGGGTCTTGTAGGACAGTGGCAGCACCCGGCTGAAGTATTCGGCGCAGGCGCAGGTCAGACCAACCGCCGTTACCAGGCACGCCAGGGAGATCAGCACCGCGAGGAAGCCGCTGCCCAGGGAGCCGAAGGTGTGCTGCACATAAGCATGCAATACCGCCGCGCCATTGGTTGCGCCAGCGGCGACTTCGTGGCTGCCAGAGCCCAGACGGAACAGGCTGATATACACCAGCGCCAGACCCACACCGGCAATCAGGCCGGCAATGATCGCGTAACGGGTGATCAAGCGTGGCGACTCCACGCCACGGGAGCGAATGGCGTTCACGATGACGATACCGAACACCAGAGCGCCCAAGGTGTCCATGGTCAGGTAACCATTGATGAAGCCTTGAGAGAACGGTGCGGCAACATACTCAGGGGTTGCAGTACCGATGTCACCGGCCGGCAAGGCAAAAGCAGCTATGCCCAGCACGGCCAATGCGATGATCTTCAACGGTGCCAGGAAACGCCCCACGGTATCAAGCAGACGGCCTGGATACAGCGAAATGAAGAACACCAACAGGAAATACACCGAGCTGTAGAGGAACAACCCCAGCGGGCTCTCACCAGTCAGCGGCGCCAGACCCACTTCGAAGGACACGGTTGCGGTGCGCGGCGTGGCGAACAATGGACCGACTGCCAGGTAGCACGCGGCGGCCAACAGACCACCGGCGACTTTACCAATCGGGCTGCTCAAAGCATCCATCGCACCACCGACCTTGGCCAGTGCGACGACGGTGATCACCGGCAAACCGACTGCGGTGATCAGAAAACCCAGCGCTGCCATCCAGACATGAGGCCCGGACTGCAAACCGACGATAGGCGGGAAGATGATATTGCCAGCCCCTACGAACAGGGCAAACGTCATAAAACCAAGTGCCAGGATGTCCTGGCCTTTCAACACTTTCATTAAGGAAATACCACACTACTGAATCGGAATTTAGAGAGGGATTTCCCTATGGATGAGGGAAATGCTGTCGGTCCGTATGAGACTGACCCGTTTGGCGTGCAGCTTCCTTGTGGGACGCAGACGCAAAAATGGCTGCTAGCCTAACGAATTTGCACGACAAACGCACTGTTAGGGGGCGAACTATCCGATCTGCGACATTTTCATGTCGCGTTTTTGCATGTAACTGGTTTGTGCCTGCAAGTAGATCGTTCCCACGCTCTGCGTGGGAATGCATCCCGTGACGCTCCGCGTCACATTCAAAGGCGGAAGGAGCGTCCCCGGCGTTCCCACGCGGGAGCGTGGGAACGATCAGACATGCCTGGCGCACAACGACAAAGGCCACCCGAAGGTGGCCTTTGTCTGGTGGAGCGTCAGCTAAGCGCGAGGCTTACTTGACAGCCCAGCCAGTCAGCTCGGCCAGGGCCTTGCCGATGTCTGCCAGCGAACGCACGGTTTTAACGCCTGCGTCTTGCAGAGCAGCGAATTTCTCGTCTGCAGTGCCTTTGCCGCCAGAGATGATTGCGCCAGCATGGCCCATGCGCTTGCCCGCAGGAGCAGTCACACCAGCGATGTAGGAAACAACCGGTTTGGTCACGTGTGCCTTGATGTAGGCAGCCGCTTCTTCTTCAGCCGAACCGCCGATCTCACCGATCATGACGATCGCTTCGGTCTTCGGGTCTTCCTGGAACAGCTTCAGGATGTCGATGAAGTTGGAGCCCGGGATCGGGTCACCACCGATGCCGACGCAAGTCGACTGACCGAAACCGGCGTCAGTAGTCTGCTTCACAGCTTCGTAAGTCAGGGTGCCGGAACGCGAAACGATACCGACCTTGCCTGGCAAGTGAATGTGACCTGGCATGATGCCGATCTTGCATTCGCCTGGAGTGATCACGCCTGGGCAGTTAGGACCGATCAGGATCACACCCAGTTCGTCGCACTTGACCTTGGCATCAAGCATGTCGAGGGTCGGGATGCCTTCGGTGATGCAAACGATCAGCTTGATGCCGCCGAACGCTGCTTCAAGGATGGAATCCTTGCAGAAAGGAGCTGGAACGTAGATCACGCTGGCGGTGGCGCCAGTGGCTGCTACAGCGTCTTTCACAGTGTTGAAGACAGGCAGGTCCAGGTGAGTGGTGCCGCCTTTGCCTGGAGTTACGCCGCCAACCATCTTGGTGCCGTACTCGATGGCTTGCTGGGTGTGGAAACTACCTTGCGAACCGGTAATACCCTGGCAGATAACTTTGGTGTCTTTATTGATCAGGACGCTCATTACTTGCCCTCCGCAGCTTTAACAACTTGTTGAGCAGCGTCGGTCAGGCTGGTAGCAGCGATGATGTTCAAACCGCTTTCTGCCAATACTTTAGCGCCCAGCTCAGCGTTGTTGCCTTCAAGGCGAACAACAACCGGGATTTTCACGCCGACTTCTTTCACTGCGCCGATGATGCCTTCGGCAATCATGTCGCAACGAACGATGCCGCCGAAGATGTTGACCAATACTGCAGCGACGTTAGTGTCGGACAGGATGATCTTGAACGCTTCGGTAACGCGTTCTTTGGTAGCACCGCCGCCCACGTCGAGGAAGTTGGCTGGTTTGCCGCCATGCAGGTTGACGATGTCCATGGTGCCCATGGCCAGGCCAGCACCGTTGACCATGCAACCAATGTTGCCTTCCAGTGCTACGTAGTTCAGTTCGAACTTGGCAGCGTGCGCTTCGCGCGGATCGTCTTGCGACGGATCGTGGAAAGTCTTCAGCTTAGGCTGACGGTACATTGCGTTGGCGTCGATGTTGATCTTGGCATCGAGGCAGTGCAGGTCGCCGTCAGCCTTGATTACCAGCGGGTTCACTTCCAGCAGAGCCAGGTCGTGATCCTTGAACAGCTTGGCCAGACCAACGAAGATCTTGGCGAACTGAGCAACTTGCTTACCTTCCAGACCCAGCTGGAATGCCAGCTCGCGACCCTGGAATGGCTGAGCGCCAACCAGTGGATCGATAGTGGCCTTGAGAATTTTCTCAGGGGTGTCGTGAGCGATTTTCTCGATGTCCACGCCACCTTCGGTGGAAGCCATGAACACGATGCGACGGCTCGAACGGTCAACGACAGCGCCCAGGTACAGCTCTTTAGCGATATCAGTGCACGATTCAACCAGGATCTTGGTGACTGGCTGACCGTTGGCATCAGTCTGGTAAGTCACCAGACGCTTGCCCAACCACTGTTGAGCGAATGCTTTGGCGTCTTCTTTGCTGCGAACCAGCTTGACGCCGCCCGCTTTACCGCGACCACCAGCGTGAACCTGGGCTTTGACAACCCACTCGGTGCCGCCGATTTTGTCGCAAGCTTCTGCTGCCGCTTCCGGAGTGTCTACTGCGAAACCCTGGGATACTGGCAGGCCGTATTCAGCGAACAGCTGCTTACCCTGATACTCATGAAGATTCATGCTTATTACCGTCTTCGTTAGGTACTGCGCATTCGGTGCTGCACTCGTTCAAGTGCCGCACCACCTGTGACTGCTGCTTGCACAGTCTCGACAAACCCCAACCCCGAACGACACTAATGCCGTGCGGGGCCGGTATTGCTGAAACTACGCAAGACTGCGTCCGGCCCAAATTCCGCGGTGAGTCTTGCGCACAAGGCTCACGACGGGCATTGCGCCGTGGTTTCTTATTGTCTTAACGCTTTTTGCGGTTGGCGATGTGAATGGCGCCGCCATTCACTGCCAGCGCTGCTTCGTGCAACGCTTCGGACAGGGTCGGATGGGAGAAAACCATCATGCCCAGGTCCTCGGCACTGGTGCCGAATTCCATGCCGATTGCGCCTTGCTGAACCAGTTCTGCAGCGCTTGGGCCAATCACGTGGACGCCCAATACGCGGTCAGTCTTGGCATCAGCGATGACTTTTACAAAACCGCCGGTATCGTTGGCTGCCATGGCACGACCACTGGCGGCGAACGGGAAGGTGCCGACGTTAACTTCAACGCCTTCAGCTTTCAAGGCCTGCTCGGTTTTACCGACCCACGCGATTTCCGGGTGAGTATAGATAACCGAAGGGATCAGGTCATAGTTCATCTGGGCTTTGTGGCCCTTGATGCGCTCGACAACCATGATGCCTTCTTCCGAAGCCTTGTGCGCCAACATCATGCCGCGAACCACGTCGCCGATCGCGTAAACGCCCGGAACGCTGGTAGCGCACTGGTCGTCAACGAAGATGAAGCCACGTTCGTCGATGGTCACGCCGCAATCGGCAGCCAGCAGATCGGTGGTCACTGGACGGCGACCAACGGCTACGATCAGCTTGTCGAAAGTGATGGTCTGTTCGCCGTTGGCGTCGGTGTAAGTCACCACGACTTCTTCGCCGTTGACTTTGGAACCGGTGACGCGAGCGCCCAGCTTGATATCCAGACCTTGTTTGGTCAGGGTTTTCAGAGCTTCTTTGGCAACGGCGGTGTCAGCAGCCATCAGGAACGTGTCCAGGGCTTCCAGGACAGTCACTTGAGCGCCCAGACGGGACCATACCGAACCCAGTTCCAGACCGATCACGCCAGCGCCGATCACGCCCAGACGCTTTGGAACCGATTGGAATTCCAGAGCACCAGTCGAATCGACGATGACTTTCTGGTCAACCGGAGCCGGTGGAATGTCGATCGGACGCGAGCCCGACGCGAGGATCACGTTTTCGGCTTCGATGATTTCGACAGTGCCGTCAGGCTTGGTCAGTTCGACTTTCTTGCCGGCCAGCAGTTTGCCGTGGCCTTGCAGGGAAGTCACACCGTTAGCCTTGAACAGGGTGGCAACACCGGAGGTCAGGCCTTTGACGATGTTGGCCTTGCGGCCGACCATTGCTGGCACGTCCATGGTCACGCCAGCGTGATTGATGCCGTGGATAGCAAAACCATCCTGGGCTTCGTGGAATTTCCAGGAGCTGTCGAGCAGCGCCTTGGAAGGGATGCAGCCGACGTTCAGGCAAGTACCGCCAAGGGCCAGTTTGCCCTCCTGGTCGGTATATTTCTCGATGCAGGCAGTCTTGAGGCCAAGTTGCGCAGCTTTAATGGCTGCTACATAGCCGCCAGGGCCTGCGCCAATCACTACCACGTCGAATTTCTGAGTCATGTGTCATTCCTTCTCGAATCAAACCGGACGGCCCCTTGCAGGAACCGTCGTGGGACGAAGCTAGGCATTTCAGATGGACCCGCCATCACTGGTGGGCCCAAGCAACGAAATCAGATATCCAGCAGCAGACGAGCCGGATCTTCCAGCAGGTTTTTGATGGTAACCAGGAAAGTCACAGCTTCTTTACCATCGATCAAACGGTGATCGTAGGACAGAGCCAGATACATCATAGGACGGATGACGACCTGACCGTTGATTGCCATCGGGCGCTGCAGGATGTTGTGCATGCCCAGGATAGCCGCTTGCGGCGGGTTGACGATCGGAGTCGACATCATGGAGCCGAAAGTACCACCGTTGGTGATCGTGAACGTACCACCGGTCATCTCGTCCATGGACAGCTTGCCGTCGCGGGCTTTCTTGCCGAAGGTGGCGATGCCGCCTTCGATTTCAGCCAGGCTCATCAGTTCGGCGTTACGCAGAACCGGTACCACCAGACCACGGTCGCTGGATACGGCAACACCGACGTCGGCATAGCCGTGGTAAACGATGTCTGCACCGTCGATCGAGGCGTTGACAGCCGGGAAGCGTTTCAGCGCTTCGGTGGCCGCTTTCACGAAGAACGACATGAAGCCCAGGCGTACGCCGTTGTGGGACTTCTCAAACAGGTCCTTGTACTTCGAACGCAGCGCCATGACTTCGGTCATGTCGACTTCGTTGAACGTAGTCAGCATCGCCATGTTCGACTGGGCTTCTACCAGACGCTTGGCCACGGTGGCCCGCACGCGGGTCATCGGTACGCGCTTCTCGATGCGGTCGCCAGCAGCGAACACAGGAGCAGCGGCAGCCGGAGCAGCGGCCTTGGCAGGTGCAACAGCAGGAGCAGCTTTCTTCGCAGCTACAGCAGCGACCACGTCTTCCTTGGTCACGCGACCGCCTTTACCGGTACCGGCAACACTGGCGATGTTGATGGCGTTTTCTTCTGCCAGCTTGCGGGCAGCTGGAGCTGCGACAGGATCATCTTCGCCAAATGCAGCCGGAGCAGCAGCTTGAGCGGCGGCAGGTGCAGCAGCGGCAGCCGGAGCTGCAGCAGCGCCACCTTCACCGATGGAGCCCAGAACTTCGTCGGACAGAACGGTGTCGCCTTCGTTCTTGACGATAGCGCCCAGCACGCCGTCAGCAGTGGCCAGTACTTCCAGTACGACTTTGTCGGTTTCAATGTCGACGATCAGTTCGTCACGCTTGACGGCGTCGCCCGGTTTTTTGTGCCAGGTGGCAACGGTGCCATCGGCAACCGATTCCGGGAAAGTGGGGGCTTTGATCTCGATAGCCATTATCTGTGGTTCCTTAAATTCGGTTTCAGGTGCGCGAAGGCGTTAAACAGTAAAGGCGTCTTGCAGCAGTTTTTCCTGCTGCTCAGCGTGCATCGATGCGTAACCACAAGCAGGTGCAGCAGAAGCATCACGGCCCGCGTACTCAAGTACGAGAGACTTGTTGTGATTGCCAACGATGCGACGCATGTGGTGTTGACTGCAGTACCAGGCACCCTGGTTCATCGGCTCTTCCTGACACCAAACGATGTGTTTGAGGTTGGTGTAAGGAGCCAGGACTTCGTTCAAGTCGTCCTCAGGGAATGGGTACAGCTGCTCGATACGCACGACGGCGATGTCGTCACGACCTTCGGCACGGCGTTTTTCCAGCAGGTCGTAGTAGACCTTGCCGCTACACAGAACAATGCGCTCGACCTTTTTCGGGTCTTGAACATCGATTTCCGGGATAACGGTCTGGAACGAACCTTCGGCCAGATCCTCCAGAGTCGAGATGGCCAGCTTGTGACGCAGCAGCGACTTCGGAGTCAGGACTACCAGTGGTTTACGCAGCGGGCGAATCACCTGACGGCGCAGCAAGTGGTAGATCTGAGCTGGCGTCGTCGGCAAGCACACCTGAATGTTGTGCTCGGCGCACAGCTGCAGGTAACGCTCCAGACGAGCCGAGGAGTGCTCCGGCCCCTGACCTTCATAACCGTGCGGCAGCAGCATGGTCAGACCGCATAGACGGCCCCACTTGTGCTCGCCACTGGTGATGAACTGGTCGATAACCACTTGGGCACCGTTGGCGAAGTCGCCGAACTGGGCTTCCCAGATAACCAGGGCATTTGGAGTGGTGGTCGAGTAACCGTACTCGAACGCCAGCACCGCTTCTTCGGACAGGAACGAGTCGTACAGGTCAAAACGTGGCTGACCTTCGTACAGGTTCTGCAGTGGAATGTAGCTGCCAGCGTCTTTCTGGTTGTGCAAGACAGCGTGACGGTGCGAGAACGTACCGCGCCCGATGTCCTGACCCGTCATGCGAATCGGGTGACCTTCGAACGCCAGGGTCGCGTACGCCATGGTTTCGGCGTAACCCCAGTTGATCGGCAGGCCGCCGGCTTGCATCTTCTGACGGTCTTCGTAGATCTTGGCAACCTGGCGCTGCACCACAAAGCCTTCCGGAATTTCCAGCAGCTTGGCGGACAGTTCCTGCAAGGTTTTCAGGTCGAAGCGAGTGTCGTGACGCGCGGTCCAGGCGTGGCCCAGGTACGGACGCCAGTCCACGAACAGCTCTTTGTTCGGCTCTTTGACCAGGCTTTTCACTACGTGCAGACCGTTGTCCAGCGCGTTGCGGTATTCGTCGATTTTCGCCTGAACACGCTCTGCGTCCAGCACACCGCTCTGGGTCAGACGATCGGCATACAGCTCACGGGTAGTGCGCTGCTTGGCGATCTGCTGATACATCAGAGGCTGGGTGCCGCTTGGCTCGTCGGCCTCGTTGTGGCCGCGACGACGGTAGCAGAACATGTCGATCACCACGTCGCGCTTGAACTGCATGCGGTAGTCGATGGCCAGCTGGGTCACGAACAATACGGCTTCCGGATCATCACCATTCACATGGAGGATCGGTGCCTGGATCATTTTCGCAACGTCGGTAGCGTACTCGGTGGAGCGGGCATCCAGCGGATTGCTGATGGTGAAACCGACCTGGTTGTTGATCACCAGATGGACCGTGCCGCCAGTCTTGAAGCCGCGGGTCTGCGACATCTGGAAGGTTTCCATGACCACGCCCTGACCTGCGATTGCAGCGTCACCGTGGATGGAAATCGGCAGAACCTTTTCACCGGTAGGGTCGTTACGACGATCCTGACGGGCACGAACCGAACCCTCGACCACCGGAGACACGATTTCCAGGTGGGACGGGTTGAACGCCATCGCCAGGTGAACTTCACCGCCGGTGGTCATGACGTTGGACGAGAAGCCCTGGTGATACTTAACGTCACCGGAACCCAGCTCGACCTTCTTCTTGCCTTCGAACTCGTCGAACAGCTCGCGCGGGTTCTTGCCGAAGGTGTTGACCAGCACGTTCAGACGACCACGGTGGGCCATGCCGATAACGATTTCCTTGGTGCCGTAGGAACCGGAACGCTGGATCAGTTCGTCGAGCAGAGGAATCAGGCTCTCGCCACCTTCCAGACCGAAACGCTTGGTGCCCGGGTATTTGGTGCCCAGGTATTTTTCCAGACCTTCGGCTGCAGTGACACGCTCAAGCAAGTGGCTCTTGATGTCGGCGGAATACGTTGGACGGCCACGTACGCTTTCCAGACGCTGCTGGAACCAGTGACGCTGCTCGGTATCGACGATGTGCGTAAACTCGGCGCCAATGGTGCGGCAATATGTCTGCTGCAACGCTTCGTGAATTTCGCGTAGGCTCGCTTCCTCTTTGCCGATGAACAGGTCGCCGGCACGGAAGGTCGTATCAAGATCGGCATTGGTCAAGCCGTAATGATTGATCGACAGGTCTGCAGGTGCAGGACGCTGCCACAGCCCCAGCGGGTCAAGCTGGGCTGCCTGGTGGCCACGCATACGGTAGGCCTGGATCAATCGCAGCACTTCAACTTGCTTCTTCTCGTGCTCACTGCTCACGCTGCCGGCGGAAACCGGTTGAGCGCGGCGCTGGTTCTTTGCCAGCAAGACGAAATGATCGCGGATTGTCGAGTGCGAAACATCGATGGCAGTGCTGCCGTCGGTAGGCAACTTCTGAAAGTAGGTGCGCCACTCTTCTGGCACAGCGTTAGGGTCGTGCAGGTAGAGCTCGTAGAGCTCTTCCACATAGGCAGCGTTACTACCGGATAGGTAGGCGCTGTTCCACATGCGCTGCATCACGCTTTCTTGCATGCTTGGTCACCCTCGGTTAGGGGAACACCACCGGCGAAGACACCGAGCAAACTTGAAAAAGTCCGAGTGCAGCGACCAAAACAAGCCACTTAGGATCACGCTGATAGTCCGGGTACCAGCCCGGATGCCCCTGCTTGTCTCATTTCTTCAAAATAAGAGCCACAGCTTTTTGAGCTGCCGCTCAGGTTAAAACTACGGCGCCGGTTGAAGCCTGCGCCGCAGCATTTACGGGTACAGCGGTCCTACGGTTACAACAACTGAATCAAATGCCGCTTTGCAGCAGCATGTTACGCACGTGTCCGATGGCCTTAGTCGGGTTCAGGCCTTTCGGACAAACGCTGACGCAGTTCATGATCCCGCGGCAGCGGAATACGCTGAACGGGTCATCCAGCGAAGCCAGACGCTCGGAAGTCCGGGTGTCACGGCTGTCTGCCAGGAAGCGATAAGCTTGCAGCAGCGCAGCTGGACCCAGGAACTTGTCCGGGTTCCACCAGAAGGACGGGCAAGAGGTCGAGCAGCAAGCGCACAGAATGCACTCGTACAGACCATCGAGCTTTTCACGCTCTTCTGGAGACTGCAGACGCTCGATGGCCGGAGCCGGCGTGTCGTTCTGCAGGAATGGCTTAACTTTTTCGTACTGCTTGTAGAAGATGCTCATATCGACGACCAGGTCACGGATAACCGGCAAACCTGGCAGCGGACGAACGATCAACTTGTTGCCTTTTACAACAGCAGACAGCGGCGTGACGCAGGCCAGACCGTTTTTGCCGTTGATGTTCATGCCGTCGGAGCCGCAGACACCTTCACGGCAAGAGCGACGATAGGAGAAACCTTCGTCCTGCTCTTTGATCAGGGCCAGCACGTCCAGCACCATCAGGTCTTTACCGTTGGTATTGACCTGGAATTCCTGCATGAACGGCGCGGCGTCCTGATCAGGGTTGTAACGATAAACACTGACATTCAACATATCGGCCACCCTTAATAAGTCCGAATCATTGGTTCAAAGGTCGGGACTGTTTTTGGCGAGAAGTTCACGGCACGCTTGGCAACGCGCTTCTCACCAGGGAAGTACAGGGTGTGGCACAGCCAGTTGACGTCGTCGCGATCTTCGAAGTCTTCACGGGCGTGAGCACCGCGGGACTCTTTACGGGTTTCTGCTGCAATCGCCGTAGCTTCGGCCACTTCAAGCAGGTTTTGCAGCTCGAGCGCTTCGATACGCGCAGTGTTGAACGCCTGGCTCTTGTCGTTGATCTTGACGTTGGCGATACGGCCACGCAGATCAGCCAGCTGAGCAATACCCTTCTGCATGTATTCACCGGTACGGAATACACCGAAGTAGTTCTGCATGCAGCTTTGCAGCTCTTTACGCAGGGTCGCGACATCTTCGCCTTCGGTACGCGAGTTCAGGCCATCGAGACGCGCCAGAGCAGCGTCGATGTCAGACTGGCGGGCGCGAGTGTAGTCAACGCCTTCTTTCAGGGTTTGTTCCAGGAAGAGACCGGCCGCACGACCGAACACCACCAGATCGAGTAGCGAGTTACCGCCCAGACGGTTCGCACCGTGAACCGAAACGCACGCCACTTCACCGACCGCGAACAGGCCAGGGATGATGGTATCGACGCCGCTGGCGTCCTGAGTGATCGCCTGGCCATGAATGTTGGTGGCAACGCCGCCCATCATGTAGTGGCAGGTTGGAACCACTGGAACCGGAGCAACAACCGGATCAACGTGGGCGAAAGTCTTGGACAGTTCGCAGATGCCTGGCAGACGGCTGTGCAGTACTTCTTCACCAAGGTGATCGAGTTTGAGCAGTACGTGGTCGCCGTCCGGACCACAACCGTTGCCGGCGATGATCTCTTTAACCATGGAGCGGGCTACAACGTCACGACCAGCAAGGTCTTTGGCGTTCGGAGCATAACGCTCCATGAAACGCTCACCGTGCTTGTTGATCAGGTAACCGCCTTCACCGCGGCAGCCTTCAGTAACCAGTACACCGGCGCCGGCGATGCCGGTTGGGTGGAACTGCCACATTTCGATGTCTTGTACCGGCACGCCAGCACGCAGAGCCATGCCGACGCCGTCACCGGTGTTGATCAGGGCGTTGGTGGTGGACGAATAGATACGACCGGCACCGCCAGTCGCCAATACGGTGGCGTTAGCGCGAATGTAGGAGGTTTCACCGGTTTCGATGCAGATCGCGATGATGCCGACGAAGGCGCCATCCTGGTTTTTCACCAGATCCACTGCATAGTATTCGTTGAGGAATACGGTACCCGCTTTCAGGTTTGCCTGATAAAGAGTGTGCAGCAGTGCGTGACCGGTACGGTCGGCAGCAGCACAGGTACGGGCAGCCTGACCGCCCTTGCCGAAGTCTTTCGACTGACCGCCGAACGGACGCTGATAGATGCGGCCCTGCTCGGTACGGGAGAACGGCAAGCCCATGTGCTCGAGCTCGAAGACCGCTTCCGGACCTACGGAACACATGTATTCGATAGCGTCCTGGTCACCGATGTAGTCGGAACCCTTGACGGTATCGTACATGTGCCAGCGCCAGTCATCGTTCGGATCGGCCGAAGCGATGGCGCAGGTAATGCCACCCTGAGCGGATACGGTGTGCGAACGAGTCGGGAAAACCTTGGTGATAACGGCAGTCTTGTGACCACCTTGTGCCAGCTGCAGCGCAGCGCGCATGCCAGCACCGCCGCCGCCAATGATAATGGCGTCGAACGAAAGCGTATTAACTGTGTTAGCCATGAATCAGATACCCCAAAGAATCTGCACGCCCCAGACGAAGTAAGCGAACATCGCAACGCCGCATACTGCCTGGAAGAGGAAACGTATTGCAGTCGCCGACTTGCCGAACGCCATTGGCGTCAGGTAATCGGTAGCGATGGTCCACATGCCAACCCAGGCATGAGCGCCCAGAGCGACCAGAGCCAGCAGACTGAAGATACGCATCCAGTTGTTTGCGAACAGTTCATGCCATTGGGCGTAGCCAAGGCCTGGGTGCGCAATGATGTATCCGATCAGGAAAATGAAGTAAGCCGCGAGAACGACCGCAGACACACGTTGTGCCATCCAGTCATAGAGGCCCGAACGCGAAAGGTTCGTGACATTAGTTACCATATCCAAACTCCTGCCAGAACGATTACCACCACGGAAACGGCGATAACGATTTTCGAGCCTCGTTGGCCGCCTTCCAGCGTCTCACCGATGCCCATATCCATGATCAAGTGGCGCACACCGGCTACCAGGTGATACAGCAAGGCGGACAGGATGCCCCAAATCACTAGCTTGGCTAGCGGACTGGTCAGACACGCTTTCACCTGACCGAAGCCTTCTTCTGAACTCAGCGACTTGTCCAATGCATAAAGCATGATGGCAAGGCTGACAAAGAGGATGACACCGGATATACGGTGAAGAATGGACGTGTAAGCAGTGACTGGGAGTTTGATGGTCCTTAGGTCTAGGTTTACAGGTCGTTGGCTATTCACGGCTTTTTTTCACACTGAAGAGCCCCTAACAATCAGGGCAAAGTTGTTGGGGAGTGCACTGGTCAGGTACCCACCACCCAGGGAGTGCGACCCCCATTAAAGCAGGCCCAAAAGCCCCTGGAGGTCGGAGGCCGAGTATAGACAGTTAGGTCACTAATGACAACGCAATCACCTTCCCCTAATAGCTCATTGCACAAGTGGAATAAAAGGCGTAAATGGCGGGGAATTTCGAGGAAAAAGTCCGGTTAAAGCCTTCTGGGGCAAGACTTTAGGCAAATTGACATTCAAATTTATCTCACTATAGTGGTGCGGGCCCTGCGTGGGGGGTCTGTCTGATGATTTCAAGCATAAATAGGAGGCCACATGGCTGACAAAAAAGCGCAGTTGATCATCGAGGGCGCAGCCCCCGTCGAGCTGCCCATTTTAACCGGCACCGTTGGTCCCGATGTTATCGATGTTCGGGGCCTGACGGCCACGGGCCGTTTCACCTTTGACCCAGGCTTCATGTCGACTGCCTCTTGCGAGTCGAAGATCACCTATATCGACGGCGACAACGGCATCCTGCTACACCGCGGCTACCCGATCGAACAGCTGGCCGAGAAGTCGGACTACCTGGAGACCTGCTATCTGCTGCTCAACGGCGAACTGCCGACCGCAGAGCAGAAGGCCCAGTTCGTCAGCACCGTGAAAAACCACACCATGGTCCACGAGCAGCTGAAGAGCTTCTTCAACGGCTTCCGTCGTGACGCCCACCCGATGGCCGTCATGTGCGGCGTAGTCGGCGCCCTCTCGGCCTTCTACCACGACTCCCTGGACATCAATAACCCGCAGCATCGCGAAATCTCCGCGATCCGCCTGGTTGCCAAGATGCCAACCATGGCAGCGATGGTTTACAAGTACTCCATGGGCCAGCCCATGATGTACCCGCGCAACGACCTGACGTACGCGGAAAACTTCCTGCACATGATGTTCAACACCCCGTGCGAGATCAAACCGATCAGCCCGGTACTCGCCAAGGCCATGGACCGGATCTTCATCCTCCATGCCGACCACGAGCAGAACGCATCGACTTCTACCGTACGCCTGGCGGGCTCTTCGGGTGCCAACCCGTTTGCCTGTATCGCCGCCGGTATCGCTGCACTCTGGGGCCCGGCTCACGGCGGCGCCAACGAAGCAGTGTTGAGCATGCTCGACGAAATTGGCGATGTATCGAACATCGACAAGTACATCGCCAAGGCCAAAGACAAGAACGATCCGTTCAAGTTGATGGGCTTCGGTCACCGGGTTTACAAAAACCGCGACCCACGCGCAACCGTGATGAAGCAGACCTGCGACGAAGTACTGAAAGAGCTGGGCATCACCAACGATCCACAACTCGAACTGGCCATGCGCCTGGAAGAGATCGCCCTGACCGATCCGTACTTCATCGAGCGCTCGCTGTACCCGAACGTCGACTTCTACTCGGGGATCATCCTCAAGGCGATCGGCATTCCAACCAGCATGTTCACCGTGATCTTCGCCCTGGCGCGGACCGTTGGCTGGATCTCCCACTGGAAAGAAATGCTCTCCAGCCCGTACAAGATCGGTCGCCCGCGCCAGCTGTACACCGGCTACGAGTCGCGTGACATCCCCAATCTGGAAGACCGCAAATAAGACCTGTCTTGCGATAACGTCCTGGATTCATCGAGTACGGCCTCTTTAATAGAGGCCGTATTTGTTTGTGTGATGCCCTGCCCCGCCCTCCTGGCATTGCCGCGACCGCCCTACCGCTATCGCGAGCAACCCCACAGTAAATCGATATCCCCCCAACCAAACCACAGGCCGGCTGTCAGGCCGCCATCGCGAGCAAGCTCGGCTCCTACAGAAGTCTTATGCACAACCAACAAAAAATGCCCCGATCTCTCGACCGGGGCATTTCTATTTAACGCAGCTTATATATAGAAGCTCATACATGTCTGTACGTTAGTGCGACACCGCCCCACTCGCGCCCAAACCGGTCTGCGAGCGTACGAATTGCGGGAAGAACAGCGCCCGCTCATTGTCAGCCGCAGCGGACTTGTCAGTGATGGAGAAGAACCAGATCCCGACAAAGGCAATGGCCATCGAGAACAGCGCCGGGTACTCATACGGGAAGATCGCCTTCTCGTGCCCCATGATCTGCACCCAAATGGTTGGACCAAGGACCATCAGACCAACGGCACTGATCAGCCCCATCCAGCCACCGACCATCGCACCGCGAGTGGTCAGCTTCTTCCAGTACATGGAAAGCAGCAGCACCGGGAAGTTGCAGCTGGCAGCGATCGAGAACGCCAGACCCACCATGAACGCGATGTTCTGGCTTTCGAACAGAATACCCAGAACGATCGCCAACACGCCCAAGGCGATGGTGGTGATCTTCGAAACACGGATCTCATCCTTCTCGTTAGCCTTGCCCTTCTTGATCACACTGGCGTACAGGTCGTGAGACACCGCCGTGGCCCCGGCCAGGGTCAGACCGGCAACCACCGCCAGAATGGTGGCGAATGCCACCGCCGAAATGAAGCCGAGGAAGATACTGCCGCCCACCGCATTGGCCAGGTGCACCGCCGCCATGTTGTTGCCGCCCAACAGCGCCCCCGCAGCGTCCTTGAAGGCCGGGTTAGTGCTGACCAGCAGGATAGCGCCAAAGCCGATAATGAACGTCAGAATGTAGAAATAGCCGATGAAGCCTGTGGCGTACAACACACTTTTACGGGCTTCTTTAGCGTCACTCACGGTGAAGAAGCGCATCAGAATATGCGGCAGACCTGCAGTACCGAACATCAGCGCCAGACCGAGGGAGAATGCCGAAACCGGATCCTTCACCAGCCCGCCGGGACTCATGATCGCCTCACCTTTAGGGTGAACCTTGACCGCTTCGGAGAACAGCGTGTTGAAATCGAAGTTGACGTGCTTCATCACCATCAGTGCCATGAACGACGCACCGGACAACAACAGCACGGCCTTGATGATCTGCACCCAGGTGGTCGCCAGCATGCCGCCGAACAACACATAGAGGCACATCAGGATCCCCACCATAATCACTGCGACATGGTAATCGAGCCCGAACAGCAGCTGAATCAGCTTGCCGGCGCCGACCATTTGCGCAATCAGGTAGAACGCCACCACCACCAGCGAACCGCAGGCTGACAGGGTGCGAATCTGGGTTTGCCCAAGGCGGTAGGACGCCACGTCGGCAAAGGTGTATTTACCCAGGTTACGCAGACGCTCGGCGATCAGAAACAAAATGATCGGCCAGCCCACCAGGAAGCCGATCGAATAAATCAGACCATCGTAGCCAGAGGCGAACACCAGCGCGGAAATCCCCAGGAAGGACGCCGCCGACATGTAGTCACCGGCAATCGCCAGACCGTTCTGCAAACCGGTGATCTTGCCACCCGCCGCGTAGTAGTCGGCTGCCGACTTGCTGCGCTTGGATGCCCAATAAGTGATGCACAGCGTCGCACCGACGAAGACCACGAACATCAGGATCGCCGAAACGTTGAGCGGTTGTTTGTGTACTTCGCCGGTGAGCGCCTCGGCAGCCCAAACTGCCGGTGCGAAGGCTGCAATGCCTAAAGCTGCCAATAGACGCCGGATCATTGCTGAGCCTCCTTGAGAATCGCATTGTTCAGGTCGTCGAATTCGCCGTTGGCGCGTCGAACGTAGATTGCAGTGAGGACAAAGGCCGAAACAATCAGCCCGACACCAATCGGTATCCCCCAGGTAATCGATGACCCAGGGCTGATTTTCGCCCCCAGTAAATGCGGCCCGTAGGCAATCAAAAGGATGAAGCCCGAGTAAAGCCCAAGCATGATCGCCGAGAGAATCCAGGCGAACCGCTCTCTTTTGCTGACCAGCTCCTTGAAACGCGGGCTGTTTTGAATCGAGAGGTAAATGCTGTCGTTCATTGTTTTTATCCTCGCAGCACAGATTTAGTTAGAACGTATTCCACTCTATGCCGCTGCGGAACGGGTTCCAGACGACCTTAGTATTAGAACGATATTAGCGCTGCCGCCAATGACTCCCCCCCAAAACAAAAACAGGGGCCTCTTGCGAGCCCCTGTTTGAGCTGTATCCGTAGCAGTTGCCGAAGGCTACGTTCGGCTCGCTCCGCGCTCGGACGCAGGCTATGCCAGCTGCTACGGAGCCCGTCCTTATTTGCCGTTGGTCAAGGTGTTGTAGCTGGTCATCAGGTTGCGGTAGTCAGGGATGTGGTTGGAGAACAAGGTGGCCAGCCCTTCCACATCGTTGCGCCAGTCGCGGTGCAGCTCGCAGGCCAGGCCGAACCAGGTCATCAACTGTGCACCGGATGCCGACATGCGATCCCAGGCCGACTGCCGGGTGAGTTCATTGAAGGTGCCGGAAGCATCGGTAACCACAAACACCTCGAAGCCTTCAGCCAGTGCCGAAAGCGCCGGGAATGCCACGCAGACTTCGGTGACTACGCCGGCGATGATCAGTTGTTTTTTGCCGGTGGCCTTGATCGCCTTGACGAAGTCTTCATTGTCCCAGGCGTTGATTTGCCCTGGGCGGGCAATGTATGGCGCCTCCGGGAACAGCGCTTTCAATTCCGGCACCAGCGGACCGTTGGGGCCGGTCTCGAAACTGGTGGTGAGGATCGTCGGCAGCTTGAAGTACTTGGCCAGATCGGCCAGGGCCAGCACGTTGTTCTTGAACCGGTCCGGTTCGATATCGCGAACCAGCGACAGCAGGCCAGCCTGATGATCGACCAACAGAACGGCGGCGTTGTTTTTATCCAGACGTTTGTAAGAGGTAGTCATTGCAGTAGTCCTCGCTTCTTATCGATGCCGAATAGAAGTCGGCGTCGGGTACTCGGTTAGCGCTGGGAATCCAGCACTTCGTGTTCGTTTGCCACTTGCTGAGCCTTGAGGTAGCTTTCGATCAGCAATTGATAATGCGGCATGGCCTGGGCGTAGACGGCAGCCCACTGCTCGGCGTCGGGGCGGTTCCACGAACCTTGCAGCTCAGAAAGCGTTGCCATGATGTCGATCGGCACCACTCCAGCCTGAGACAAACGAGCAATTGTCAGATCAGTGGCAAGTTTGGAGTGGTTGCCCGAGGCATCAACCACTGCGAATACCTTGTAGCCTTCATGCACCGCGGCGATTGATGGAAAGGCCAGGCAGACGCTGGTCAGCGTGCCTGCGATCACCAGGGTTTTCTTGCCGGTGGCTTTCACTGCCGCGTGAAATTCCGGGTTGTCCCAGGCGTTGATTTCGCCTTTGCGGGCGACGTATTGAGCGTGCGGTGCCTCTTGGTGAATCTCCGGGATCAACGGCCCGTTCGGCCCTTGGGGCACCGAAGCTGTGGTGATCACCGGCATTTTCAACAAGGTCGCGGCTTTGGCCAGGGCGATGGCGTTGGCGCGCAGTTGCGGGACGTCTATATCCTTGACGATCTGGAACAGCCCGCTCTGGTGGTCGATCAACAGCAGCGCACTGTCGTTGGGGTCGATGGTCGGTTTCAGGCCATTGAAGTTGGCCGCATTGGTCATGTTCATGAGTGTTTCCTCTTTATTTTTGGCGACAGCCATCCCTGGCCAGTGAACCGACCTACGTGTCCTGTGTAGAGCGGAGTTGTGTATCAGCCGTGCATCTGGCCGAATTGGCCGGACTGGAAGTCGGCAAAGGCCTGATGGATTTGCGCCTCGGTGTTCATCACGAACGGTCCGTGGCCGACGATGGGTTCATCGATCGGCTCGCCACTGAGCAGCAGCACCACGGCATCGTGATTAGCCTCCAGGCTGATCTGATTACCGTTGCGTTCGAACAAGACCAACTGCCCTTCCCGAACCCGCTCCTGACCGTTGACCTGAACCGTGCCGCGCAGCACCACCAACGCCGTATTGCGACCTTCGTGCAGGTCCAGCGTCAGCGCTTTACCGGCATTCAAGCGAATGTCCCAGACATCGATCGGGGTGAAGGTCCGTGCCGGCCCTTTGTGACCGTCGAATTCACCGGCGATCAGCCTCAGGCTGCCGGCCTGGTCCTTGAGCGCCAGGTTCGGAATATCGCCATCGAGAATGGTCTGGTAGCCGGCGTCAGCCATCTTGTCCCGGGCAGGCAGGTTGACCCACAACTGGACCATTTCCAGAGTGCCGCCACTGCGGGCGAAATCTTCAGAATGGAATTCTTCATGCAGGATCCCCGAAGCTGCGGTCATCCACTGCACGTCGCCAGGACCGATCTTGCCGCCGCTGCCGGTGGAGTCACGGTGTTCCAGCTCGCCCTTGTAGACGATGGTCACGGTTTCGAAACCGCGATGCGGGTGTTGACCCACGCCCCGGCGCTGTGTGGTCGGCGCGAATTCAGCAGGGCCGGCGTGATCGAGCAGCAAGAACGGGCTGACGTGTTTGCCCAGGCTGTCATAGGAAAACAATGTGCGAACCGGGAAACCGTCGCCCACCCAATGCGCTCTTGGGCTGGTGTAGATACCGATGATTTTTTTCATGGTGTGCCTCCGAAAGTGGGTGAGTGAAACCATGGACACACCTTAAATCCGACACCTTTGCTACGCTAGACTGCAAAAATCACCCATAGCGTTCTATTTGGAGAACGATAGTGGAAGACCTGAACACCCTTTACTACTTCACTCAAGTCGTGGAACACGGTGGTTTCGCCGCTGCCGGGCGAGCCTTGTACATGCCCAAGTCAAAACTCAGCCGACGTATTTCGCAGCTGGAAGAACGCCTCGGCGTGCGGCTGATTCACCGCACCAGCCGGCACTGTTCGTTGACCGAGATCGGCCAGGAGTACTACCAGCGTTGCCTGGCCATGCGAGTGGAAGCTGAAAGTGCGGCGGAGGTCATCGAGCGCAACCGCTCCGAACCTCAAGGACTGGTGCGTATCAGTTGTCCGACGGCGCTGCTCAATTCATGGGTGGGGCCGATGCTGACCCGTTACATGCTCAAGTACCCGCGGGTGGAACTGTTTATCGAAAGCACCAACCGTCGAGTCGACTTGATCCACGAAGGGTTCGATATCGCCCTGCGGGTGCGATTTCCGCCACTGGAAAGCAGCGATCTGGTGATGAAAGTGTTGGGCAACAGCACTCAATGCCTGGTGGGTAGCCCGAGCTTTCTGACGCACCTGTCGTCCCCCTCCTCCCCCGCCGACCTCAGCGGCCTGCCGAGCCTGCATTGGGGGACGGCGCAGCGCGAATATCACTGGGAACTGTTCGGCCCGAATGCCGCCAGCGCCGTGATCGGCCATCATCCGCGGATGGTCACTGACGACCTCATTGCCCTGCGCCACGCGGTGCTGGCCGGCATCGGCATTGCCCACCTACCCAGCGTGGTGGTGCGCGAAGATCTCGCCGCTGGCAGGCTTATCCAGCTGGTGCCGGGCTGGACGCCAAAATCCGGCATCGTCCACGTCATATTCCCCTCGCGCCGTGGATTGCTGCCATCGGTGCGGACCTTGATCGATTTCCTCGGTGAAGAGTTCAGTCAGAGCGACATTGCCTGATTCCAAAGGCTCGGGGGTAAGGATCGGCTACCCGAACTCATTCGTGACTTGCGGTAAACATTGCTTTGCCATTTCGGCGGTTTTTCCATGCGATGCAGACCGGGATACTCGTGGCCATTCCCACTGCAACCATTGGAGTCATGCATGTCTATTCCCGCGTTCGGTCTCGGTACTTTTCGTCTACAGGGCCAAGTGGTCATCGATTCGGTGAGCAGCGCTCTTGAGTTGGGCTACCGGGTAATCGACACCGCGCAGATCTACGAGAACGAAGCTGAAGTCGGCCAGGCCATCGCTGCCAGCGGTATCCCTCGCGAAGAGCTGTTCATTACCAGCAAGATCTGGGTTGCCAACTTCGCCAAAGACACGCTGATCGAGAGTCTCAAGGAAAGCCTGCGCAAACTGCAGACCGACTACCTGGACCTGACCCTGATTCATTGGCCATCCCCTGAAGACCAGGTGCCGGTCGCCGAATTCATGGGTGCGCTACTGGAGGCCAGACAGCAAGGCCTGACCCGGCAGATCGGCATTTCCAACTTTACCGTCGACCTGATGAAACAAGCCATCGCCGCCGTCGGTGCGGAGAATATAGCCACCAACCAGATCGAACTTCATCCCTACCTGCAAAACCGCACAGTCGTCGGTTTTGCTCAAAGCCAGGGCATCCAGATCACGTCATACATGACCCTGGCCTACGGTGAAGTCCTGAAAGATCCATTGATTCAGCACATTGCCGATCGGCATCAGGCCACCCCAGCGCAAGTCACGCTCGCATGGGCCATGCAGTCCGGATACGCCGTGATTCCGTCCTCCACCAAGCGCGCCAATCTGCAAAGCAACCTGAAGGCCCGTACCTTGACCTTGAGTGCTGCCGACATGGAGCTGATCAGCACCCTTGAACGAGATTACCGCCTGACCAGCCCCAAAGGCATCGCGCCAATTTGGGATTGAGCCACTGACGCGCGTGCTGTGGTCAGTGCTGCGCCAGGAAGTGAGCCAGGCGCTCCATGGCGTGTTGCAAAGCCGCGACCGCGTGCGTCAGTGACGCGGCGTCGCGTTCGCCTATGGCCCTTTCCAGATGTTCGCAACACAGGATCAAGCGGTGCGCATTGACGACCCGAGCGCCGCCCTTGATCCGGTGTGCCAGATCCCTGAGGCCATCACGGTCGCGGTTGGCGTAAAAATCCCGCAGCCGGGCCAGGTCCTTTTCATTGCTGGAGGCCAGTTCACTCAGCAAATCGTTGATCAACATCCGGTCTGCACCGACCCATTGCTCCAGACTGCTCAGGTCAATTTCAGCAGATGTTTGCCCCGTGGCCTGTTCAAGCGGTATCGACGTCGCGCCTGAAGTCCTGGATGCCAGTCGAGCACTCAGGTCTTGCAGGCTGATGGGTTTGAACAGGCAGTCATCCATCCCCGCCTCCATACAACGAACCTTTTCCTCGCGCTGGGCATTAGCGGTAAAACCAAGGATCAAACAGGCTTCAAGACCGTTGGCCTTCTCTTCATCGCGAATGGCGCCGGTCAGTTCGTAGCCGTTCATGGCCGGCATATTGCAATCGGTGATGACCACATCGAATGGATGATTTCGCCACAGTTCAAGGCCCTGCTCACCGTCCTCGGCCTCCTGCGTACAATGACCCAGATAGCTCAACTGCCGGGCCAGCAACAGACGATTGGCCGGATAGTCGTCGACCACCAGAATATTCAGCGGCTCAGTGGGCAACTGCTCGACCGTGGCGGCTGGTGTCGGTTGAGCCAGCGCCTGCAAAGCCAGCACCTCCAGCGTGACCTCAATCTGCGTCCCTTCGCCCAGAACACTGCTCAGCTGCAATTGGCCACCCATCATTTCACATAGCGAACGGCTGATGACCAACCCCAGGCCCGATCCGCTACGCGCTGATTGGGCGGGGTTGTCAGCCTGAGTGAACGGGCTGAACAAGCGTTGCTGATCATGAAGGCTGATACCGATGCCGGTATCCTCGACCCGTATTCGAATGGCCAAATGCTCTTGGTGAGTTCCAGGTTCGACCTGCACGTTCAAGCGCACTTCACCCCGGTGGGTGAACTTGATGGCGTTGCTCAGTACATTGGAAATAATCTGTTTGAAGCGCAACGGGTCGATCAGCACTTCACGGTCACTCTTGAGGTCCAGATCCAGGACCAATCGCAGGTGCTTGTCCCGTGCCAGCCCTTCGAAGACTCTTGCTACAGACACAACCAGTGTGCGCAGATTGACCCGTTCCCGGGTCAACGAAAGATGCCCTGACTCAATCCGCGCGATGTCTAGAATGTCGCCGATCAAGTCCAGCAAATCACGCGCCGCGGCGGAAGCCACCTCAATCGAAGAACGGTCAGTGACGCCCTTCTCGGCACTTTTCATCGCCAGTTCGAGCATGCCGATCAGCGCGTTCATCGGCGTACGGATTTCATGACTCATGGTCGCCAGAAACGTGGTCTTGGCCCGATTGGCATCGTCCGCGACGTCCTTGGCTTCCTGCAGCTGAAGCAGCAGTTGCTGACGCTTGCGGATCAGGCTGCGCTGATAGGCAATCCAGCCCAACGCAAGCAACAGCAAGCCTGCAGCGAACGCAAACCCCTGAATGATCGCCGCACGATTGCGCAACCAGTAACTGTCTTGCACTGTTGCCTCATTGCGCCAACGATTGGTCAGCTCATCCATTTCTACCGGCGGGATGCTCAACAAGGCTTTATTCAGAATCGAATACAACTCGAGGGCGTCGTGGCTGGTGGCAAAGGTAACGCGCGCCGGTTCCGTGCCCACAGTACTGGTGATATGCAAACGATCGCGGTATCGCCGGGAAATCATGTAACGCGCACTGATCAGTGAGCTCAGCGCGGCATCGGCCTGTCCATTGGCTACCATTTCCATTGCCTGAGCCTGGTTTTCCACATCAATGAAACGGATGCCGGGAGCCGCCGCACGCACAAATTCTCGCAGCCCGTTGCCTTGAACCAGCGCCAGGCTCTTGTCGACCATGTCGTCCAGCGTGCCGGGACTTGTGGGGTCCGTACTTGTGACTAACACAAACGGGTTGACCAGATACGGTCGTGTGAATAGCAAATCGGCCTCGCGCTCTGTGCTGGGCGTAATAACCGCCAGAAGATCGGCCGTGCCATCTTTGACTTTCTCGATTTGCTTGTTCAACGAGCTGCCTCGCAGCACGTCGAATTTCAGCCCGGTGCGCAGGCTGATCCTGGCCAGAACCTGAGCACTGAGCCCACGGAATTCACCTTTTTCATCAAAAAATGAAAGAGGTACGAAGTCATCGATGATCGCTACTTTCAGCCGCGGATTTTTTTCCAGCCAGCGTTGTTCGCTGGCGCTGAAGTGCAATCCTTGCTGGCCGGTCAGGCTCGTGCTGTCGGCGCTCCAGCGACGCAGGATGGCCATGCGCTCGTCGGTCGGAATCGCCGCCAGGGCCGCGTCGATAATACGCCGCAAGCGCTGGTTGTCGCGGCCCATGGCGAAGGCAAAAGGACTCATCTCCAGTTGGGAGAAGTCCGCCAGCTGGACATTGTTCAGGTAATTATTGTTGATCAGGTAATTGGCGCTGATGGAGTCACCGAGGTACACATCGGCCTGACCAAACGCCACGGCACCAATGGCACTCAGGGTCGAGGGGTAAAGTTGCAGGCTGGCATCAGGGTAGTAGGTGCGAACCACCCAGGGCGGCAGGTAGTGATTGAGCATGGCCAGGCGCTTGCCTGCCAGGTCGGCGGGCAAGTCACTGCTGTCGCCAGTGCGGGTGACCAGGGTCGGCAAGTCGTCGGCGTAAGCTCGGGACATGCTCAACTGCGGGTCGACTGCTTCAAAGCCGTTGGCCGTACCTAACAAGTCCAGCTCCCCGCGTTTCAGCGCGGCAATGACGGCCTCACGAGATTCATAGCGCTGCACTTCGATCTTGATGTGCAGCAACTGGGCGAGCAGATCCGCGTAGTCCGCGGTAATTCCTTCAAAGTCGTGGTTATTGAGGGTCAGGTCGAATGGCGCATAGTCCGGCGACGAGGCGCCGAGCTGCAATACGCCCTTCTCCTTTAGCCAGCGCCAGTCCGCCTCATCCAGCTCGACGCGGTAATCCTGAACCGTCGAGCGCCCCAGCAGATGCAAGGCTTGCATCTGGGCACTGGCGCCCGACGAAAGAAACAGCACCTCGAAATACACCAAGGCTACCAGCCCTTTGCGCAGGAGCGTCTTCATTCAGATCACATGATTACGCCTGGCCAAATCCCTCAAATGAACTGCCGACGTCACATTGAGTTTTTCGATCAAGCGGGTTTTGTACGTGCTGACGGTTTTGTGGCTCAAGAGCATCGACACGGCGATTTCCTTGTTACTTAAACCACGGGCGAGTGCTTGAAAAATCGTCAACTCACGGTCCGACAATTTTTCGATCAATTGCATTTCCGTGCACTGGAGATGGTCCGGGTTCACCGAGCTGGAAGGTAAACGAGGGAAGTAGGTATAACCGGACATCACTGCACCGATCGCTTTGCTCAACTCCTCCAGATCATTGGTTTTTGATATGTAGCCCAACGCGCCGCTTCTCATACAGCGGGCGGAATAGAAAACCGGCTCATGGGAGGTGTACACCAACATCCGGCATGGCGACTCCAGGTCCTTGAGCCGGTTCAAGACTTCCAGACCATCGAGTCCGGGCATGGCGATATCCAGCACGACGAGGTCCGGTTTATGTTCGCGGGCCATTTGCACGGCCTCAACGCCATTGCGGGCCTCCAGAATCGCCTGGAACTTTTCCTTCTGAAGCACCATCTTGACCGCGGCTCGAATGACCGGATGATCATCCACAACCAGTGCTTTACTCATGAAAACTCCTATAAAGCATCCCACCGTCAGGCATCTGCGGTTCAACCGCGAGGGACTGACAGGCTGCGCAGCGCCGCTGCGCCTGCGCTAATACTCTTGCACGCCGGGGTGAGCTCAACTACCTGTAAGAAATGACAGTTCAGACGAACGGTAACGTTCCAACCTGCACGCTCAGGTGCGAAATGACGGACGCCAGGTGGCTTGTTGCTAAAGATTGTAGGCGTCAACCTTGCCATTCGCCGATTCAAAACGAGCGATAACAAATCAGGGACTGACGTCCAAAACCATCGGGGAGCAACGTGAGAAGTGAAGGCTTGAACAGGCTCGCGCCCCTGAGCCTTTAACCCGCTTTGTTCTGATAAACATCGTGCAGCCATGGCAGCACAGGTACCTTGGCTTCATGGGGGTGGAGATCGACTATTTCCATCAATTGCCTGACCCACTCAAAGTCCGGCATTCGCGCCTGGATTACCTGCACCCTCCGAGGTTGGCCAACCTTGCTCGCAGTGATGTGTAGCTGCTGGCCATCGTAGACAATCCCACGATGTATCTGCTGATTGTCCCCACAGAACGTCAGCAAATCGAGGTCGACTCCGGCCGTCAATGATGCGCTGATCATCACCAGATCGAACGGCTCGCCAGCGTACTCCACCAGGGTTAACAGCTCTTCTACGCAATGCACCGGAGCGATGCGGAAATACCCCAGCTGATTCAAAATCCGCTCGATTTTCATTCGATGGAAATGCTGCTCATCGGCGATCAGGATTCGTAACGTTTTATTCAACATTTTGGCAACCATGACAAATACGTTCCAGCCGACTTGCGTCAGCCAACTTCCGTGAGGGCAGCAGGCTATGCGAGACACGGCCAGTTTTATGTAGGACTTATCTCAAAGAAACCTGCCATTTCCCTACGGATACGCCTTTGTCCCAAGGTGTTGCTGCGAGGCGGATGAAACTGAATGATGGCAGACGTAACTACTCCGTCGTACTCGGACTCCAGAACGCTTGCACCACCAATGTCGAAGTGGAAATACGCGCCACCAATTCATCCAGCTCATCACCATCGACCGAGGTGGTGGCCAGCGTGGCCTCGATCTCCACCTCGTGGGCGCCGAACGCGTGCACATCGACATCGCTCGCCGGGTAATTGCAGCGTTCCAGCTCGGTTTCGAGCAACGACAGCACGGCCTTTTGCTGCGATCGGCGAGCGATAACGTAGACGATATTGGTGACCTCGGCCGAGACCACGTCCAGTGGCTGGCGGTTGATGTTGTTGACGATCGGCCGCAGCAAGGTGTTCGCCGCGAGGACGAACAGCGTGCCGAGCAGCGCTTCAAGGAGCAGATCGGCACCGGCGCAAGCACCGACTGCGGCCGAGGCCCAGAGGGTCGCTGCGGTGTTCAGGCCACGGACGTTGCCCTCCTCTCGCATGATCACCCCGGCACCGAGAAAGCCGATGCCGGAAACCACATACGCGACCACCCGCACGGCCCCTTCGGCGCCACCGAGACGGTTGGCCATGTCGACGAAAATCGCCGCACCCACCGCCACCAGTACGTTGGTCCGCAGCCCTGCTGTGCGCTGGCGGTACTGGCGTTCAAAACCTATCAGTCCACCGAGGATGAACGCCGCACTGAGGCTGACCAGGGTGTCGACCAGAGAGTCCAGGTTGATATTGTTGATCGCTTGCATGAATGCCTTCCTTGATTCTCGTGGCGAGAGGCTTTCGATCGTTCCCACGCGCAGCAAAGGAATGCAGCCCGTGACGCTGCGCGTCACAATTCAGAGCAGACGCAGAGCGTCCAGTGAGGCATTCCCACGCGGGAGCGTGGGAACGATCATCGGTTTATTGCCAGCCGAACCGGCGGATGTAGAAGCCTTTCACCGCCTGGGTCAGTGCCATGTACGCCAGCAGAATCACCGGCAGGAACACGAAGTACAGCGACGGCAACGCCTGCAGTTTGAAGTAGTGCGCCAACGGCCCCATCGGCAGGAAGATCCCAACCGTCATGATGATCCCGGTCATCACCAGCAACGGCGTGGCTGCGCGGCTTTGCAGGAATGGAATCTTCGGTGTACGGATCATGTGCACGATCAGTGTCTGGGTCAGCAATCCGACCACGAACCAGCCCGACTGGAACAAGGTTTGGTGATCCGGCGTATTGGCATCAAAGACATACCACATCAAGGCGAAGGTCAGCAGATCAAAGATCGAACTGATGGGCCCGAAGAACAGCATGAAACGCCCGACATCGCCCGGCTGCCAGCGTTGTGGTTTTTTCAGCATTTGCTCATCGACGTTATCGAACGGGATGGCGATCTGCGAGATGTCATACAGCAGGTTCTGCACCAGCAGGTGCATCGGCAACATCGGCAGGAACGGAATGAACGCGCTGGCCACCAGCACCGAGAACACGTTGCCGAAATTCGAGCTGGCAGTCATTTTGATGTACTTGAGCATATTGGCGAAGGTCCGACGGCCTTCCAGCACGCCCTCCTCCAGCACCATCAGGCTCTTTTCCAGAAGGATGATGTCGGCCGCTTCCTTGGCGATGTCCACCGCGCTGTCCACCGAAATACCAATGTCGGCGGTGCGTAGCGCCGGCGCATCGTTGATCCCGTCGCCCATGAAACCGACCACATGCCCGTTACCTTTGAGCAGTCGAACGATGCGCTCCTTGTGGGAAGGTGTCAGCTTGGCGAAGACGTTGGTGGTCTCCACCGCGACGGCCAATTGGGCATCGCTCATGCGTTCGATGTCATTGCCCATCAACAGGCCTTGTTGCTCCAGCCCGACTTCACGGCAGATCTTCGCGGTCACCCGTTCGTTGTCGCCGGTCAGCACTTTCACTGCCACGCCGTGGGCTGCCAACGCTTTGAGCGCGGGCGCGGTGCTTTCCTTCGGTGGATCGAGAAACGCTACGTAGCCGATCAGCGTCAGTTCCTGCTCATCCGCCAGGCTATAGATATCGCGCCCGGTTTGCATGGCTCGCGCGGCAACTGCCACCACCCGCAGGCCTTCTTCATTGAGCTCGGCGGTGACCTGACGAATCCGCGCCAGCAACTCATCGGTCAAGGCTTCCTCGGCCTCGCCATGGCGCACACGTTTGCACACCGCCAGCACCTCCTCCACCGCGCCTTTGCAGATCAGCAAATGCGCTTGATCCTGCTCCGCCACCACCACCGACATGCGCCGCCGGGTGAAGTCGAAAGGAATCTCGTCGACCTTCCGGAACGCGGTGCCGACTTTCAGCTCACGGTAGACTTCAACGTGCTCAAGCACCGCCACATCCAGCAGGTTTTTCAGGCCGGTCTGGTAGTAGCTGTTGAGGTAAGCCATTTCCAGCACGTCCTCGGACTCTTTGCCCCAGACGTCGACATGTCGCGCCAAAAAGATCTTGTCCTGGGTCAGGGTGCCGGTCTTGTCGGTGCACAGCACGTCCATGGCGCCGAAGTTCTGGATCGCATCAAGGTGTTTGACGATGACTTTTTTGCGCGACAGAAACACCGCCCCTTTGGCCAGGGTTGAGGTGACGATCATCGGCAGCATTTCCGGGGTCAGGCCCACGGCGATAGACAGCGCGAACAGCAGCGCTTCCATCCAGTCACCTTTAGTGAAACCGTTGATGAACAGCACCAGCGGCGCCATCACGAACATGAAGCGAATCAGCAGCCAGCTGACCTTGTTGACCCCCGTCTGAAACGACGTCGGCGCACGATCAGTGGCACCGACCCGCTGGGCCAGGGCTCCGAAATAAGTGCTGTTGCCGGTGGTCAAAATCACCGCCGTTGCCGCGCCGGAGACCACGTTGGTGCCCATGAACAGGATGTTCGTAAGTTCCAGCGGGTTGCGGGTCTCGCCGTCTTGCTGACGGGGGAACTTCTCTACCGGCATCGATTCGCCGGTCATCGCTGCCTGGCTGACGAACAGGTCCTTGGCGCCGAGCACACGGCAATCAGCGGGGATCATGTCGCCGGCCGAGAGCACGATCAGATCGCCAGGCACCAGTTGTTTGATCGGCAACTCGATGCGCTGCGCGCCTTTGACCGCCACCGAAGCGCCATGGAACCTGCCGAACAACGGCGCAGCTTCAGCGCTGAAATCGCGACGCATCACCGTCGCGGTGTTGCTCACCATCGCCTTGAGGGCATCGGCGGCCTTGTTGGACTTGGCTTCCTGCCAGAAGCGCAGCAGTGTGGAGAGCACGACCATAGAGAAAATGACCGTGGCGGCTTTCATGTCATCGGTCAGCCAGGAGATGACCGCAAGCAACGTCAGCAGCAGGTTGAAGGGGTTTTTGTAGCAGTGCCACAGGTGGGTCCACCATGGCAGGGGTTGCTCGTGCTCGACCTCGTTGAGGCCATATTGCTCACGCAGCGCATTGGCCTCGATATCGCTCAAGCCATCGCTGTGGCTGCCAAGTTTTTCCAGCAATACAGGCGCTTCACTGTTGGCTGCAGCGACCAGGGTTTGCGCCAGAGTCGGCGGTACCTCACGGTTGACGGTGACGTCAGTGAAACTTTCCAACAGCGCCAGTCGGCGGAAGTGCCGGGCAAAGTGCCGGGTCCGCAGGAAGCCGGCAAAGATTTCTTTCAACAGGGTGAGCTTCATGGTGTTACTCCCGCACCGCCTGCGCCTCACCCTCTTTCAGGTGACTACGCAGGCAGCCTTAAATCGGAACAATCAGTCATAATTTTTGTGGTCTCGAGGAAGGGCTTTACGCCCGCAATAATCGCAGTCGTACCGGCAGCGCAGGTCGATGTTGCCGGCGATGAGTCAGAATATTGATGATGCCCATGGCTGTTCCCCCCTAACGGTCAGAGCCAGGAAACCTTCGAGCAGGTATGGCCGACCCGAGGCCTTGCCTGAGTAACAGGCAAAGCGGGTTTGGCCCGCCGGTCAAAAATGACAGGCGCGTCCGTAGCACAGCGATGCGGCTCAAGGCCGGGCATCACGCACTGTTCAGTGTCGATGAGAGAGACGTCGGGATGCAGGCCAGGACTGGCCGCGATCGGAATGCCGCTTCTCGCTTTTCGGCGAGACAACGGCACAGGAGACTGCGCGTTATCTTGCCGAGAATATGCCGGTTACCGAAACCGGCCGACTACTGTCACTCGAACAAGTACCCACTGTGGGTCTCCGCTATTGATGAAAACGCGCGAAGCTTACGCGCCGTTTTCCGGTGAGTAAACCTTCTATACATTTGCGCCTGGTGAATCAGAAAATTCTTCAGGAAGGGTTCAGGTTGGGGGCGAATACGGGTAACCGACTGGCATCAAGGCATGCCGCCGGTGATGATCCTGCAGGTGACTCTTGATCACCCGCAGCACTTTGGCCTCATGCTCATGGATGAAGAAGTGCCCACCCGCCAGCATGTCTATCGAAAAGCTGCCGTGGGTCTCCTTGCTCCAGCCAATCAACTGCTCGGTGCTGGCCCTGTCGGAGGTGCCGCCGAGGACATGCACCGGGCATTTGAGCAGAGGCCGGGCCAGCGGATGGAAACTGCCGCATAACAGAAAGTCCGCGCGCAGGACCGGTAACGCCAGGCTCATCAGTTCTTCATTGGCCAGCACTTCTTCACGGGTCCCTTCAAGGGTGCGCAACTGGTCGATCAGCTGCGCGTCCGTTCTGGGCACGGCCAGTTCCCGATCGTACTCCGCGCGCAGGGTCGGCGCCGCGGTGCCAGAGGCAAACAACGCCACCGGTTCCGAACACCCCAGCGAGCGAAACGCATGGGCCATTTCGTACGCCAGCAAGGCGCCCAGGCTATGGCCGAACAACGCATAGGGCGCCGTCAGGGACGGCTTGCACTCGCTGGCCAGTTGCAGCACCAGCGCACGCATATCGGTCTGTAATGCTTCGTCAAAACGTGCGCCACGGCCCGGCAATTCCACCGGTTGCAAATGCAGCCACTCAGGCAGTTTGCGCCGCCAGCGGCTGTAGACCATGGCACTGGCCCCGGAATACGGCAGGCACAACAGTGTCAGTTTGGTCACCGCGCTTACCTCAATGGGTTGTCTGTAAAGAGAACGGACGAAGGCACGCGTAAATTAGCGATCCTGAATGACTCAACTGCTCAAACATCGGTAACTCTCTACCGCCACACCCAATACCACCACACCCGCTACCTGCGACTCACCGGAAGTCGATACCTGAAAATCGAAAAAACCCGGCACTGGGCCGGGCTTGAACACGCCAACCAATCAAAACTCAGTCGTGTTTGAAGTTGTGCTTGTGTTTGTGCCTCTTGCCACCGGAATGACTCTTGCCACCGTCGTTGGACAAGTTGCTACCCACTGCGCCACCCGCTGCGCCACCGAGGCCGGCACCGATGGTGGATCCGGTCGACCCGCCCACCTTGTTACCTATGATCGAACCACCCGCCGAGCCGAGACCGCCACCAATGGCGGCGTTAGTCTTGCTGCCCTTGCGAGCGCCTACCGCACTCCCCGCTGCGCCGCCAACACCCGCGCCAATCGCCGCACCGGTGCTGCCCCCCATTTGCCGACCAACCATATTCCCTAACGCGCCACCAAGACCACCACCAACGGCGGCCGTACCATCGCCCGCCGCCATCGCACCTTGGGCGAGCAAAAGCCCAATAACCAGAGTAGGCAGTGTTAAACGCATGATGTGAACCTCAAGAATGCTGACTATTGGGAAAATGAATATTTTGGATAATGACATGTCCAGCCTCTGGGTCTACCAGACCTGACTAGTTGTGAAGGTTGGACATTTCGTTTAAGGAAAGAGTTTTCACACAGGCAAAAAAAACCTGTTCGCACCCCGCTTGATCACTCGCTCGCAGGTCCCGCTGACGGGTACCAAACGTTGACCACTACTGAGGTTTTTCGCCATTGCCAATGCGCTTGGCAACATCTATCGCCAGGTCCATCGCGCCCTCCATGTCCAGATTATGGATCTCAGGCCTGTAGCCCTCCACGATTGGTTTCCCGTCCGGCGTGTAAGCGGCAACGAGCAACTGCAGGGAGCCGTCCTTCAGGATCTGCGCCTTCACCTCAATCTTGCATCCATTCGAAAGCGTTTCCACGTAATCCACATGGCGCTCAGTCATAACCGCATCCTTCTGAAGTTTAAATCTCAGTAAGGCATACGCCATCCAGTCACGCCACTCCTGACGACGTATCCCCATGCTTACCGGAACAAAGGGGTAGATCTACTTAATCTACCTCCTTTTCCCAGTCCTGAATCACAGACACACCCCCACTACCTCAGACCTTCTTGGCATAGTTACTTGCACCAAACCAATCCACCACCACCACAGTCTCGTCCCCGACCACCCAAGCGTCGTGACCTCTAGGCAGTGACGTGATGTCTCCCGGCCCTGCAATGATCTCAGTACCGTCATCCATGCGAATGGCAAGCTTACCGGCGACGTGATACTGGAAGTGCGGGGCCTGGCAACTAGGTGTCTGTGCCAAAGGTTGAATGTCATTCGACCAGCGCCACCCAGGTTTGAATGTGAAGCGTCCAACCTCTGAATTGCCAATCTTGAGGATTTCTGCTTTTCCGTGTGGAAACTCGCGGGTTTCATCGGGTTCCGAGAAGGATTTGTGCTCGGTTATTTGCTCATGAGCGAACATGATATGGGCCCTCAATTGAGTGGCTGGAAAGCCTGCAGGCAGCGCAAAAGCGTCTAACCGCCAACAAGCCATCGGCATCGCCCCCCATTGATGCGCCTGATAATTCTAGTCCTTAAATCGTGGGAAGCTGACGATCGAAATCATTGAAATCCCGTTGATCGGGCCCTCGATACTTTTCCAGACATGCCGGGAAAAATGGCGTTGCATTTCATCGCCACAATATTGACGTCGGCACGCGATAAGCGCGCAATACTTCTTCACCGATTGCCGCCAGGGAAAATCAAAATGGCAAACATCACAGTGTTAGCGGGGGATTTCCTGCAGGGTGATGGAGAATATCGAAATGGCACTTTCACCCTCAGAACCCCCCTCAATCGATGGCCTGGAATCACCCTCCCCCTTTCGGCGCTGAAAACGCTGGAGGTTGCCAATGAGGAATCTATAAAGAAAGTCAAAGACGCCATAGGTCTCGGTATAGCAGGCGCAATGTTGCTCGGTCCCATAGGGGCTATCGCCGGTTTTATGTTGGCGGGCAAAGAGACCGAGGTGACTTTTATAGCGACACTCAAGGACGGTCGAAAGCTGCTGGCTGCTGTTGACAGTACGACCTATCAAGAGATTTCACGGCGAGTTCATGCATAGCGTCTTCCTTTGAAAGCACACCGCACCACTGAGGTGGTGCGGCGTACCTCGCGCCCATTTGAACTTCTGCATTGCGCCAAGGGGTTACTGGCTTGGCAGGGGAACTTCTCGCGGCGCTGGTACCAGTTCGGGTATGGCTGGCAGCGTCACGGGTTTGGCGAGACTTCCTTCAATTTGTCCAGACAGGTAAAAGACCCCCGCCATCACCCCGGAGGCAGGGTTCTCAACAAGCTTAAGCCACGCCTGGTCAAAGGCGACGCTCAGGCTTTTGCGAACCTGCGCTTCCAGGTCCGGCCGTTCGCTCTCCTGGGTGATGGCGTGGACACCTGCCACTCCCATGGAAATCAGCGAGCCTACTACCCGGCCGGCTACCACAGCAATAGCGCCTGCAGCACCCCTGCCGGCGAGCTCAGCCTCCAGTTTTGCGCTGGTCTGTTTCGCCACTGACGTAATACCTGCGTCCGATGCCCCCGCTCCCACCCCTCCGGGGGCATTATGGATCCGATTGATCAGGGCTACATAAGCCGGCTGCCTGGCGAGCGGATTGGCGTGGACAATCTGATAGAGCGAAGCGCTGTGGTCGGGTGGGGGCGCCAGCACGATCGCTGGAATGCCTTTGAGCCGCTGGTCGAATTGATCCGCAGAAACATCATAGCGCTGCGCTATTTCCTGAAGTTCTTTGCCCAGGACCTGGACGTAGAGTTGCGTTGCCTGCATCAGAATCGTATCGGGATCGATCTCCACGGCGGCAGGGGCCAGCACGCGATCGTGGTACTGCTCCTGCAAATAGGCAGTCAATCGTTTTGCCGAAGGATCTGTCTCGCCCTTTGCGTTCAGCGTGTACCAGGTCACCTTCATGGACAGCCATTCCTGGGTCCAGTAGTTGGTATACCACGGAATGAAGTCCGACTCGGTGCGCTGGTAGACGAGGTCCCTCCAGTGCTCCATGGAGCCGCGAGCATAAGTTTTGGCTTGCTCTGTCGCGGCTTGCGATGCGGCGACGATGTCCCGATCGACTTGCTGCCAGATACTCTCCGTGATCGGAACCGGCGCAGTCACTTCAGGGACGCGATAGGGTGTGGCGCAACTCACCAACGCAACCATCAAGACGACGATCAGGGATCGCAAATTCAAGATCGCAGCCCCCCAAAACAGACTCGACAACGGTAGCCCATCCGCCATCGCAGATGTTTCAACCAAGCCCTTCACGCTGCTCATACCGGTTTATTTGCTCTGCAATCCTCAACGGGCGCTCTCTTCCCTCCCAACAAGCTGCAGATGGTGCCTTTGCAGCCTTTCCAGCCCCCCCATCCGAACGGAACATTCAGCGCGTCCGCCTACGGTGCATTAAGTATAGGTGGCGAAAAAGGGATCAAAAAAATCCGGTGAGAAGGTACGGTTTCGGCTCACACCCAGGCCAGTCATCCGCTGACGAATGAGGACGGTCCGGACGTCATTGGCATCCTTGAACATGCCCTGAATCCCTGGCGCTGGTCCCAAACCGCCTTTTTTCAGACGACAGAAACCACGAAGCCCCTGACTTTCTCCAGGAAAGTCAGGGGCTTCGCGTGTTTCTAATATGGCGGTGAAGGAGTCCGCCACTTTAGTGTTTCTAGAAGTCCATAGGCGGTTAACTACCTCAATAAAAATTCTATAAAAACATACAGTTGACGAAGATATTTTCTTTTGTGATCCAAGCGTAACTACGGGAAGCCAGGGTCCAAGGTATGGGCTGGAGTATGGGCTGGCATTCATTTAGATTGAGTCGTCAGCCTTTCATAGGAGGTGATCGATGGCATCTCTAACGACCAAAGCGGTAGAAAAAATAGTCAGATCGGGGTTACCCGGAATGACCAACGATGGTGACGGCCTCTACTTAAAACTCGGCCGTACCGGTGGCGCCAGTTGGATCTTTCGCTACAAGCTCGCTGGCAAGAGCCAAGACATGGGACTGGGTAGGCACCCCGAAGTAAGTCTTGCGGTAGCCCGCGAAAAAGCAGCAGAAGTCAGAAAGCTGAGTAAGTCCGGCGTTGATCCGCTTACCTGTCGGGATGAGGAGTTGGAGCGGCAATGGCTGGAAAAAGAAGCTGAACGTTTAGCTCAGGATGCAGCCAGGGCCAGCAAACCCAGAGCATCAACGCCAAAACCGATCGTGCCATCAGTGTATCCCGACTTATAATCCAACATGAAACCTTGCGCCCACTCTTCGGTTTTCGAAGGGGCAGCGGTGCCATCACGGTTGTCGTTATTGAAGTAGTAGTTTTTCACTCCCAAGGTAGCTTTACTATCACGTAGGAAGTCAGCATACGCTTGGGTACTCAGAGCAATACTGCTCAGCGCAAAAATTATAGAAACTTTTTTTCTTATTCACCTATAGCGCTCCGGTTTTTTTATTTTAATCAACACAATCAATACAAAAGACAGCCAATCCGCAACAATACAAACAGATAACTGTCAGACAGCTTTTATCTATATAAAAACATGCAGCACGAAAATTCAAACACTTAAATCTCTACTACCACTTTTCCAGCCATTATTTAACCGACTCCAAAGCATCGCCTATCAATGCTGATAACGCCAATCACATTAAACATACAGCCCCTGACTAAACGGATCACTCAGCAATAATCATTACTACTTCTACGAGCATGCTTTAGACAGGGGAAATGTTGTTCGGTCAATATGTTTTGCTAGTCGGCGGTTTGAGCCAAATCAGCCACTGACCTATTACGTTGTCGATACAAGACCATCGTTGCCGAGAACCCGCACAACGCTGCGAACATCAACCAATATGCCGGAGACGCCTTGTCACCGGTTGCCTGCACCAGAAAGGTCGACATCGCCGGGGTAAACCCACCAAAAATTGCGGTCGCCAGGCTGAAGGCCAAAGAAAAACCCACCACCCGCACATTCTGTGGCATGACTTCAGTCAACGCCGCGACCATTGCACCGTTGTACACGCCGAAGAAGAATGAGAAGTACAGCAAGACCACCAACAACCGCTCAAAACTGGCGGCCTCAGCAAGCCAATGCATGGCCGGATACGCGGTGAAAATGCACAGCAGCGAGATCGCCAACAGCAGTGGACGGCGGCCGATTCGATCTGAAATCGCACCGCCGATGGGCAACCAAATGAAATTGCTGAGGCCCACAAACAACGTCACCACCAGGCTATCAGTGGTGCTCAAGTGCAGCACCGTTCTTCCGAACGTCGGGGTGTATACGGTGATCAGGTAGAAGGTAGTCGTGGTCATCGATGCCAACAGTCCACCCGCCAGCACTGTGCGCCAGTTTTCCCTCATGGAGCGGAACACTTCAGCAGTACTTGGATGATGCGCACGAGCCTTGAACGCTTCGGTTTCCTGCAACGAACGACGAATGATGAAAATGAACGGGATGATCACGCAGCCGATGAAGAACGGAATGCGCCAGCCCCACGCAGCTATCTCGGTTGCATTCAGATAGGCGTTGATCCCATAGCCCAACGCCGCCGCAAGGATGATCGCGATCTGTTGGCTGGCCGACTGCCAACTGGTGTAGAAACCAGTACGGCCCGGCGTTGCGATCTCGGCCAGATAAACCGACACACCGCCCAGTTCTGCGCCAGCCGAGAAGCCCTGAAGCAATCGACCCAACAGCACCAGAATCGGTGCCGCGACTCCAATGCTGGCATACCCCGGTACCAATGCGATCAGAACCGTGCCGCATGCCATGATCGACAGAGTCACAATCAAACCCTTGCGACGACCCACCTTGTCGATGTAAGCGCCAAGCACGATGGCGCCCAATGGACGCATCAGAAAACCCGAACCGAATACGGCGAAGGTCATCATCAGCGAGGCGAACTCACTGCTTGCAGGGAAGAACGTCTGGGATATGTAGGTTGCGTAGAACCCGAACAGAAAGAAGTCGAACTGTTCGAGAAAGTTGCCGCTGGTAACCCTTATGATGGCGCCGAATTTTGACGTCCGGGATCGGGTGTTTTCCGTTTTTATTTTGGTCATGGTTACAGTGATACTCGATATTGTTATTGGAATAGAGGTTGTGACGGTCAGTCACTGCCGGCGTTGATCGGGCTGGGTAGACGTTTTTCGATGGAGTACTTGAGTAGCGCGGCGCTACGGAAGATACCGTGGGCGAATTTGCTGTAGGGCATGGTTAGAAAGAACGCCATAACCAGTCCCAGGTGGATGGCCAGCAGCAGGCCCAAGGCGCTGGTCTCGCGCAAAGCGAGCAATGCCAGGCCGCTGGAACTGACCAGCAACAGCAGCGCGATGAATCCGCGATCCATGGGTTTCTGGTTCTCATCTCCCTGTTCCGGGTTGCGACGCAGATTCATCCATAGCAATCCGGCCGGGCCCACCAACAGGCCGGTACCGCCGAGGATTCCGAGCATCACCGGCAGACTGAAGATTGGGTATGGGGCAGACCAGTCAAGCAGGAGGTGATAGAGCGTGGCCACAGCCGTGGCGGCGAAGCACAGCATGAAGCCGTAGAAGGTGAAGTGGTGGAAGCGACGGCGCCATAAAGTGAATTTGTCATCGTCGTTGTTGCAGCCTTCTGCGTGGCCGCCGTCCAGATACTTGAGCTGTGCGACGTTGGCTGTGGCTTCCAGGGCGGCAGAGGTTTTCAGTGGTAGCGGCGCGTCGGCAGGTGAGACGTTACGCCAGAAGCTTCGTACTCCGATTGTCAGGGCCAGTGCCGCAAAGCCGAACACTGCGCCAAACATTAGGGCCAGTGTGTTGTGCGGGAAAATACCGTAGAAATTGCCACCCGGTATGGCCGTGAACAGATTACCCATCACCACCAGGGTCAAGCACAGAAACAACGCCAACCCGCCACCTGAAGCCAGAGCCAGGGTTAGGCCGTTACGTTGGTAAAGCTTGCCCAACGGCTGCGGCCAAACGTACTCGGCATAAGTGTTCAGACGCACCTTGGCCATTGCTTTAGGCACATTGACTGCAAACTCATGGGGCGCTGCGTACTGGCACGCCGAAAGGCAAGCGCCGCAGTTGTGGCATAGGTTCGCCAGGTAATGGATGTCCGCCTGCGTGAACTCCAGACGCCGGGTCATGGCCGGAAACACCGCACAGAAACCTTCGCAATAGCGACAGGCATTGCAGATGGTCATCTGCCGCTCAACTTCACTTTCCTCCAGATTAAGGACTGGGATCAGTTGGCTGGACGCTTGGGGATCAAACAGTTGCATGACGAGATTCCGATATCACAGTAGAAGGGCCGAAACCCACCGAGGCCGCCGCCTGAACGCCAGCGATACGCCCGAAAGCGGTGCCTATGGCCATGCCGATGCCGGCGGTGTATCCCTTGCCCAGCACGTTGCCCGCCATCATTTCTCCGGCGACAAACAGATTCGGACTGGCTTTACCTTTGAAGTACACAGCAGCAGTTTCGTCGGTGGCCAAGCCCAGGTAGGTGAAGGTCACACCAGGTTTAAGCGGATAGCCATAAAACGGCGGTTTGACCAAAGGCCGTGCCCAGTGTGTCTTGGCAGGTGTCAGGTCATTCGTGTGGCAGTCGTCCAGGGCGGTGTGGTCGAAAGTTCCGACCTGACAGGCACGGTTGTAGTTTTCGATGGTTTGCATGAACTGCGCTTCTGGCAATTCCAGAAGACGCGCGAGCTCTTGCAGTGAGTTGGCCTTGGTACCGGGAAAAACCGGCGGCATGAATCGGCCGATCGCCTGCTGGTCGATGATCGAATACGCCTGCTGGTTGGGTTGACCAGCCACCAGCCGACCCCAGATTGCATAGCGCTTGGGCCAGAAATCTTCGCCTTCGTCGTAGAAGCGCTCGCCGTCGCGGTTGACCACCACGCCCAACGACACGCAGTCGATGCGGGTGCAGATCCCACCGTCGTAAAGCGGCGCCCGGGCGTCGATGGCGACCATGTGCGCCTGTGTCGGATCGCCTATGATGTCAGCGCCGAGATCCTGCATGCGGCGCAGCAACACCCCGGTATTGAAACGCGTGCCACGGATCAGAAAGTTATCCGACGGCCATTCGCCACGTTCGTTTTGGCCCCAGGCCTCGCGCAGCCATTCGCGGTTGGATTCGAAGCCACCTGCTGCCAGCACGCAGGAGCGGGCTTCAACACGTTCGGCAGGCAAATGCTGTCCATCGACCTCGCGCTCGCCTATGTGTGCGGCGACGAATTTTCCATCTTTCAGCTCGATATCGGTTACTTGAGCGTTGTAGCGAATCTTGACGCCTAGGCGTTCAGCGCTACGAAAGTACGCATTGACCAGTGCCTTGCCTCCGCCCATAAAGAACGCATTGGTGCGCGCTACATGCAACGCGCCGGACAGCGGCGGTTGGAAATGCACGCCGTGGGATCGCATCCAGTCGCGACACGAGGAAGAGGCGCGAATGGCAATGCGTGCCAATTTTTCATTGGTGATGCCGCCGGTAACTTTGAGCAAGTCCTGCCAATATTCTTCTTCCGGATACGCGTCGACCAGCACATCCTGCGGCGCATCATGCATACAGCGCAGGTTGCGCGTGTGTTGTGAATTACCACCGCGCCAGACCTTTGGCGAGCCTTCCAGCAACATCACGCTGGCACCGGCTTCCCGCGCCATCAGCGCCGCGCACAAGGCCGCGTTACCGCCACCTATAACCAAAACATCGACCATCGTTTCTCCTCAATTCGCAAGCAGACGGGAACGAGTTGCTGCTGGCAAGTGGGCGAACAGTAGTGCGACGTCCAAGGGGGCGAAAGGCGGGTTTTTACATGGGGGCTTTAGTTTTGCTAAAGGGGGGAGAAGTGAATTCTCTTCGGGCAGCGGCCCCTTTGATCGCAACGGTATGCGAGGCGAACAACTATTGAGTGGGCGGCATTGCCTGTAAGGCATACGTTCGGTGATATTGTTCTAAGTCTCAAATTTCCTCAATCAAACGCGCTCCGGGCCACTGCCGATCATTGACCAAGTGCCGCACTACATCGGTTATCACGACCCGCGTCGCCAGAGCAGCGGGGGATAGTTCGTCGTCAGCAAGAGTCGCCAGCAAATTCCTACGCCCAACGTGCGCATCAGCGATCTGTACCAGCGACAGTCCCGATGCCCCTTCTAATGCTGCGGCGGCACCTGGTTGAATCGTAGCGGCGTGTCCGGCCCGTACCGCGTTCATCAGCACGACTAGTCCGTCTACCTCCATGATGATGTTAGGCGTCACGCCCGAGCGTTCAAATGCGGTCATCAGAGTCGCACGCAGCCCATGTTGGGAGCTGGGCATCACCAGAGGCAGTTGACCAATATCTGCCAGTTGCACGCTGTCGCCGCGCGGTGCGCCTGGCAGTTCTCGGGAGGTAATCACGAATAGTTTTTCGTCCAGCAACGGCGTCACGCTCCAGCGCTTGCCTCCTTCGAGTTGAAACAGGATTGCCAGATCGATCTGCCGCGCATTGAGCTGCGCCGCGAGGTGCCCGGACAGCATCTCCACCAGGTGCAGCTGGATGTCCGGGTAACGCTCGCGCATTGCATTGATCAACGGCAGCGCTAGAACCGTGGCAGTGGTGGGTGGCAGACCGACACTGACGTATCCACTCATGCGCCCGCGATGTGCTGCCAGGATCGCGTTCTCCGCCTGGCGTAAGGTCAACTGGGCGTGGTGCAGGAAGGCGAACCCGGCGCTGGTCGGAGTCACGCCAGTGCTGGTACGGTTTAGCAGGCGAGTCGACAGTTCACTCTCAAGCTTGCCGATCTGCTGGCTTAGCGCTGAGACGCCGACGTCCAGCTCCAATGCAGCACGGCCAAGGCTGCCATGCTCGACGATCTTCACGAAATAGCGCAGTTGCTTGAGTTCCAAGGGGAAGCGACTCCGGACGAAGGATAAACAAGTAGTCTACCTTTTGCCTGAACTTCGTGTCGGCCATCGGCTGGGTGATTACCAATAGGTCGGCTTTTTCCTTTGTCTTTTATTCGTTTAAGGCTGGGAGGTGTTTAGTATCCTGAGCCGCCTGTGCTGGGTATCTACCTATTTATGTTAGGGCAGTCTTGCCCCAGCAGATGGGCGATTCCGCATCAGCGCCTACACTCTGACTCATTATCTCCCTTCGCATCCCCCCAATCCGGGTGACTCAGCACACTGGCCGCCCGCAATGTCCCCCTGCCCCACCGCCCGTTGATCTTGTCCAGCACCGCCCTAATCCTGCTCGCTTCGTTCGGCTGGGACATTGCGAACAGATCATCGGTGTACTCACCCGGTTGGCAAAGATTGAGTAGCAGAACCTTGGTGTTGGCACCGACTCCGAATTGACCTACGTGCCGACGCAAGACTGACCCAACTCCAATCGGCAGAAATCCAGCACAGGAAATGGTTCACGAGGAATCAGACTGGGTCAGTGGCATCTCGGTAACTGGGTCAATTCGGCGTCGGCGCCAACAGACAATCGCTGGCAAGCGTTCGTGCGTTGATGTCGGTCAAATGATGATCCCGATTACAACGAGGCGAGTCAGATCGATCGATGGACCGCTGCTGGGCTGCACCGCTTAGAAACTGTCGAAAAATCAGCCTTTGGTCGTAAAGCACTGAGCCGTCCAGGGTATGGGCCAAAGTATGGGCTGGATTTTTTTTCAGAAACGCAGAAACGAAAAAGCCCCGAATAATCAGGGCTTTAACGTTTAAATGTGGCGGTGAAGGAGAGATTCGAACTCTCGATACAATTTCTTGTATACACACTTTCCAGGCGTGCTCCTTAAGCCACTCGGACACTTCACCGTATCTCTTCAAACATGTTCTGTCTGTCGAGGCGCGCTAATGTAGTCGAAAGCTTTTCCGATGGCAAATATTTTTTTCAGAATTTTCATGCGCTTAGGCATTTATGTCGCTCGGCGCGATTGGACCTTGTGTTCGGCCATGGCAAACCGGCCAATCTCTGGCCTGGCCTTCACCTCTATATAGAGAGCAATACGCCGCCGGCGTGGCCGGCTACGCTTGCCGGGCGGACAAAGGCTGACTCATCAGTCAGTCACGGCGCTTTACCTGACCTACCGCGGTGGGTAACGTCTGCCCCACTTCATTACAAGGAATAGCGTCATGAGTGAGTTGATTTCTTACCACCTCGAAGACGGTATCGCGACCCTGACCTTGAGCAATGGCAAGGTCAATGCCATTTCCCCGGACGTGATAGCTGCTTTCAATGCTGCGCTGGACCAGGCAGAGAAGGATCGTGCGGTAGTGATCATTACCGGTCAGCCAGGGATTCTGTCGGGCGGTTATGACTTGAAGGTGATGACAGCCGGCCCTAAGGAAGCGGTCAGCCTGGTGACGTCGGGGTCGACCCTGGCTCGTCGCCTGTTGTCTCACCCCTTCCCGGTCATTGTCGCCTGCCCCGGGCACGCGGTGGCCAAGGGTGCCTTTATCCTGTTGTCGGCCGATTACCGGATCGGGGTCGAGGGTCCGTTCAGCATTGGCCTGAACGAAGTTCAGATCGGCATGACCATGCACCACGCCGGTATCGAGCTGGCCCGTGATCGCTTGCGCAAGTCGGCATTCCATCGTTCGGTGATCAACGGCGAGATGTTTGACCCGCAAGGCGCGGTGGATGCGGGCTTCCTCGACAAGGTCGTGGCACCGCAAGAGTTGCAAGCCGCTGCGCTGGCAGCCGCGCGTCAATTGAAGAAGATCAACATGACCGCCCACAAGAACACCAAGCTGAAAGTGCGCAAGGCACTGCTGGAGACGCTGGATAACGCGATCATCCAGGATCAGGAACATTTGGGCTAACGCTCGAGCGCATCAATGAGAAAGCCCGGCCTCTATAGCCGGGCTTTTTCTTGTACCCGCCGTTTAAAGTCCCTCGGCCGCTCTAAACCGCATCTGACGCTATAAGTCGGAAACATGCGCTTAAACATCGGCCATCTCCCACGTCTATACAGGCAATTGCCGAAAACAGTGCACATCCGTACACTGCGCCACCTTTTGTCCCGGCGGGCCTGTAAATGCTGTATTTGTTTCGTATGTTATTGATGAGCCTGCACTTTATCAGCGCTGGCGTGCTCGGGGTATTGCTCGGGCTGTGCCGACCGTTCAATCCGGATAACAGTCGTTTGTGCGCCCGTCTCTACGCCTGGCCGGCCATGTGTATTTTGCGCCTGCGGGTAAAGGCCGAGGTCGGTCCACTGATGGACACCCCCCCAGGTTGCGTGATCATCGCCAATCACCAGTCCAACTATGATTTGTTCGTGCTCGGCAACATAGTGCCGCGGCGCACAGTGTGCATCGGCAAGAAGAGCCTGAAATGGGTACCGTTATTCGGGCAGTTGTTCTGGCTCGCGGGGAATGTGCTGATCGACCGTGGCAACGCCCACAAGGCCCGTCAATCAATGCTGACCACCACCCACACGTTGCGGCACAAGGACACCTCGATCTGGGTGTTTCCGGAAGGCACGCGCAACCTCGGCGAAGAGTTGCTGCCATTCAAGAAAGGCGCATTTCAAATGGCCATTGCCGCCGGGGTGCCGATCGTCCCGGTGTGTGTCAGCAGCTATATCAAGCAAATGCGCCTGAACCGTTGGCGCAGCGGCAAAATCCTGATTCGCTCGCTGCCGGCGATTCCCACCGCCGGGTTGAGCCTGGACGATATGCCGATGTTGATCGCCCAGTGCCGCGAGCAGATGCGCGCGTGCATCGAGTCGATGGATCAGCAGCTACAACCGGCCTGATGCCAAGCCCGCCTCGTGCGGGCTTTTTTTTTGCTTGCGAACTACCGCGTTGTTGCTGACTCTGATCAGGTAGAGCACGCTAAGTTGCACCATGCCTGCCACTGCCATTTGATAATAAAAAGCGGACAACCATTATGGGTAGAGTCGTTGCTGCTGCCGTTTACAGCGCTGGTAAGAGAATCACCAACATCACCCTCGATGAAGGCAGTGTCTGGGCCGCAAAACCTGACCATTTCGTCTGGATCGGCCTGGAAGAGCCCACCCCTCAAGAGCTGGCCAGCCTGCAAAAACAGTTCAACCTGCACGAACTGGCCATTGAAGACGCCCTGGAAAAACACAGCCGACCGAAGCTGGAAACCTTCGGTGACGCGCTGTTTATCGTGATTTACTCGCCAATTCGCCACGAGGGCAAACTGGAGTTTATCGAGACTCTCATTTTCGCCGGCAAGGGTTACATTATCACCGCCCGCTACGGCCATTCGGCGTCCTACGCCCATGTGCGTCAACGTTGCGAGGCGCGACCGCTGTTGCTCGGTCATGGCGAAGACTTTGTGCTCTACGCCCTGCTCGATTTCGTCATCGAAAACTATCAGCCGGTCAGCGAGGCGATTCATGCCGAAATCAATGAGCTGGAACGCAACGTGCTGAGCAGTTCACTGAATGAACGCGATATCCAGAATCTGCATGGCTTGCGCCAGGATTTGCTGCGCTTGCGCCGATACGCGGCGCCGATGGTAGAGATCAGCGAAGAACTGCAGAAGCTGACGTTTCCGTTTATCGACAAAAGTATGCGCCCGTACTTCCGCGACGTGCAGATTCATGTGACACGGCAGATGGAAGACCTGGCAACGTTGCGCGATATCGCCAGCCAGACCATCGAGATCGGTGTGTTGCTGGAGGCGTCGCGGCAAAGCGTGGTGCAACGCAAGTTCGCAGCCTGGGCGGCGATTCTGGCGCTCCCGACGGCTATAGCCGGGATTTATGGGATGAACTTCCAGAACATGCCTGAGCTGAGCTGGCACTACGGTTATTTTTCGGTGATGGGGTTTATTGCGGTGGGTTGTGTCGCGTTGTGGGCGAGCTTCAAGCGGTCGGGGTGGCTGTAAGCGCTCTTTTGTAGCCGCTGCCGCACGCTGCGATCGACCGAGGATCGGGCGTGCTTTTCGAACCGCAAAAGCCCCTACGGGACTTATCGCAGCCTGCGGCAGCGGCTACAGGGGCTTAAGCGGATTCAGCCTTCGGCTTATGGGCAACGAATTGCATCATCCACTCTGCCACAGTGGCGCCGTGGTGTTCATGGGCCAGGCTGGCTACGCCTTTCTGGTAGACCTGCTCGCCAAGGTGCTGCTGACGGATCTCCAGCAACGCGCGCGAATAGTCGTGGATGAACTCAGGGTGGCCCTGGAAACACAGAACCTGATCGTTGATGTGATAGGCGGCGAACGGGCAAAAATCGCTGGAGGCGATCACCGTGGCGTTTTCCGGCAGCGCGGTGACCTGATCCTGATGACTGATCAACAAGGTCAGCTCTTCGACCACCGGACTCATCCACGGCGCTTTGGCGGCCAATGTGTAGCTGTGGGTACCGACACCCCAGCCCTGGGTCGCGCGCTCGCTCTTGCCGCCCAGCAGCAACGCCAGCAGCTGATGGCCGAAGCAGATGCCCAGCAGCTTGTCGCCACGCTCGTAGCGCGCCAACAGGTAAGTCTTGAGGGTTTGAATCCACGGATCAGTGCCAAAGGAATCGGCCTTGCTGCCAGTGACCAGATAGGCATCGAAACTCAAATCATCACTGGGGTAGTCGCCTTGCATCACGTTGTAGACGGTGAACTCGGCAGCGATCGGTTGCTGTGAGAACAGGCGCTGAAACATCTGCCCATAACCCTGATATTGATCGACCAGTTCTGGACGCAAGATGTCGGTTTCCAGAATGCAGATGCGTAACGACATAAGAAGTACCTGACACGATTAGGCGATAGTGCACACGTTTGAGCCTGCCTTGAAATGCCGTTGCAAGGCAAGCCCGGAACGTACCGCCGGGCAGTCGGGAACCTTCGGTCAGAACAGCTTCCCTTGAGCCGCTTTCTCCAACAGCAATGCCGGCGGTGCAAAACGTTTGCCATATTGCTCGGCCAGGTACCGGGCGCGGGCAATGAAGTCCTTCAGGCCGTATTGGTTGATGAACTGCAACGCGCCGCCGGTCCAGGCCGCGAAGCCTATGCCGAAGATCGAACCGATGTTGGCGTCGGCCGTCGAGTGCAGCACGCCCTCCTCCACACAGCGCACGGTTTCGATGGCCTGCACGAACAGCAAGCGATCTCGTACGTCTTGCGCTGATATCTGAGCGTCGGCTTTTTCGAAGCGTTTTTTCAACTCCGGCCACAGGTGCTTTGGCCCCCCGGCCGGATAGTCGTAGAACCCCCCACCCGCCGCTTTGCCCGGGCGTTTGTAGTCATCGATCAGTAGATCGATCACGGCAAAGGCCGGATGCTGCGTCAGCGGTTTCCCTTCGGCTTGCAGATCCTTGGCGGTTTGCTGACGGATATGGCTCATCAGGCTCAGGGATACTTCGTCGGAAATCGCCAACGGACCAATAGGCATCCCGGCCTTGCGCGCTTCGGTTTCGATCATCGGTGCCGAAATGCCTTCGCCAAGCATGGCGATGCCTTCGTTGGTGAAGGTGCCGAACACCCGCGAAGTAAAGAACCCACGGCTGTCGTTCACCACAATCGGGGTTTTCTTGATTTGCAGTACGAAATCAAAACCGCGAGCCAGGGTTTCATCACTGGTGTTGACCCCTTTGATTATTTCCACCAGCGGCATTTTTTCTACCGGGCTGAAGAAGTGCAGACCAATAAACTTTTCCTGCTGCGGCACGGCAGCGGCGAGGCCGCTGATGGGTAAGGTAGACGTGTTGGACGCAATGACCGCATCGGCACCGACCACGCGCTGCGCAGCGGACGTAACCCTGGCTTTCAACTCACGATCTTCGAACACCGCTTCGATGATCAGGTCGCAACCGGCCAGGTCAGCATCCTGCTCGGTGGTTTTGATTCGCGCCAGGGTGATTTCCCGCTGCTCGGCAGTCAGTTGCCCGCGAGCGAGTTTTTTGTCGAGCAACGCCGCCGAGTGCGCTTTGCCCTTTTCGGCGGCAGCGAGGTTGATGTCCTTGAGTACCACCTCGATACCGGCCACGGCGCTGACGTAGGCAATCCCGGCGCCCATCATGCCCGCGCCGAGGACACCGACTTTGTGTGTCACATAGGGTGCGAATCCTTGTGGCCGGGAGCTACCGGCATTGATCTGGTTGAGTTGGAACCAGAAAGTGCCAATCATGTTTTTCGCCACCTGGCCGGTGGTCAGCTCGGTGAAGTAGCGGGTTTCGATCAATTGCGCAGTGTCGAAATCGACCTGGGCGCCCTCCACCGCCGCACAGAGGACTTTCTCTGGAGCCGGCAGGCAGCCATAGGTTTTGCTGCGCAGGATCGACGGCGCAATGGCCAGCATCTGCGCCACTTCTGGATGGGACGGTGTACCACCGGGAATCTGGTAACCACTCATGTCCCAGCGCTGCTTGACCGCCGGGTTGGCGACGATCCACGCCCGGGCCTTGGCCAACAGTTCATTGCGGTCAGCTGCCAGCTGATCAATCAATCCGGCCTGCAGTGCTTGTTGCGGTGTGACTTTTTTGCCTTCAAGCAGGTACGGCAAGGCTTTTTCCAGCCCCAGCATGCGCACCATGCGCACCACACCGCCGCCGCCCGGTAGCAGGCCGAGAGTCACTTCCGGCAAACCGATCTGCAGCGACTTGCTGTCCAGCGCCACCCGATGATGGCACGCCAGGCAAATCTCCCAACCACCGCCCAGCGCCGCGCCGTTGATCGCGGCAACCACCGGTTTACCCAAGGTCTCCAGCGTGCGCAGTTGACCTTTGAGCGACAGCACCATGTCGTAGAAGGCTTTGGCTTCGGGCTTGCCCACCTTGATCAGTTCATTGAGGTCGCCACCGGCAAAGAAGGTTTTCTTCGCGGAGGTGATGATCACCCCGGCGATCGACTCTCCGTCGGCTACCAGCTGTGCAACGCTGGCGGCCATGGCATCTCGGTAGACTGCGTTCATGGTGTTGGCTGTCTGGCCCGGCAGGTCGATAGTCAGGACGACGATCTGGTCCTGACCTATTTCGTAACGGATAGCATCAGTCATGAAAGTGCTTCCTTGATGTCAGGGCTCAGAGGCGTTCGATGATGGTGGCAATACCCATGCCGCCGCCGACACAGAGGGTCGCCAGGCCGTAGCGCAGGCGTCGCACTTCCAGTTCATCGAGCAAGGTGCCGAGGATCGCGCAACCGGTCGCGCCAAGCGGGTGGCCCATGGCGATGGAGCCGCCATTGACATTGACCTTGTCCGGGTCGATGGCCATGTCCTTGATGAATTTCAGCACGACCGAAGCAAAGGCCTCGTTGACCTCGAACAGGTCGATGTCTTCGACCCGCAACCCGGCCCTGGCCAGCGCTTTGCGGGTGGCCGGGGCGGGACCGGTAAGCATGATGGTCGGATCGGTACTGATGACCGCCGTGGCGACCACACGCGCGCGCGGCTGCAAACCCAGCTCGCGACCTTTGGATTCAGAGCCAATCAGCATCAGTGCGGCACCGTCGACAATCCCCGAGCTGTTGCCTGGGGTGTGGACATGGTTGATGCGCTCCACATGGCTGTAGACCCGCAACGCCGTAGCGTCGAAGCCCATTTGCCCGATCATTTCAAAACTGGGTTTGAGATTGCCCAGGCCTTCCAGCGTGGAGCCGGCGCGGATGAACTCATCGTGATCGAGCAGGATAATGCCGTTTTGATCCTGCACCGGTATCAACGACTTCTTGAAGGAACCGTCCGCCCTCGCCCGTGCGGCTTTTTGCTGGGAGTGCAGCGCGAAGGTGTCGACATCCTGGCGGCTGAAGCCTTCAAGCGTGGCGATCAGGTCCGCGCCGATGCCCTGGGGCGCGAAATGGCTGTGCATGTTGGTTTGCGGGTCAAGTGCCCAGGCACCGCCGTCGCTGCCCATCGGTACACGCGACATGGACTCGACGCCACCCACCACCACGAGATCCTCGAACCCGGAGCGCACTTTCATGGCGCCGAGATTGACCGCTTCCAGCCCCGAAGCGCAGAAACGGTTGATTTGCAGGCCGGCCACGCTCACCTCCCAATCGGCAACGAAGGCGGCAGTCTTGGCAATATCGGCGCCCTGATCACCGACCGGCGTCACGCAGCCGAGCACAATGTCATCCACCTGGCTGGTATCGAGTTCCGTGCGCTGTTGCAGAGCACTCAGCAACCCGGCCAGCAGGTTCACTGGCTTGACGCTGTGCAAGGCGCCATCGGCCTTGCCTTTGCCACGGGGCGTGCGTAACGCATCGAAAATCAAAGCTTCAGTCATGACGTCCTCGAACCGCAGTACAGGTGAGTAATTGCTGAGTTCTCACATTAGGGTCTGTTGATGTTTGGTGGCGAATCGTCACCAAACATCAACAGACCCTACGCGCAGCAGCGATGGATTCAATGACCGAAGCGCTCACTGACCTTGACGGTCACGCTCAGACGAACGGTAGCGAGCTAATTGAAAACGAGGATTGAGCAACGGAACTGTCTAGCCAAAGGGCGGCCAAGCAACTGGCAATAAACCTCATGCCTTTTTTAAAGCGTTTAGCCAATGGTTGATACGAAATGGATCTAAACCAAGTGCAATGCGGCCCCTAAGGTAAACCGTAGGAGGTGGTCGTCGGGCTTTGCCGAGACCCTCCTCAGAAAGGAAGTACAACGCTTTGCCGTCATGGAGATATGCAGGCAAGCATTTGACGCTCAGGACATAACAAAAAAGGCAGTCAGCCATGTTCAAACAATCGAAAGTACGTCAGGCCGGGCTCATTCTATTCGCCACCACACTGATCCTCATCTTGCCGAACCTCACCAGAGTGATCGGCTAAAGGTGTGGCCGTTTTACAGCGCCGCATTACAATTGTGCCCCGGTTCACTACCGGGGCAGGCGCTTGTGTGCCAACCTTTGGGCAAGATCCGGAAGCTCAAGTGCGCCGTGGTCGATCACGTCTCCCCACCCCAGGACATCCTGCCGGGCGACGAAATTTCTGACGACATTACGGCGATCAATTGAAACCTTTCATTTTGCTTTGGGCCTTGCTGCTCAGCACGCCCCTGTACGCCGCACAACTGGTCCTGGACCTGGGTGCGGGTAGTCGAACCTGGCAAACCGAGGAATTGCTCAAGCACCCTCAAACCCGGACGATCAGAGTTTCTGACGATGTTTCCTACAAGCGAGAGATGAGCTATCGCGCCGTGCCTCTGTCGGCATTGCTGACTGGCATCAACGCTGACGACCATCTGCAAGCAGTAGCGCTTGACGGTTTTGCCGCCGAGCTGGCCGCCGCGCCGTTGCTCAATCGCGACGGTGCTCAGGCCTGGCTCGCGGTGGAAGACCCACAGAAACCCTGGCCGCCATTGGCCGAGGGCAAGCCAAGTGCCGGGCCGTTCTATCTGGTCTGGCTCAACCCGCAAGCCGGCCAGATCAGCCCTGAACAATGGCCCTTCCAGGTTGCCAGTATCAAAAAACTGGCCGCCGTTTCCGAGCGTTTCCCGGCCCTGCGCCCTGATCCGAAGCTGGTGCCCGGTGATCCGGTGAATCAGGGTTTTGCGTTGTTCCAGAAGAACTGTCTGGCCTGCCATCGTCTGAACGGCGCGGGTGACGCGCAGTTTGGTCCTGACCTGAATATCCCGTTCAACCCTACCGAATACTTCGGTGCCGACTTTCTCAAACGCTATATCCGCGATCCGCAAAGCCTGCGCCATTGGCCACAGGCGAAAATGCCCGGCTTCTCCGCAACCGTGCTACCGGATACGGAGCTGGACTTGTTGGTGGGGTATTTGAAGCATATGGCCGGACGTAAGCAGCAGCCATAATGGTTTGAGTCTTGTGTTGCCTGTTCCGGCCTCATCGCGAGCAAGCTCGCTCCTACAAGATAACGCGATGTAGGAGCGAGCTTGCTCGCGATGCGGTATCCCCTTTTATTGCTGCTGAACCGAAATAGTCGGCGTCGGTGAGACGAAGACTTTGGCGTGCATCTGCTCGCAACCACCGCCGCGGCGCATGCCACGTACCGGGCAGGCGTCCAGGTAGTCGAGGCCGACCGCCAGTTTCAAATGACGCTCGGGCCTGGCCAGTTGATTGGTCACATCAAAACTGTACCAGGCATCGTCGAGCCAGGCTTCGGCCCAGGCGTGGCTGGCCAGGTGTTCACTGTTCTCGCTGTACAGATAGCCCGACACATAGCGCGCAGGAATGCCCAGGCTACGCGTGCAGGCGAGAAACGCATGGGTATGGTCCTGACAGACCCCGGCACGTCCGGCGAAGGCCTCCGCGGCGCTGGTTTCGATTTCAGTGGAGCCTGGTGTATAGGTCATATGCTGGTTAAGGCCGTGCATCAAGTCGATCAACCCGCTGCGATCACGGCGTGTGCGGCATTGCTTTTGGGCAAAGGCACGCAAGGCCTCATCCGCCTCGGTCAAGCGCGTGAAACGCAGGAATGGCAGCGCCGACTGGCTCTCATGTTCGGCTTCACGCTTTTCATCGATGTCCACTTGCCCACGGGCGCCGATGATGATCGCTTCATGCGGCTCGTCCATGGTCAACACATGCAGGATATTGCCGAACGGGTCCAATTGGGCACGCACCGGCCGCGGCAGCTCGAGCTGCCAACTGAGGACGTGCTGACGCTCGCTGTCGTGGGGGGTCAGACGTAAATACTGGATGCTCGCCCGCACCTGATCTTCGTAGTGATAGGTGGTCTCGTGGCTAATGGAAAGTCTCATGCAGCCTCCAGGTAGGAACTGTGAATAGCGTTGCCCAACTGGCGCACCAGCGGGATGAATTCGGTAAGCCAGGTGTGCAGGCCTTCGTCGAGGATTTCGTTGATGCCGGTGTAACGCAGACTCGCGTCTATCTCCGCCGCCAGGCGTTGCGCCGGTCGACCGTTGGTGCCCGGCAGGCTGGCGAGGATCTGGTCGATCTCCTCGGTACAGGCACGCAGGGAACGCGGTACATCGGCCCGCAACAGCAACAGCTCGGCAACGTGACGCGCACCGGGCGCGTCGCGGTAGATCTCGGTATAGGCCTCGAACGAGGACAGCGCGCGCAGCAAAGCGCTCCACTGGTAGTAAGCGTGGGCGGTGCCGTCGCTGACCGCTTCGGCCTGATCGCCGGCCATTTCGTAACGAGCATCCAGCAAGCGCAGGGTGTTATCGGCCCGTTCGATAAACGTACCGAGGCGGATAAAACGAAATGCATCGTTACGCATGATGGTGCCGTAGGAAGCACCGCGAAACAGATGGGAACGCTCCTTGATCCACTCGCAAAAACGGCTCATGCCGTAGCGGCTAAGGCCTTGTTCGGCGATACCGCGAATCTCAAGCCAAGTGGCATTGATGTTTTCCCACATGTCGGCGGTGATTCGCCCACGCACCGCATGAGCACTGGCCCGTGCGGCACCCAGGCAGCTGTAGATGCTCGCAGGGTTGGCCGCGTCCAGCGCGAAAAAGTGCAGCAGCCGTTCAGCATGCAACGCACCGTGACGCTCCAGATAGTCATCCAGCGTACCGGTGATCATCAGCGGCATCGCCAGCTCATGCAAACCGTCACCACGGCCGTCCTGCGGCATCAACGACAGCGAATAACTGACATCGAGCATCCGTGCAAGGTTTTCCGCCCGCTCCAGGTAACGCGACATCCAATACAAATCCGAGGCAGTTCTACTTAACATGGCAGGCTTCCTTCAATCCTCGACCACCCAGGTGTCCTTGGTACCGCCACCCTGGGACGAATTCACCACCAGGGATCCTTCGCGCAGTGCGACGCGGGTCAGGCCGCCGGGCACTACCCGGGTTTCCCGGCCAGACAGGACAAACGGGCGCAGGTCGATATGGCGCGGGGCGATGCCGTTTTCGACAAACGTCGGGCAGGTCGACAGGCACAGGGTCGGTTGGGCGATGTAGGCGTGAGGCTTGGCTTTGATCCGCGCGCGGAACGACTCGATTTCCGCCGCCGTCGCCGCGGGCCCCACCAGCATTCCATAACCGCCGGAACCTTGAGTTTCCTTGACTACCAGTTCGGGAAGGTTCGCCAGCACGTGGGACAGCTCCTCGGGTTTGCGGCATTGCCAGGTGGGCACGTTCTTGAGGATCGGCTCCTCGTCCAGATAGAAACGGATCATGTCGGTGACAAACGGATAGACCGACTTGTCGTCTGCCACACCGGTGCCGATGGCATTCGCCAGCACTACATTGCCAGAGCGATAAGAGGACAACAGACCGGGCACGCCGAGCATCGAGTCGGGATTGAACGCCAAGGGGTCGAGGAATGCGTCATCGAGACGACGATAGATCACATCAACGGCCTTCGGCCCGTCGGTAGTGCGCATGAACACACGGTCATCACGCACGAACAGATCAGCCCCCTCGACCAGTTCGACGCCCATCTCCCGAGCCAGAAACGCGTGTTCGAAGAACGCGCTGTTAAAGCGTCCGGGAGTCAATACCACTACGCTGGGGTTCTCCAGCGGGCTGGAGCTTTTCAGGGTGTCGAGCAACAGGTTGGGGTAATGATCGATCGGCGCAATGCGCTGGGCAGCGAACAACTCGGGGAACAACCGCATCATCATCTTGCGGTCTTCGAGCATGTAGCTGACACCGCTGGGCGTGCGCAGGTTGTCTTCGAGCACGTAATAGGTGCCGTCGCCGTCACGCACCAGGTCGACGCCAGAAATATGCGAATAGATATCGCGGTGCAGATACAGCCCTTGCATGGCCAACTGATACTGCTCGTTGGCCAGCACTTGCTCGGCCGGGATGATGCCGGCCTTGATGATGCGCTGCTCGTGATAGAGGTCGGCGAGGAACATGTTCAACGCCTTGACCCGCTGGATGCAGCCACGTTCGACGATCCGCCATTCACTGGCGGGAATACTTCGGGGAATAGTGTCAAAGGGAATCAGGCGCTCCGTCCCCTGCTCATCACCATAGAGTGTGAAAGTAATACCGGCGCGATGAAATAGCAGATCGGCCTCGCGTCGCCGTTGTGCCAAAAGCTCGTCAGGCGTTTCGGCTAACCAACGGGCGAACTCCCGATAATGCGGACGGACCTGGCCGCCGGCATCATACATCTCATCAAAATAGGTGCGGATCATGCCGTACTCCTTGTCACCCGGACACCAAGGCTTCGCAAGGCCCGTGCCAGCGGCATAAACGCTTTAATATCAATCAGTTGGATAATAGCCCGGCAGGTGTCGCACCATTCCCGTGCAGCAAACGCCCCAACTCGATCGCCCCCGCTTCATTGCGAAGCAATGCCTATAGCTATCACCAGCATAGTCAGACTTGATTTCGCTGCACGCGTGAACCTCTGGATAATCCGCGATCTTTTGATCTTCCAACAGCCACAAACGAAATCGGCCGACCCTGAGGTCAGCCGATGCTGAGTGTTGATGCTGTTCATAGGTGTTATGCGAGTAACCCTCGTACCTCCTGCTTCACGCCCCAACCTTCGATAATCCCGCCCAGAGGCTCGACCACCGCCTCGAAATCCTGCTCGAAGTCACCGATGCCGCCGTAGGTGGCATACATCACCTTGCTTAGCTCCAGATGCCAGGCCCCGTCATCACGCACGCTGATCTGAGCATTCAATGACTCACCGCGAAAATGTCCTGCCGCCCTGCGCGCCCGCTCCTCATCCGGGAAAATGGCGTAGAACTCGATGGGATGGAATCGTGAAAAATCAAAACCGCCCTCTTTCATGCGGCGCAGCACGCTGCTGCTGATGTCTTCTTGATAGGCTGTGCTCATGAAACGTCCTCCTCAAACTGATGGATAGACTTTCCGTACTCCCTGCGCTCGCAACCACAATGGTGAAAGCGATACGACAATAAGATTGCCGCCGGGAAACAAGCATGTAGCTGACAAGAGACCAGACCTTAGCGATTCATTCGCTGATCTCGATTGCAGAGTAGCGCGAAGCCAGCCCCTGTGCCAGAGCCTCAAGAAGCCGGGGTGATATCGAGGATTTGAATGCTGTACTGATCTTTCAGGCTTTTGACCGTGGGGTCATCGATACGGCCTTCCAGATCATTGAGATCGAGCTCGGCCGGGACTGGCAGCAACTTTGCAAGTATCAAGTGCGCAGCCTGCTCCATGGTGGGTTCTTGCTCGCAGTCAAACTGCTCGACGGTTTGAACACCATGATCATCAACGAAAGTGACTTCCCACTTTTGCATTGGTGCCTCCTCGATAAAACCCATGGATGGGCTTACATCATCTCGACCTTGAGCAGTGAGCATCGTTCCACCCACAGCACTCAGGGACTTTGCATAAAGAAGGCCGCCAACAGGCGTAATGCCGGTCAGTTAAGGCAGTTGTAGGAGCGAGCTTGCTCCGGGCGGCGTTCCGACGATGGACTTAAGTGCGCCGCGTTTAGCCAGTAAACACGCGTTATCGTTAACGACCATCGCGAGCAAGCTCGCTCCTACAGTGGACCACATTCGCTTAACTGAACTGCATTACGCCAACAGGCGACCTTCTTTCAAAGAGCAACCGGTTCAAGACCTTATGGTTTTTCAGCGCGCTGTTTCAGCGCCTTCAAAGTGTTGAACGGGGCGTCAACGACGAACTTGTTGGCCAGCCACGACGGCACACTGCCGCCCGGTTCGGTGTGAACCTGGTAGGTCACTTCGATCTGATCTGCGCCTTTGGGTACGAACTTCCAGAAGCCTTGGACCTGAGCGACCCGCACGAAACCCTTTTCTTCAGGAATATACGTTGGCACACCTTCCAGTTTGCGGGTCAGGCTGCCATCGGCGCCTTCGACTGTGGTGACGTGCAGTACCGAATCGCGTGGGGTAACCGGCCAGGGCGGACTGAACTGAGTGTAGGTCCAGCTCTGATCGCCTTCGTGCTTGAGCAGTTTCTGCGATTTGCACTCATGAATCCAGGCGCACGCCCCTGAGACATCCTCTTGCAAGGCACGCAGTTTGGCGATGGAGGTCTTCATGATCGTCACGCCGCGATAGGCCTTGTATTGGGAGCCGGCGACTTCACTCAGGGAAATCTTGATCCCGTTTTCATCCTTGGCAGTCTGCCAATCTTCGGCCTGAGCCGTTGCGGCCAGCAGAACAGTCAAACCACACAGCACAGCCATTCGATGCAGCGAACCCATTGTCTTATTCCTTATTGTTGAAGTTCCGTACATTGAAAACACTAAGCCGCCGTCATTTGCTCCCACCAACCCAACAATTTGATAGCTTCTTCACGGCTGCTGCCGCACACCTCGACATCCGCCTGAAAAGCCGCGCAGACCGCCGGCCGCTCGGGCATCCCGAAGATGGCGCACAGGTGCTCGGCAGTAAGGTGCACGCAACGTTCTCCCGCGGCTTTGCCATTGGGCATGCCGGGGATCGGTGAACTGATGGAAGGGGCAATGCAACAGGCGCCACAGCCTTCACGGCAATTCATGACGAACAAACTCCTCGTGACGGCCAAAGTGTTTAATGACGAGCAATAGAGTACCCGCTAAAACAGCCGTTTGAAATTAGCCAGACCGTGGTTTTTTCACTCAAACAGCCGTGACTGACCAGTCTCCGACAAAGCGTCAAGACCGTGGGTCACAGCAAGGTGTTTGTACTTACTGTTTGAACTGGAAATCCAGCGCGGCACCTTCGACCTCGCGACGCTCTTCATTACGTAGCTGCAACCCCATTTCATTGTTGAGCAAGCGACCGTTGAGCTGAAACGGACTGTCCGACTTTGGTTTTGCGCCAAACAACTTTGGCAGTAACGGCTGACGCCTGGTCTGCAGCAGTGCACCCGGGGGCTGCAAATCCCTGACCATATCCTGCGGCAGGCTCAAGTCCAGATTGACCGCAGGCAACGGGGTTTGCACTACTTCACTTGCCGGCTTTGACTTGGAAGCGATGGGCGCACGCCTTTTGACAGGCGCGTGCTTTTTTACCGATGCAGGCTTCTGCGATTTCGCCGTGGAGGCAGCCACAACCGGCTTGTCCTGGCTGGAAGCCGCCATCACCGTCACGTTATTGAAGACACTCAATAAGCAGACTAACAACCAACCAACAGGAAAAATCGCTTTCATAGGCACTACAGCACTAACGGCAGAGGTGGCATATGCTCGCTTGTTGAACGGTCCATGACAAGCTCCCGATAAGCCGACCACTCGACGGGACCTGGCCCCTGTCAGAAACCGCCCGCCGCCTCCTGACAAAGCTGACTTGCGAGCATGCCCAAGGTCATCAGCGTTCGCTCGGCCTCGCGGTTCCACGGAATGCCGCAGTTCAATCGAATGCAGTGATTGAACTGCTCGGTGTTACTGAAAATCAGCCCCGGCGCGATGCTGATGCCCTGTTGCAAGGCGCGCACATGCAGTTCTTGGGTATTGACCCGGCCAGGCAGGCTGACCCAGAGGATAAAGCCGCCGGTGGGTCGGGTCATTTGCGTGCCTTCCGGGAAATACTGCTGCACCGCCAGCTGGAAAGCACTGAGGTTCTTGCGGTACTCCTGACGGATATAGCGCAGATGGCGATCATAACCGCCGTTCTCCAGATAAGACGCGATCCCCATTTGCGTGACGCTGCACGCAGAATGGGTGCTGAAAGTCTGCAAACGCTGGATTTCCTGTTGGTACTTACCGGCGATCATCCAGCCGATCCGTACACCGGGTGACAAGGTCTTGGAAAAGCTCGAGCAGTAGATCACCCGATCCAGCCGGTCGTAGGCCTTCAGTGCCTTGGTACGGCCCTGCTCGAACATCAGTTCGCCGTAAATATCATCCTCGACAACCTGGATATCGAAATCCGATGCCAGACGCAGCAACTGCTTCTGCCGCTCCTCAGGCATGGTGCCGCCCAACGGGTTGCTCAGGCGCGTGGTCAGGACCAGGGCCTTGATCGACCACTGGTTCGCCGCCAATTGCAGCGCTTCAAGGCTCATGCCAATGGCAGGGTCGCTCGGGATCTCGATGACTTTCAGGCCCAGCAGATCGGCCAGTTGCAGCAGTCCGTAATAGGTCGGCGACTCAGCCGCGATCAGATCGCCTGGTCGGGTCAACACCCGCAACGACATCTGCAAGGCGTCGACGCAACCGTGGGTGATCACCACTTCCGATGGATCGACCACCACACCGGCATCACGCATACGAATCGCCACTTGTCGGCGTAACGGTTCAAAACCCGGACTAAACATGTAACTGAAGGCCCGCGGGCTATGAAAGCGCGTGACCTTGGCCAATTGCTGATGCAGAGCACGCACCGGCAGATAGTCGACACTCGGAACGGCGGCCCCCAGCGGAAACACGCCTTCGCGCCGCGACTCGACCAACACCTGCTGAATGATGCTGCTGCGAGTGACCAGACCTGGCCGCTCGACCCGGGCGATATCCGGGGTTGGCGCTGTCAGGGCCGGCGTCTGGTGCACGTAATAACCGGACTGCGGCCTGGCACGAATCAGCCCCTGGTCTTCGAGATTGGCGTAAGCCTGAAGCACCGTCGCATGGCTGACGTTGAGCTGCGAGCTCATCTTGCGTACCGAGGGCACGCGCTCGCCCGGCTGATAGACACCACGACGGATATCCTCAGCCAATTGCTGAGCGATACGTTGATAGAGCAAGAGATTGGTCATGACGCAGCACTCGATTTCACGGGCATTTTATTTTTGTGCAGAACAATACCGGAACAGTTTAGAAGTGTACGGGGACAGTTGCCACAATAGTTGACCGTACAGTGCAGTGTCAGCAAAAACTGTACTGTATTGCGAGCCAATTCGCAGGTACAAAAAAGCCCGGCACCTCAGGTTACCGGGCTTTCAGTGGCGAGGGTCTTAGCGGGAAGCGCCGAGCTGGCCTTTCTCGTCGGAGAACACAATTTCCACGCGGCGATTCTGCGCACGTCCGCGCTCGGAGGCGTTGGCCTCCACCGGATACTCATCGCCGTAGCCTTCGACCTGGATACGCTTGTCCTCGATACCCAGATCAATCAACACGTCGGCAACTGCTTGAGCACGATCGCGAGACAAACTGAGATTGTCCTGCTTGCCGCCGGTGCTGTCGGTATAGCCTTCAATCCGCACTACGCGCTTGGGATTGAGCTGGAGGAACTGAACGATTTTCAGCACCGTGCGATTGGCCGAGTTTTTCAAGTCCGCTTCGCCGGTATCGAACAACACATCCCCCAAGGTCATGACCAGACCGCGATCAGTCTGAGTCGTCGCCAGGCTGATGATCTGCTCTTCCAGCCATTTGCCCTGCTGCTGCACGCTGAGCAGCTTGGCCTCACGCAAGGCCAATTGCAGGCGCTGACGCTCCAGCTCAAGTTTCGCCGTGCGCTCCTGGTTCAGTATCTGTTCGCTGTGTTCTCGGGCAATTTCACTGTAGCGCTGGCTCAGGTAGGCGTAATGCGCCACATCCTTACCGCTGCCCCAGTAGCTAGACAGACGATCGGCGCGAGCCAGAGACTCACCGGCGCGAATCACGTCCTTGGGCGCGACGCGCAGCACATTCGAGTCTTCCTTGACCTTCTGGAAGTCGGCGCTGGCCTGGCGCAAAGCGGCGTCACTGTGCTGGCCGGCACAACCGTACAGGCTCGCGCAACCGGCCAATAGCAGACCACCGAATACTCTGGTCTTCAGGCTCATTGGGCATCTCCCAGTTGCTTGCGCAGGCGAGTGATACGGGTGTTGAGCACCTTCAGTTGTTCCTGGCTTTTCTGGGTCAGGACCCGTGCTTCAGCCAGACGGGCGTCCAGCTCAGCCTGTTCAGCTTGCATGCGCGCGTCCTTGAACGATTGGTGAACCATGTCAGCCTGAGCCTGGGTGAACTTGCCTTCAGCGAGTTTCAGCTCAGCGACGTCTTCAGTTGTCGCGCCCACGGCTTTGGCTTGTTCCAGGGCTTGCCCGGTCAAGCGCATCTGTTCATTCGGCGCCGGATCGGCTGCGCAACCGGCCAGAGCCAGAACGGCCAGGACAGCGAAAAGAGGTCGAATAGTCACTAGAAAATCCCAGGGTGCGTTCTTAATAAAGGGCGGATCGCGTTGATGCTGTGGTCGTGCCAGGCCAGGCGCGGGACGCAGGAAATGCTGTTCGCCTCTTCAAGTCCCGCAACGCAGCATGGCTCGACCACAGCTTCAACCCGAAGGGCCTGGCCCCTATGCTCATTGTTCCTGTCTCACCCCGATTTTGGCGGGGCGACGGCGCGACCGTCATTTATTGAGGACGCACCCTAAAGTTTTGGGCTGACGGGTTGCTGTAACTGTGCCTTCCAGCGCTCTAGATTGCGCTGCAGCACGGCTTCCGTCAGACCGGACGCGGGCAATTCTGTCATCTTTTTGGCCAACTGTCCGCGTAACCATGGGTCGTTGCAGGCAGAGTTATGGGAAACCGCGAGGAACAGGCCCGGTTTATCGATTGGTTGTGGATGGGCCGCCAGATCATTGGCCATCCCCAGAGTCTGGGCCGTCGCCATTCCTGCATAGCGTCCGGCAAGTACGTATTGCACCTCGCCTAAAAGCAGCTTCTGAAAGGCCTCGGTCAGGTTGGGCAGGCGCACAAGGCTCAACTGCGCCTTGGCGAACGCTTCAAACGGCTGGGTCAAACGGGCCTTTTCCGACACAGCGCCAGGATGACCGTGCAAGTCTTTCGCCTCGTTGTAGACCAGCACCGAATCCTTGCGAGTCCAGACCAGATAGTCGTTCTCCACCAACGGTGGATGAATGTAATCCAGCGTTTCCAGTTCATTCACCGTCAACGGTGCATCGGCGTGGATGTCCATACGTCCGCTGCGTACTTCATCCAGGGCTTGCGAGCGCAGGCCTGCGTACAGCAACTCGACCTTGAGCCCCAGCTCTCCCGCGATCTGTTGTAACAGATCGGCGCTGGCACCGATCAAGTGTGTCGGGTCTTGCGGGTCGCGCCACAGATACGGCGGTGCATCCGGGCTGCCGGTCACCACCAGGCGTTCGCATTTGCCTGCTGCGACCGACAGCACAGGCAAAACCGAAAGGCCCACCAGCAATGACAGGCCACTCCAGCGACGCAGATCCATGGCGAATTTCTCCCACTCAAATCAAAGACAATAAAAAGCCCGGCCAAAAGACCGGGCTCCTTATAAGTCAAGCCGCTGGATTAGACCAGCTTCTCAAACTCGGGGATGGCTTCGAACAAGTCCGCGACCAGGCCGTAATCGGCCACCTGGAAGATCGGCGCTTCTTCGTCCTTGTTGATCGCAACGATCACCTTGGAGTCTTTCATGCCGGCCAGGTGCTGGATCGCGCCGGAGATACCGACGGCGATGTACAGCTGTGGTGCAACGATCTTGCCGGTCTGACCGACCTGCATGTCGTTCGGTACGAAACCTGCGTCGACCGCAGCGCGGGAAGCGCCAACAGCAGCGCCCAGCTTGTCGGCCAGGGCGTACAGGTGCTTGAAGTTGTCGCCGTTCTGCATGCCGCGACCGCCGGAAACGACGATCTTGGCAGCGGTCAGTTCCGGACGATCGGACTTGGCCAGTTCTTCGCCAACGAAGCTGGAAGTGCCCGCGTCGTGAGCAGCCGCAACCGCTTCAACGGCAGCCGAACCACCTTCGGCGGCAACCGGGTCGAAACCGGTAGCACGCACGGTGATGACTTTTACCGACGCGTTGGACTGAACGGTAGCGATAGCGTTACCGGCGTAGATTGGGCGCTTGAAGGTGTCGGCGCTTTCAACCGAGATGATCTCGGAGATCTGGTCAACGTCCAGCTGAGCGGCAACGCGCGGCAGGATGTTTTTGCCGTTGGAGGTGGCGGCAGCCAGGATGTGGCTGTAGCCCTTGCCCAACTCCGCTACCAGCGGTGCAACGTTTTCTGGCAGTTGGTGTGCGTAGGCAGCGTTGTCGGCGACCAGCACTTTGGCCACGCCAGCGATTTTGGCGGCAGCTTCAGCTACAGCGCCAACGCCCTGACCGGCAACCAGAACGTGGATGTCACCACCGATTTTGGCGGCAGCCGCCACGGTGTTCAGCGTGGCCGGGGCCACTACTTTGTTGTCGTGTTCGGCGATTACCAAGATAGTCATGATCAGATTACCTTCGCTTCGTTTTTCAGTTTCTCGACCAGTTCAGCCACCGACTTGACCTTGATGCCTGCGCTGCGTGCAGCCGGCGCTTCGACTTTCAGGGTTTTGTTGGTGGAGGCGGTGGAAACGCCCAAAGCGTCAGGAGTCAGCACTTCAAGCGGCTTCTTCTTGGCTTTCATGATGTTTGGCAGGGACGCATAGCGCGGCTCGTTCAAACGCAGGTCGGTGGTGACAATGGCCGGCAGTTTCAGCGAAACGGTCTGTGCACCGCCGTCGATTTCACGGGTCACGGCAACGTTGTCGCCAGTGACTTCGACTTTCGAGGCGAAGGTGCCCTGACCGTAACCGCTCAGTGCAGCGAGCATCTGGCCAGTCTGGTTGTTGTCGCTGTCGATGGCTTGTTTGCCAAGGATCACCAGCTGAGGCTGTTCCTTGTCGACAACAGCCTTGAGCAGCTTGGCAACGGCCAGGGAAGTCAGGTCTTCGGCGGATTCGACGAGGATGGCGCGGTCGGCACCCAGAGCCAGCGCGGTGCGCAGTTGCTCTTGAGCGGTGGACGGGCCGATGGAGACGACGACGATTTCAGTCGCAACACCTTTCTCTTTCAGGCGTACGGCTTCTTCCACTGCGATTTCGCAGAAAGGGTTCATCGACATCTTGACGTTAGCGAGATCGACGCCGGAGTTGTCCGCTTTGACGCGAACCTTGACGTTATAGTCGACCACTCGTTTGACAGCTACAAGAACCTTCATGGATTCCTCGTTACTCTCCGGTGAAAAGAAAGTCGCCTAGGCGAACCTGGCGGTTGATGCTCATCGGGCACAAGGGCACCTCTAAAAACGCCGGCATTTGTAATGGTGACCCAGCTCACGAAGCGTGATGACCGTTCGTCAGTGGTGACTAACGAGTCATTCTGTGTCGCGACGTGTAAACTTCGCGCCAAACCTGCGCTGCGCGTCACCTTGTACTGCCTTCGCCCTGTCTTTAGAGGTGCTCTTGAAACCAACAGTCAGCCTACGGCGAGCGCAAAACCGCCCGTATCTTGACCGGAACACCTATTCCGGTCAATACGCCAAAATGGCCAGTCATAAGCCGCGCTTCTTTGATTTCTCTGGGCTGGAGCAAATTCAAACAAACGTTTGTATTGGACGCTAAGAGTGGTGTAGATATAATGCGCCGCCTAGAGAGAAAGGTGGCTCATCGATTGTCCTCTCCCAGCGTTGTGCAGGGATTCATGGATGCGACACCAAACCTCCAATTAGAAAAAAAACTGTTGAGCCTTGAGTAGGAGATAACCTGTGGAACGCGAATACATGGAATTCGACGTGGTCATCGTCGGTGCCGGCCCCGCTGGTCTTTCCGCCGCCTGCCGATTGAAGCAGAAGGCCACCGAAGCCGGTAAGGAAATTAGCGTCTGCGTGGTCGAAAAAGGCTCCGAAGTCGGCGCTCACATTCTGTCTGGCGCGGTGTTCGAACCTCGGGCGCTGAACGAACTGTTCCCGGACTGGAAAGAACTCGGCGCACCGCTGAACACTCCGGTCACTCGCGATGACATCTTCGTTCTGAAGAACGCCGATGGCGCGATCAAGATTCCAGACCTCTTTGTGCCCAAGACCATGCACAACGAAGGCAACTACATCATCTCCCTGGGCAACCTGTGCCGCTGGTTGGCCCAGCAGGCCGAGAACCTGGGCGTAGAGATCTACCCAGGCTTCGCCGCTCAGGAAGCACTGTTCGACGAAAACGGCGTGGTTCGCGGGATCATCACCGGCGACCTCGGCGTTGACCGTGAAGGCAATCCGAAAGAAGGCCTGTACACCCCCGGCATGGAACTGCGTGGCAAGTACACGCTGTTCGCCGAAGGCTGCCGTGGCCATATCGGCAAGCAACTGATCAAGCGCTTCAACCTCGACACCGATGCCGACGCCCAGCACTACGGCATCGGCCTGAAAGAAATCTGGGAAATCGATCCGGCCAAGCATCAGCCAGGCCTGGTGGTGCACACTGCCGGTTGGCCGCTGGACATCATGGGCACCGAAAACACCGGTGGCTCGTTCCTCTATCACCTGGAAAACAACCAGGTTGTAGTCGGCCTGATCGTCGACCTGTCCTACAGCAACACTTACCTGTCGCCGTTCGACGAGTTCCAGCGCCTCAAGCATCACCCGGTGCTCAAGCAGTACCTGGAAGGTGGCAAGCGCATCAGCTACGGCGCCCGCGCCATCTGCAAAGGCGGCCTGAACTCGCTGCCGAAGATGGTCTTCAAGGGCGGCGCACTGATCGGTTGCGACCTCGGCACCCTGAACTTCGCCAAGATCAAAGGCAGTCACACCGCGATGAAGTCCGGCATGCTCGCCGCTGACGCCGTGGCCGACGCCCTGTTCGCAGGTTCCGAAGGCGCTGATGAACTGAACAGCTACGTTGAATCGTTCAAAGCCAGCTGGCTCTACGAAGAACTGTTCGCCAGCCGCAACTTCGGCCCGGCGATCCACAAGTACGGCGCTATCGTCGGCGGTGGTTTCAACTGGCTCGACCAGAACATCTTCGGCGGCAAACTGCCGTTCACCTTGCACGACACCAAGCCGGACTACGCTTGCCTCAAGCTCGCGGCCGACAGCAAGAAGATCGACTACCCGAAACCGGATGGCAAAATCAGCTTCGACAAACTCAGCTCGGTGTTCATCTCTGGTACTAACCATGAAGAAGAGCAGCCGTGCCATCTGAAGCTGGCCGACCTGAGCATTCCGATCAACAAAAACCTGCCGCTGTACGACGAACCGGCGCAGCGCTACTGCCCGGCCGGCGTCTATGAAGTGATCACCAAGGAAGACGGCGAGAAGCGCTTCCAGATCAACGCCCAGAACTGTGTGCACTGCAAGACCTGTGACATCAAGGACCCTGCGCAGAACATCACCTGGGTTGCGCCGGAAGGCGCGGGTGGGCCGACTTACCCGAATATGTAAGTCGCAGGCTTGAACATCAAGGCTCCCGAAATGGGGGCCTTTTTGTTGACAGGAGAAAACACACCGCCCCTTGTAGCAGCTGGCGAAGCCTGCGTTCGGCCGCGAAGCGGTCGTGAAACTTCAAAACGCGATTACCCTGATAAATTGAGTCGTCTGGCTTGCGACCGCTTCGTCCGAACGCAGCCCGACTCGAACGCAGGCTTCGCCAGCCGCTACATAGACCGAAGCTCATCCCCCGGACTGCGCTCGAAGTAGCGCTTGTACTCGCGACTGAATTGCGACGTGCTCTGATAACCCACCCGATGCGCGACCTGCGCTACGCCCAGACCTTCGGCCAACAACAGCTGCTGAGCCTTGAGCAGCCGCAAGCGCTTGAGATACTGCACCGGCGACAACAAAGTGCTGCGTTTGAAATGCTCATGAAAGGTCGAAGCACTCATGTTGGCGCAACTGGCCAGCGTCTCAACGTTCAACGGTTCGGTGAAATGCGTATGCAAATGGCTTAAGGACGCCGCGATCCGGGCGAACTGCCCTTGCTGCTCGACCAGCGCACGCAATACATCTGCCTGCGGCCCGCGTAACGCGGCGAACAGCAGTTCACGCAAACGCGCGCGGCCCATAATCTGGCACTCCAGCGGATCGTGCAGACAATGCAGCAAGCGCTCCACGCAACCACGCATGCTGTCGTCGAGCACCGCCGAGGTCATGGACTCAGGTGTCTGCGCAGGCATATGGCGGCCCGGTGTCAGCCCCATGGCCAACACCAGTTCGCCAAGCACTGCCCGGTCGATACCGATGGAAATTCCCAGCAGCGGCCCATCCGGCGCGGCAAAGGTTTCGCATTCGAACGGCACCGGCAGTGCCTGGATCAGATAATGCCCGGCGCCATACTCCAGCGTGCGCGGGCCCAGATAAGCCAGTTTGCTGCCCTGAACAATGATCATCAGGCTCGGCTCGTAGATTTGCGGACCGCGCGCCACATCACAACTGGCCCTGAGAATTTGCACCCCGGGCAAGCGAGTCGGGATAAAGCCGTCACGGGTAGCAAGCGGCCGGATCAACGAAACCAGCGTGGCATTGGCGTCGAGATGACGGGTCAACAACATGGCAAAAACTTCACGAAAAAAGGGATGAAAGCATCATCGCAGGTCTGAGCGCCAATGCGACCTATCCACCGAGGATGCCGGAGGAATAGGCATAAGACGCGGAGGAATCGTCATGGCCGGTGAGGCGGACGGCGCGGAAAATCCCCCACCTCCCCCGTAACTGCTTTTGCGAGGTTCACCATGTATACCGCCATCGGTTACGCCGCCCAGTCAGCCACCACTCCCCTAGCCCCGATGACCTTCGAACGTCGCAGCCCGCGTGCCGACGACGTAGCGATCGAGATTCTCTACTGCGGCGTCTGCCACTCCGACATCCACCAGGCCCGCAACGAATGGGGCATCGCCGTTTACCCACTGATGCCCGGCCACGAAATTGTCGGCAAAGTCACCGCCATCGGCGCCAATGTCACCGCCCACAAGGTGGGTGATCTGGTCGGTGTCGGCTGCATGGTCGACTCGTGCCGCCACTGCGAAGCCTGCCATGCCGACCTCGAGCAATATTGCCTCGAAGGTCCGACCCTGACCTACGCGACCCCGGACCGGGTCGACGGCAGCAACACCATGGGCGGTTACTCCGACAGCATCGTAGTCAGCGAGCACTTCGTCGTACGTATCCCCGAGACACTCGACCCGGCCAGCGCTGCGCCGATTCTCTGCGCGGGCATCACCACCTACTCACCGCTCAAACACTACGGCGTGAAAGCCGGCGACAAAGTGGGGATTCTCGGCATGGGCGGCCTCGGTCACATGGGCATCAAGTTTGCCAAAGCCATCGGCGCTGAAGTGACGTTGTTCACCCGCTCAGCGAGCAAGGCCGAAGAAGGTCGTCGCCAGGGTGCGGACCACGTAATCGTCTCCACCGACGCCGAACAGATGAAGGCCGCAGCCGGACAGTTCAACTTTTTGCTCGACACCATTCCGGTGCAGCACGATCTCAACCCCTACCTCGATACGCTGCGCTTCGACGGCGTGCACATCCTCGTCGGCCTGATCGAGCCGATCGATCCGCCCATCCACGCCGCCAAACTGGTACTGGGTCGTCGAGTGCTGGCCGGCTCGTTGATTGGTGGTATCGCAGAAACCCAGGAAGTGCTGGATTTCTGCGCCGAGCACAACATCACCTGCGACATCGAAATGCTCGACATCCGCCAGATCAACGAGGCTTACAGCCGCATGATCGCCGGTGACGTGAAGTACCGCTTCGTCATCGACATGGCGACCTTGAAGGTCTGATCAGACGTTAGCGGCTTATACCTTACCCCCTAACTCTACCGATAGCCGAGCCGTGCCCCCTTTGATCAGGGGAATCAGCTCGGCCATTTTTTCCAGCGGCATGTATGGCACCGTGCTGGCGGTGCTTTGGCTGGGCACGAAGACCTCATCGGCGAAACGGCCCGCTCAAACAACCCACAGGGACGCTGGTCGAGCCGGCCTTCTACGCCGAGCGCAGAGGGGACTATCGTTCACTGCCTTTGATACAGCCGTTTTTTTGAGGGTGCACCAAACGCCTAGACCCAACCACCATCGACGATGAAGTTTTGCGCCGAACACATGGAAGACGCCTCGGAGGCCAGGAAAAGCGCCATGTTTGCTATATGGAAAGGTTCCACGTTACCCGGCAGGCATTGGCTGCGGCTAATCAACTCCCTGGCGGCATCGTCAACCCAGAACGCGAGCTGCTTTTCTGTCATCACCCATCCTGGAACCAGGGTGTTGACCCTGATACGCCATGGCCCCAACTCCCGTGCCAACGCCCTGGTCATGCCGTGGGTTGCCGCTTTACTGGCCGCGTAGACCGGGTATCCACTGGAGGCCATCATCCAGCCAATGGAGCCCAGATTGATGATCGCGCCCTCCCCGGCGGCCTTCATCATGGGGACCACCGCCCGGGCGGCAAAAAAAGCATGCTTCAAATTGACGGAAATCAGTTTGTCGAAAGTCTCCGAGTCAACTTCATCCAAGGTGTGCCTGACATCATTGGCGGCATTGTTCACCAGGACATTCACAGGCCCCAGGGTCTGCGCAAAGCGTCCAATCGCCTCCTTATAAGCGCTCTCGTCAGTGATATCACAGTGAGCGAACTCGACCCTATGGCCCTCAGCCAACAATTGGGCCGCCAACTGCTCACCTTGGCTTTTGGCCATGTCCACGAACGCAACCTTTGCTCCCTGCCGGGCAAAAGCGCAAACCATGGCCTCACCGATCCCCGAGGCACCGCCGGAAATCAATACGGTTTTATCTTTGAGGTCGGTGTACACGGCCGGCACGCCGGCGCCCGTTTCATTAGTCATATGACGGTTACTCCACAGTAGGCACTTCGATTCAAGCAGCGGGACTCATGGTGCGCTCGGGCACTCATGGATCATTTTCGCCAGCCACCAAATTAGTCTTACTTTATATTGCAAAATCAGCCTTTCAGACTATAAATTTACTGCAGTTTCGACAAAATATCGCTAATTAGTAGAACTATTAAACTCAAAACAACAAAAGGACGTTCAACCATGCCGCAATCCCGACACCTGCTTTCCGGCCTCGGCCTTTCCCTGATGATGGCCAGCCTCGGCGTCCAGGCCGGTGGCCTGTCCAGCGAACACAAGGCTTTTGGCAAGACCCATGATGGAACCGCCATCGAGCAATATGTGTTGCGCAACAGCCATGGCATGCAAGCCACGGTCATTACCTACGGCGGCGTCTTGCAATCGTTGAAAGTGCCGGACAAGAACGGCAAGTTCGAAGACGTGGTACTGGGCTTTGACGATGTCCAGGGTTATCAGAGCGGCAAGGCATTCTTCGGCGCGACCATCGGACGCTACGGCAATCGCCTGGCCCAGGGTGCCTTCGAACTGGACGGCAAGCGTTACCAGATGCCGCTCAACGATGGCCCCAACTCGCTGCACGGTGGTGCGCTGGGTTTCGACAAGCGCGTCTGGAAAGCACAACCGGTCAACAGCAAGGATTCGGTCGGTGTGACCTTGAGCTACCTGTCGCCAGACGGTGAGATGGGCTTTCCCGGCAACCTGAAGGTCGAGATCACCTACAGCCTCAACGACCATAACGAGCTGCGCATCGAGTACAAGGCCTCCACCGACAAACCCACGGTGCTGAACCTCACCAACCACAGTTACTTCAATCTCGCCGGGGCCGGTAACGGTGACGTGCTCAAACAGCTCGCCACCTTGCACGCCAGCCATTACACACCGGTCAACGGCACCTTGATTCCAACCGGTGAACTGGCCCCGGTAGCCGGCACACCGATGGACTTTCGGCAACCGACCGCCATCGGCCAGCGCATCAAGGATGATCATCCGCAACTCAAATTCGCCGAGCCGAAACAAGGTGGTTTTGACTTCAACTGGGTCCTGGATGCCAAGGGTGATGTCAGCCAACTCGCCGCCGATGTGCGCGACCCGCAATCCGGCCGTCGCTTGCAGCTCTACACCAGCGAACCCGGGGTGCAGTTCTACACCAGCAACTTCCTCGACGGTTCGGTCAAGGGCAAGGCTGGCAAGGCCTACGGACACTGGAGCGCATTCACCCTGGAAACCCAGCACTACCCCGACTCGCCGAACCAGCCGGGCTTCCCTAGCACACGGCTGGATCCAGGCCAGACGTATGCCCAGAACACCGTCCTGAAGTTCTCGGCCGACTGAACCTGAACCTGAACGCCCCTGAACCTGTAGGAGATGTCGAGCCTTGGCGAGGCTGCGATAGCGGCAGTACAGTCAACGTTGATGTTGCCTGACCCACAGCTATCGCAGCCTCGCCAAGGCTCGACAGCTCCTACATACCCCCCTAGTCCCCAGTGAACACATGGAACGCATTGAACATCCCACATTGAACAACCGCGATCAGCGTTGTTTCATGCGGTCGATCACCACGGCCAACAGCAGAATGGAACCCCGAATCACGTACTGGTAAAACGTGTCGATGTTTTTCAGGTTCATCGCATTCTCGATGATCGCCAGAATCAACACCCCGGCAATCACGTGCCGAATCATGCCGATCCCGCCGCTCAACGACACCCCACCCAGCACGCAGGCGGAAATCACCGTCAATTCGAAACCCTGGCCGATCATCGGCTGGCCGGAGGTCATGCGCGAAGCCAGGATCACCCCGGCCAAGGCACCGATGACCCCGTGCACGGCGAAGATGATGATCTTGGTCCGGTCGACGTTGACCCCGGCCAGCAGCGCCGCTTCCTGGTTGCCGCCAATGGCCATGGTGTTGCGCCCATAGGTGGTGTAATTGAGCAGCCAACCAAAAAACAGGAAACAGCCGATGGTGATCAGGATCGGCACTGGCACGCCGAACAACTGGCCATTGCCATAGATGAAGAACTGATCCTGGGACACGCCGACTGCCTTGCCGTTGGCAAAGATATAGGCCAGGCCACGCACGATTTGCATGGTCGCCAACGTTGTGATCAGCGCGTTGATCCGCAGCTTGGCAATCACGATCCCGTTGATCAGCCCGACAAGCAGCCCCAGCAGCAGCGCTGCGCCGATACCGAGCAACACGCTGTCGGTGTCGCGCATCACCACCGCGGCAACGACCCCGGCACAGGCAATCACCGAGCCCACCGACAAGTCGAAATGTCCGGACGCCAGGCAATACAACATGGTGCACGCGGCGATGCCCGTGGTGGAAATCGCCAACCCCAGGCCGCGCATGTTCAGGGGCGAGAGGAAGTTGTCGATGAGCAGGGTGCAGAGCACAAAGATCCCCAGTGCCGCCAACAGCATCGCCCAATTATCGAGCAGGGCGCGCACATCCAGGGGTTTGTGCGTCGTCGGCAACGCTTTGTTTTGGGTTGTCATAGTCACCTCTCAGTTCACCTGGCCGTCAGCGCGTTGGCGCGGCAAGGCCAGTTGCAGCAAGTTGGATTCATTGGCCTGTTCGCGGTTTTTCTCGCCGCGCATCACGCCTTCGCAAAGCACCAGGACGCGGTCGGAGACGCCCATCACTTCCATCAGGTCGCTGGATACGACGATCACCGCAATCCCGCTGGCGGCCAGGTTATGGATAATCTGGTAAATCTCGGCTTTCGCGCCGATATCGATACCGCGCGTCGGCTCGTCGAGCAGCAGCACCTTCATCGGCATCGACAGCCAGCGACCCAGAATGGCCTTCTGCTGATTGCCCCCCGACAGGTACATGATTTTCTGCGCCGCATGGGGCGTTTTCACTTTCAACGCCTTGATCTGCTTGTCGGCGTTGCTCTTCTCCCAACTGTCGCGCAACAGCCAGCCAAACCGGGAATGAGCGCCGCGTGCGCTGATGTTGATGTTCTCGGCAACGCTCGCAAGCGGCACGATGCCCTCTTTCTTGCGGTCCTCGGGACACAGCAGGACACCGGCGGCAATGGCATCGCGCGGCGAGCGCAGCTTCAGTTCCTCACCGCACAGCCGCAGGCTTCCAGCCGTACTGCGCTCAAGACCGCCAAGCAGGCGCAGCAGCTCGGTGCGCCCGGCACCGACCAGCCCGAACAGGCCGAGAATCTCGCCTTGATACGCCTCGAAACTCACCGCGGAGCGCAAGCCAGGCCCCAACAGACCATCGACCTTGAGCGCCACCTCGCCCCGTTGACGAGGGCGGTAGTCGTAGATGTCCTGAATGTCGCGACCGACCATGCAGGTGACCAACTGATCGTGGGTCAGCTCGCTCATGTCCTCGAACGTGCGCACGTAACGACCGTCCTTGAACACGGTCACCGCATTGCAGATACGGAACACTTCCTCCATGCGATGGGAAACGTACAGCACCACTTTGCCCTCATCCCGCAGGCGCCCGATGATCGCCATCAAGCGCTCGATTTCCCGGGCCGACAGGCTGCTGGTGGGTTCGTCGAAGGCAATCACATGGGCGCCACGGGACAACGCCTTGGCGATCTCCACCAACTGCCGTTGCCCCAGGGACAGACGGCCGAGCTTTTCCAGCGGATCGATTTCATCGGCCAGGCCCTTGAGACAGGCCAGTGCCTGCTCGCGCAACGCACGGCGGTTGATCACACCGAAACGGGTTGGCAAATGCCCGAGAAACAGATTTTCCGCCACGGTCATTTCCGGCACCAGGTGCAACTCCTGGTGGATGACAGCCACTCCGCAGGCAATGCTGTCGGCGGCGCACTTGAAGACCATCGTCTGCTCGCCGATCTGCAGGCTTCCGCTGCTGGGGCTGTAGGCACCGCCGAGGACTTTGAGCAAGGTCGACTTGCCTGCACCGTTTTCGCCCATCAGGGCATGCACCCGCCCCGGGTGGGCAGTAAAGCTGATAGCGTCCAGCGCCTTGACCCCGGGAAAGGTTTTGCCAATGCCGTTGAAGCACAGACTGCCGCTGGCACTGTGCTGTTGTTTGTTCAATTGCGCATGCATAACCACCTCATCACACCGATCAGGCAGCCTTGTCACCAAGGCCGCCGAGGAAAACAACCGACCTCAGTTCCACAGACCGATCTTTTCCAGTTCCTGCTTGAAGTTGTCGCGCGTGATCAGTGTCACCTCGTCCATCGCGGTGTATTTCGCGGGTTCCTTGCCGGTGGTGACCCACTCGAACATCATGCTCGCGGTGTTGTAACCCTCAAGGTGCGGACTGGGCAGCATCGAGCCGAAGAAGCCACTGTTGGGCTTCTTCAATTCGCCGATGGCGTCGGTGCCATTGATACCGATACCAATGACATTGGCTGCGGCAAAACCGGCGCTTTCGGTGGCGCGCACGGCGCCCAGTACGCTGTTGTCGTTCATGCCGCCGACGATCAGTTTTTTCGCCGTACCCGGCAGCTTCACCAGTGCCGAGTTGGTGGCATCCATGCTGCCCGGCACGTCGAGGGTCTTGAGCGGTGCAAACAGGATGTGGTCTTTCGGCAGGCCGGCGTCTTCAAGGGATTTGACTGACCCATCGATACGTTTCTTGCCGGTATCGAGTTCGTTGTAGGTAGTGATCACCGCGTAGGTGTCTTTCCAGTCCCAACCGCGCTTCTTCGCTTCGCCAGCCATGGCGGCGCCCTGCTGCTGGCCCACTTCGAAGGCGGCCATGCCGAGGTAGGGCACATCCTCCATGAACTTGCCGCCGGCATCGACGAAGCGGTCATCCACCGCAATCACTTTCAAATCATTGGCCTTGGCCCTGGCCACGATCGCAGGGCCCAGGGACACATCCGGCGCGCAAATCACGAAGCCCTTGGCGCCGTTGGCGGCGAGGCTGTCGATGGCCGAGAGGGTTTTCTCGCCATCCGGCACGGCGATCTTGATCACGGTAAAGCCCTTGTCCTTACCGGCCTTTTCAGCGAAAGCCCATTCGGTCTGGAACCAGGGCTCCTCCGCTTGCTTGACCAGAAACCCGATCTTCGCGGGCTCGGCGGCCAGCAACAGGCTGCTCATGCTGACGGCCGATGCCGCCAGGGCGATACAGCACAGGGAACGGATTACACGATGACGACGATTCATAAAGTGACTCCTTGTTTTTGTTGTGAGTGCGAGCTGTGAACCAGTGCTGCCTGATGCTTGAAATTTATCCTGCAAATCGGTGACAGATTTTCCCGGCGATATCGACCTCAATGGCCAGCACCGCCCCGTCCAGCGGATGATTGAGCGGGCTTGCGGCGCTGGTGATGTACAAGGTTCGCAGATCCTTGCCACCGAACACGCAACTGGTGGGTCGGCTGACGGGGAGCTCGATCACGCGGTCGACCTCGCCGTCGGGCGCCAACCTGAGCAGGCAACTGCCGTCCCAGCGGGCATTCCAGAGATAGCCTTCGGCGTCCATGGCCGAACCGTCCGGGACACCGCGCGGGTGCGGCCCGAACCACTTCCGGGGCGGATCGAGTTGGCCGTCGATACCGATCGAATACCGATACAGCGTGCCGTCCAGGCTGTCGCCAAAATACACCTGCGTGGCGTCCTCGCTCCAAAGCAAGGTATTGGGAATACCCAGGCCACGCAGTAGAGGCGTGACTCGCGCATCGGCGTCGATACGGAACAAGCCACCGGAACGCCGCAGGACCGGCAGGTCTTCGCCCTGCTCCCCGATGTTGTTCTGCATGGTGCCCAGCCAGAGCCTGCCCCCGGCATCGCAACGGGCCTCGTTGGGACGATTGCCCGGTTGCGAATCGGCGACGCAGAGCAAGGACAGGCGCGGCGCCGCTTGTGTGGAGCTCAGGTCAAGGCGATACACGCCGCTGCTCAGGGTCACCAACGCATCGCCGCTTTCGCAGGGAATGAACGCCGACACAGGCTCCGGCAGTTGCCAGACCTGCAGATTTTCGCCACTCAGGCGTAATGCCTGTTGGCCGGCAATATCGACCCAATACAGGGCCCGGCCGGGCGCGTCCCAGAACGGACCCTCGCCCAGTTGCGCACGGTGTTCGGTCACTGCGGTCCACACCATGAAGCCTCCTGGATAGTTACTGTTTTTCGGGCGCTGACGAGCTTGCGCGCGTTACAGCCGGTCACGCGATGGCTGTCCATCCACCAGACGTTGAATGCGCAACGGGTTGGCATTTTTCAATGCGTCCGGGAGCAAACTGTCGGGGTAGTTTTGAAAGCACACCGGGCGCAGGAAACGGTCGATGGCCAGGGTCCCCACTGACGTGCCACGGGCATCCGAGGTCGCCGGAAAAGGCCCGCCGTGCACCATCGAGTCACAGACCTCGACACCGGTCGGATAACCGTTGAGCAAGATGCGACCGACCTTCTGCTCCAGTAACGGCGTCAGCTCGCTGAACTGCGCGAAGTCCGCGGTTTCGCCAATGATCGTCGCCGTCAGTTGGCCGTGCAGCCCGTGCAATGCGGCGCTGAGTTGCGCCTGATCGGCCACTTCAACGAACACGGTGGTCGGACCGAACACTTCTTCCTGCAGCACTTCATCACCATTGACCAGCAAACTCGCATCAGCCTTGAACAACTGTGGCTGCGCCTGATTACCCGCTTGTGGATGGCCGGCCAGGTGCTCGATGCCAGGGTGCGCAAGGAGCCTTTGCAAGCCTTTGCCATAACTGCTCAACGTGCCGGTGTTGAGCATGGTCTGGGCGGGCTGGTCGCCGATAAGTTGCGCGACCTGCCGAGTGAACGCAGTGAACTGCGGTGAACCGATGCCGATCACCAGGCCCGGGTTGGTACAGAACTGACCGCAGCCTTGCACCACCGAGGCGGTCAGGTCACGGGCGATGGTATCTGCCCGCGCTTGCAGCGCCTGGGGTAACACGATCACCGGGTTGATGCTCGACATCTCGGCGAACACCGGGATCGGTTGCGGGCGTGCCGCCGCCATGTCGCACAGCGCTCGACCGCCCTTGAGCGAGCCGGTGAAACCGACCGCCTGGATTGCCGGATGCTTGACCAACGCCTCACCGACCCCGGCGCCATAGATCATGTTGAATACGCCGGCGGGCATTCCGTTTGCCTCGGCCGCCCGGATGATCGCATCGGCGACCCGTTCGGCGGTCGCCATGTGCCCGCTGTGCGCCTTGAAGACCACGGGACAACCGGCCGCCAGCGCCGCAGCCGTGTCGCCGCCGGCAGTGGAAAACGCCAGCGGAAAATTGCTCGCGCCAAACACCGCCACCGGCCCCAGGCCAATGCGGTACTGACGCAGATCCGGGCGCGGTAACGGTTGGCGATCAGGCAACGCCCGATCGATGCGCGCCCCGTAGAAATCGCCACGATGCAGCACGTCGGCGAACAGCCGCATCTGGCCACTGGTACGCTTGCGCTCGCCCTGGATGCGTGCAACGGGCAACGCGGTTTCACGGCAAACCAGGGCGATGAACTCATCGTCCAGCGCATCCAGTTCATCGGCCACTGACGCCAGGAAATACGCGCGACGCTGCGCACTCAAGGCTCGATAGGCCGGGTAGGCCGTCGCGGCAGCATTGGCGGCGGCATCGACCTCCTGCGCCGTCGCCTGGTGGAAAGCATGGGGCAATGCTTCGCCAGTCTGCGCGTCGAAGCTCTGCAGGGTCACGGTGCCGGTCGCACTGCGCCGGCCGCCGATGTAGTTGTGACCAAGAATCTGAGTCATGCCTGTCTCCTTAAAGTGTGCCTACTTGACCGGGGGCCAGCTCCGCGTCGCCGCTGGCGATACCGTTGATCAAGGGCGCGCCGAACTCCGCCTGACTGATTTCGAACACATCGCCCGGCTGCGTACGGATACCGTCTGCGAAAGACAGGGTCGCGGTGCCGAAGAAGTGAATGTGTACATCCCCCGGCCGCAGGAACTGACGGTATTTAAAGTGGTGGTATTCAAGGTTTTCCAGGCTGTGGCACATATTGGCTTCGCCACTGAGGAACTCGTTCTGCCATACGACCTTGCCATTACGCAAAATGCGACTGCTGCCAGCCAGGTGCTGGGGCAGTTCACCGACCCGCAGTTCAGGACCATAACTGCAATTGCGTAATTTGGAGTGGGCCAGGTACAGGTAATTCCTGCGCTCCATCACGTGATCGGAGAACTCGTTGCCCACGGCAAACCCCAGGCGATAAGGCTTGCCGTCGTGGCCGATGACATACAGGCCGCCGATTTCCGGCTCTTCGCCGGCGTCTTCGGCGAATGGCGGCAGCGCGAATGCCTGACCCGGACGCACGACAGTGCTGCCGTCGCCCTTGTAGAACCATTCCGGTTGCACACCGACCTGACCGGCAGCGGGTTTACCGCCTTCCACGCCCCACTTGAAGATCCGCATGGTGTCGGTCATCGCGCTGTCGTCACCGGCCTGCTGATGCATCTTGTCCCGTGCCGCCGCGCTGCCCAGATGGGTCAGGCCGGTGCCGCTGACCAGCATATGCGCCGGGTCCGGGTGATCCAGTGGCACCAGTATCCTGAGCTCGGCCAGCAATTGCGCATAATCGTGACTCCCCCCCAGGCCGAGGCGCTGGACCTGCTGCCGCAGATCGACGCCCGTCTCGATGGCGGCCAGCGCCAGCTCGCGCACCGTGCGCGCGGATTGCACTTCACGGACCAGACCGTCCTCGACCACGCCGACCCGGCGCTCGCCGTTACTCAATTCGAACTGAACTAAACGCATGAACCTTCTCCTGATCGCGGGCTCAGGAAAAGCTTTGGTTTCAGCGTGATGCGACGAATCGGTCGCAGCTCCTGACCCATGGGATCGATCTCCAATTGTTGTTTTTATGGAAGCTCGGGGACGCCTCTCGCGGAAAACCGCCAGGGTCATACCTCAGTTGCAAACGACTATATAGTATTACTATTTACTCAGCAAGACTTCCAAACCTGGGAATTTACGCTTATGTTAGCGCCAGAAAAGAACAATATAGTCTTACTATAAGAGATCTAGCCATGTCTGATAAAAAACCCGACCTGCGCTCCGCCCAGTGGTTTGGTACCGCCGACAAGAACGGCTTCATGTACCGCAGCTGGATGAAGAACCAGGGCATTGCCGACCATCAGTTCCATGGCAAGCCCATCATCGGGATCTGCAACACCTGGTCGGAGCTGACCCCGTGCAACGCGCACTTCCGCCAGATTGCCGAGCATGTCAAACGCGGGGTGATCGAGGCCGGTGGCTTTCCCGTGGAGTTCCCGGTGTTCTCCAACGGTGAGTCGAACCTGCGCCCCACCGCCATGCTCACCCGCAACCTGGCGAGCATGGACGTCGAGGAAGCCATTCGCGGCAACCCGATCGACGGTGTGGTGCTGCTGACCGGCTGCGACAAGACCACGCCGGCGCTGTTGATGGGCGCCGCCAGTTGCGACGTCCCCGCCATCGTCGTCACCGGCGGGCCGATGCTCAACGGCAAGCACAAGGGCCAGGACATCGGCTCGGGTACCGTGGTGTGGCAACTCAGCGAACAGGTCAAGGCCGGCACCATCAGCATCGACGACTTCCTGGCGGCCGAGGGCGGCATGTCTCGCTCGGCGGGGACCTGCAACACCATGGGCACCGCCTCCACGATGGCCTGCATGGCCGAGGCACTGGGCACCTCCCTGCCCCACAACGCGGCGATTCCGGCGGTGGATGCGCGCCGTTATGTCCTGGCGCACATGTCCGGGATGCGCGCGGTGGAGATGGTTCGCGAAGACCTGAAACTGTCGAAGATCCTCACCAAGGAAGCCTTCGAAAATGCCATTCGCGTCAACGCTGCCATCGGCGGCTCGACCAACGCGGTGATTCACTTGAAAGCCATCGCCGGACGCATCGGCGTCGAGCTTGAACTGGATGACTGGACCCGCATCGGTCGCGGCATGCCGACCATTGTCGACCTGCAACCGTCCGGGCGTTTCCTGATGGAAGAGTTCTACTATGCCGGCGGCCTGCCGGCCGTGCTGCGCCGCCTTGGCGAAGCCAACCTGATTCCTCATCCCGACGCCTTGACCGTCAATGGCAAGTCGATCGGCGACAACACCAGAGAGGCACCGATCTACGGCCAGGACGAAGTGATCCGCCCCCTCTCCAACCCAATCCGTGCGGACGGCGGCATCTGCGTGCTGCGTGGCAACCTGGCCCCTCTCGGCGCCGTGCTCAAGCCTTCCGCCGCCAGCGCCGAACTGATGCAGCATCGCGGCCGTGCGGTGGTGTTCGAGAACTTCGACATGTACAAGGCGCGGATCAACGACCCGGAGCTGGACGTCGATGCCGACTCGATCCTGGTGATGAAAAACTGCGGTCCCAAGGGTTATCCCGGCATGGCGGAAGTAGGCAACATGGGCTTGCCGGCCAAATTGCTGGCCCAAGGCGTCACCGACATGGTGCGGATTTCCGACGCACGCATGAGCGGCACGGCGTACGGCACCGTAGTCTTGCACGTCGCCCCGGAAGCAGCTGCCGGCGGACCTTTGGCCGCCGTGAAAGAAGGCGACTGGATCGAACTCGATTGTGCCAATGGGCGTCTGCACCTGGACATCCCGGACGCCGAGCTGGCGGCGCGCATGGCCGACCTGCAAGCTCCACAGAAACTGATCGTGGGCGGCTATCGCCAGCTGTACATCGACCACGTGCTACAGGCGGACCAGGGCTGCGACTTCGACTTTCTGGTGGGTTGCCGCGGCGCCGAGGTGCCGCGTCATTCACACTGATAGTGAATCGGTTCAGGCGTACAGGAGCGCCTGATAGAGATGGCAGCGATGTTATGATGCCGTGTATTTCGTCAGAGCAGCGCCCCTGTCATGGATCAGCAGTCCCCCAAGCCACGCAAGAGCATGCATGCCCAGATCGTCCAGGAACTGGGCATGCACATTGTCTCCGGACGCCTCAAGCCGGAAGAACGATTGCCCCAGGAGGCAACGCTGTGCGAGACCTATCAGGTCAGTCGGTCGGTGCTGCGCGAAGCCACCCGGGTGCTGAGCGCCAAGGGGCTGGTGTACTCCAAGCCACGGGTCGGCGCGCTAGTGCGCCCACGCTCGAAATGGCACTTGCTGGATCCCGACGTGCTGTCCTGGCTGATGCAGTCCACACCTCACAGCGAGTTCTTCAACACCTTGTCGGGCGTACGCCGAATCCTTGAGCCGGAAATCGCCGCAATGGCCGCCACTACGGCGACCGATGCCGACATCGCGATCATCGAAAAAGCCTACCAGGCCATGGAAACGGCAAAGACCCACGAGAACCTCTTGCAGGCGGACCTGGATTTTCACCATGCGATCGCCGACGCGACCCGCAACGACTTGCTCGCCTACATGTGCAACATGCTTTCGCTGCCGCTGCGCGAGTCAATCAGTATCACCAACCGGCGCCCCGACATTCAAAGGCTCAGCCTGCCCCGGCACAAGGCGATACTGACTGCCATCAAGAATCGTGACGCCCTCGGTGCCCGGCATGCCTCGCTGGTGCAACTTGACGACACCCGCGTCGCTCTGGATACCGTGATGAATGTCCTTACCCCGCTGTAACGCAGGCCCGGCTCAGGCCTTGGCCCCCAACTCGGCGGAAAGCCGGGCGGCGACCTGCTTGATCAGCGGAATCAGCTCGGCCATTTTCTCCAGCGGCATATAGGGTACGGTACTGGCAATACTGATCCCGGCGACGATTCGCCGGCTGGCATCGCGTACCGGCGCCGCGACACAGCGGATCGACGGTTCATTGTCTTCCAGGTCAAAGGCGTAGCCGCCCGCCACATACTCCAGCATGCGCTGCTGGAATTGCTCCCAGGATGGCTCCGGGCGCTGCGGCCATAACTGGTTTTGCCCGCCCGCCGGCAAGCTGGTCCGATACAGGCGCTGCCACTCCTGCGGCGAGTCATCGAGCATGAGCGCCTTGCCGATCCCGGTGCGCGCCAGCGGCATGCGATGACCGACTCGCGAACGCATTTCCGGACCATTGCGCCCCGGATTCTTGTGCAGGTACAGAACGTCATCGTCTTCACGGATCGCCAGGTGAATGGTATCGCCGGTCAACGCCGACAACTCGTCCAGATACGGCCCGGCCAGGGTCACCAGCGGCAGCGCTTCGCGCGCCTGGAAACCCAGCTCGATCAGCTTGGGCCCCAGCAGGTAACCGATTTGCGGCACGACCCGCAGATAGCGCTCCTCCACCAGGCAACTGGCCAGACGATGGGTGGTGCTGCGGGTGGTCCCGATCAGCCGGGCAATTTCCTTGAGGTCGCGAGCACCACTGGCCACGGCCTGAACCACCCCCAGGCCGCGTAGCAGCGTCTGGGTACCTGTCGGCGCGGCGTCCTTGGCGTTTTTTGCGACGTCTTCCTGCATATCTGGCCTTCAACAATCAGCGAGGGAACCGGCGGCATTATGGTCGCCCGGTCTTGCGCTTGCCAGGGTCTGTACGAGAACTCGCCGAGCGGCGATCAGGCAAGGCAAAAACAGGCGAGGAAGCGGAGTTTACGGGTTGTAAATGAGCATTACTCGCTTCGCTCGCCCTTCGGGCCGTCCTTTGGACGTTCTCACTTCGTTCGTCCGAGCGTGTTTTTAACGCAGCATGATCGTCGCGCAGGCAGTTATCGTACAGAGCCTAGAGCTCGATCCGCGCTACCTTGCCCACCAGCACCACATAGGACAGGGCGCCGATCAACGCCAGCGCGGCGATGTAGGTGATCGCCGGGGCGAAGGAGTCGCCGCTGGCGAGAAAGCCGATAACGATCGGCGTGGCGATCGCCGCCAGATTGCCGATGCAGTTGAACACCCCGCCCGTCAGCCCCAACAAGCGTGCCGGTGCCAAGGTCGAGACCAGCGACCAGCTGATCGAAGCCAGCCCGTTGCCGAAAAACGCCAGCGCCAGGAAGGCGATCACCCACGGCGTCGATTCGACAAAGTTGGCACCGATGATCGAGGTGGAAATCAGCAACCCGCCAATGATCGGCAACTTGCGGGCGAAACCGATCGTCGCGCCGCGGCGGATCAGCCAGTCGGAGAAGAACCCCGAGCAGAGCACGCCAATGAACGCCGCGAGAAACGGCAGCGACGCCAGCAGGCCGGACTTGATGAAGTCCATGCCGCGATATTTCACCAGATAGGTCGGAAACCAGGTCAGGAAAAACCACAACGTCGAATTGAGACAGAACTGTCCGAGGTAGATGCCCCACAACTTGCGTTGGCTCAACACAGTGCCCAGGTCCGTCCAGTTGAACGGTGCCTTGCGCCGGGCCGTCTCGGCCTGGATATCGACCAGCCCGCCGCCCTCACGGATGAGCTCGACTTCCGCCAGATTGGCCCCCTTGAAATCCCGTGGCTCGCGATACACCGCGTACCACACGGCCGCCCAGAGAATCCCCACCGCACCAGTGCTGACGAATACCATGTGCCAGCCGTATTGATGTTGCAGCCAGGCCAATACGGGCGTCAGAAAGGCCAGCCCGACGAACTGCCCGGAGGTGTAGAAGCCGATAGCGGTCGCGCGCTCACGCTCGGGAAACCAGGTGGTCACCACCCGGCTGTTGATCGGATAGGCAGGTGCTTCCAGCGCGCCCACGGCCATGCGCAAAACGAACAGCGCGATGAAGCTGGCGGCGAAACCGAGCATCACCGTGGCCACCGACCACAGTAGCAGCGCAACGCTGTAGAGGATGCGCGGCGGCACCCGGTCCACCAGCCAGCCACCGGGGATCTGCATGGCGGCGTAGGTCCAGCCGAACGCGGAGAAGATCAGCCCGACATGGATCGGATCGATGCCCAGTTCACTGGTCAGCGCCGGGGCGGCTATCGACAGGTTGCTGCGGTCCAGGTAGTTGATCACCACGGTGATGAACAGCAGGACCATGATGAAAAAACGCTTGCGGCTCGGCGTCACCAACGACGCCTGCCCAGTGAAAATCTCAGGATGCATGGGGTGCCTCTTCTTATGATTATTGAGGGCGATACAAAGACTTGTGCTGATACCTTGTGGGAGCGAGCTTGCTCGCGATTGGGCCGACGCGGTATGCCTGAACATCCTCGCTGCACATGCCGCCGTCTTCGCGAGCAAGCTCGCTCCCACAGGGGAACTGTGTTGGGTCAGACCACTATTACCACTCGGCAAAACTGCCATCGGCATGGCGCCAGATCGGGTTGCGCCAGCGGTGGCCAATGGCGGCGCGTTCGATGACGTACTCCTCGTTGATCTCGATGCCCAGGCCCGGACCATTCGGGATTTTCACGAAGCCTTTGTCGTAGTCGAACACCCGCGCATCCTTGACGTAATCCAGCAGGTCGTTGCTTTCGTTGTAATGAATACCCAGGCTCTGCTCCTGGATAAACGCGTTGTAGCAAACCGCGTCCAGTTGCAGGCACGCCGCCAGCGCAATCGGACCCAGCGGGCAATGCAGCGCCAACGCCACGTCATAGGCTTCGGCCATGTTGGCGATTTTGCGGGTTTCGGTGATGCCGCCGGCATGGGAAGCATCCGGCTGGATGATGTCGACATAGCCCTCGCTGAGCACCCGTTTGAAATCCCAACGGGAAAACAAACGCTCGCCCAGCGCAATTGGCGTGCTGGTCAGCGGCGCCAACTCTTTCAATGCTTCATAGTTTTCACTGAGTACCGGCTCTTCGATGAACATCAGTTTGTAGGCGTCGAGTTCCTTCATCAGTACCTTGGCCATCGGTTTGTGGACCCGGCCATGGAAGTCCACGCCAATCCCCACATTCGGTCCCACCGCATCACGCACGGCGGCGACGTTGGCCAGCGCCAGGTCGACTTTCTCGAAGCTGTCGACGAATTGCAGCTCTTCGGTGCCATTCATTTTCACCGCGGTGAAACCACGCTCGACGGCGTCCCTGGCAGCCCGGGCGGTGTCGGCCGGACGGTCGCCGCCGATCCACGAATAGACGCGAATCTTGTCACGAACCTGTCCCCCCAGCAGATCACTGACCGACACGCCAAGTGCCTTGCCCTTGATGTCCCACAGCGCCTGATCGATCCCGGCCAGGGCGCTCATGTGCACCGCGCCGCCACGGTAGAAACCGCCGCGATAGAGCACGGTCCAGATGTCTTCGATGTTGCGCGGGTCCTTGCCGATCAGATAGTCCGACAGCTCATCAACGGCCGCCGCGACGGTATGGGCCCGGCCTTCGACCACGGGTTCGCCCCAGCCGGTCACGCCTTCGTCGGTTTCGATTTTGAGGAACAACCAGCGCGGTGGAACGATAAAGGTCGTCAGTTTGGTGATTTTCATCGTCAGCTCTCTTGTTATCAGCTCTTGTAGGAGCAGCCGGTCGACGCTCGATTGCTCGCGATGCAGACGGCGCGGTCTGCCTGTTTCACCGCAGTGATGCCATCGCGAGCAAGCTCGGCTCCTACAGGGATTGTCTTAACGCAACGCGTTCCATGCCTGCACATAAGCCTTGGCGCGGACCGCTACTTCGTCAGGTGTCAGCCCCGGTTTGAACAGCCCGGAGCCCAGACCGAAACCGCTGACGCCCGCCTCGACAAACACCTGCATGTTGTCCGGCGTAATCCCGCCTACCGGAATCAGCAACGTCCCTGCCGGCAGCACCGCCAACCACGCCTTGACCACCGCCGGGCCCATTTGCTCTGCCGGAAACATCTTCAAGACATCGGCGCCTTCGGCCAGTGCGGCAAAGGCTTCGGTCGGCGTGGCAACGCCAGGCGACAAGTACAAACCCGCTGCCTTGGCCGCGCGCAACACCTTGGGATCACTGTGGGGCATGACGATCACCTGCCCGCCGGCCGCCTTCACTTGCAGGACCTGTTCAGGGGTCAACACCGTACCAGCGCCGATCAGGCAATCGGCGGGCAAGATGCTGCGCAGAATGCGGATACTTTCGTACGGTTCAGGGGAGTTGAGTGGCACTTCAATGACGCGAAAACCTGCCTGATACAACACCTCGCCGATGGCCGCCGCCTCTTGCGGGCGCAGGCCGCGAAGGATCGCGATCAGACCGTTTTTCGCCAGTGCTTGCTTGAGCATGTCAGACCTCTTGGTAGTTGAACGCAGACGGTTCAGCCGAGCAGCCCGGCCGCTTCGGCCAAGTGCCATAAACCGCGTTCGGTGGCGTGTTCGGCCAGGCTCACCTGAGCAAAACCGCAGGTATCGAGCGCCCGGCTGTAACGGGCACAGAGCTGGGAGTTGCCGATAAGGATGATCGAGGGCAATTGGGCGCTGTTGCGTCGGCGGCGCTGTACGCCGACAAGGGCCGAGAGCTCATGGCCGATCAACAGACCCGACAGATAGTCGGCTTGCTCGGTGGAACTGAGCTCGCCCGTCAGGCCAAGGCAACGCGCACTGAACAAGGTCGAAAGAGGTCCGATCTCGCCGTCAGCGGACAGCGCCACCTGCACACCACGATCAAATGCCTCGCCATCGAAGGCCGCGCCACGTTGTTGGGTGCGACCCAGAATGCTGTGTTCACTGAGCACAGCGAACAGCTCACCGGTCATGAACGTGTCGAAGTGCACGATGCAGCTGCCGGCCACTTCCACCCATTTCGAATGGCTACCCGGCAAGCCGATCAACAGATTGTCTCCCGCGCCGACAGGCAGACTCTGCAGCACGCCGAGGACCTGGGTCTCTTCGCCGCGCATCACATTCGGCAACCGCGAACGCTCGATCACCCCGGGCACGATATGCACATCGACGCCGCGCAAGCTGTGCAGGGTTTTCAAGGAGGTGCCGAGATTGGCGACATTCGCCGGGGTATCGCGGTAAGCGGCTTCACGCCAACCCTGAGCGCTGCCGACCATGCCACAGGCGATCACTGGAAGACCGGGCTGTGCATCGAGCCAGTCACCGCAGGCGTCATCGAAGGCCAGTTCGAAACCATCGGCGCACATCTGGCCAGCAATCATCCGCGGCGCACCGGGCAACTGCATGATCCCCGACGACAGCGAACGCTGTTCGAGCACCTGGCCGCCGGCAGCGAGTTTGTAAGCCCGAAGTGAGGTTGTCCCCCAATCGAGCGCGATCAATTGCGCCTGCATCGCTTCACCTGAAATTTGTTATTGAGCAGTGAGTGCGTAGAGCTGATGCAGGCGACTATAAACCTGAGAAGACTAATATCTCAATATATAAATTTGCATCCCACATATAGGGAATATTACAGGGTTTGAGGATTGCGCCCATTCACCCCTGGGCAAACTCTCTCAACGCTTCCCCTTCCATGCGATAACGCACCCACTCATCCTGCGGCTGGGCACCGATCGATTTGTAAAATTGAATCGCCGGCTCGTTCCAGTCCAGTACGCTCCATTCGAACCGTCCGCAGTCGTTGGCGCAGGCGATTTGTGCGAGGTGACGCAGGAGTTTTTTTCCCGCTCCGCCGCCACGCTGTTCAGGGTTGATGTAAAGGTCTTCGAGGTAGAGGCAATTGCTCCCCAGCCAGGTCGAGTAGCTGAAGAAGAACACCGCGAAGCCAATCGGCAGCCCGTCCCGCAGACAGATCAGGCCATGGGCGGTGGCGCCTTCGTTGAACAGGCTGCGTTCGATGTCGGCGACGCTGGCGATGACTTCGTGCCTGGCGCGCTCGTAATCCGCCAGTTCGGTGATGAACGCGAGGATTTGCGGGGCATCGCTCGGCACGGCTGGGCGGATTTCGATGGTCATGGACTTTCCTTGTACGGATGTGAAAAAGCCATACTAAGTCGGCGCTGAGCGCTCGTCACATTTCAAATGAAAACCTGGTTTATGGTCATCGGATCAACTGTGGCGAGGGAGCAAGCCACTCCCTCGCCACAGGTCCTGCGCCCGACGTTTAATCGTCTTACTCCTAACGAGATTTTCGAATGATCGCTGCTTTCGCTCCACTGCAAAGCCTTGCCGCAACACTCCTGCCCCACGCGCTTGAGCCGTCCGAGGATGGCGCCCACGATTTGTCGCACCTGCATCGGGTCTGGAACAACGCTCGCGTTATCCACAAAGAGGAAAGTGGCGACCTCGAGGTGCTGCTGGCTGCGGTGCTTTTGCATGATTGTGTCGCAGTGGAGAAGGATTCGCCGTTGAGATCACAGGCCTCGCGTCTGGCGGCACAGAAAGCCTCGCAGGTGTTGGCTGACTTGAGTTGGCCGGAAGATAAAGTCGCCGCGGTCGCCCACGCCATCGAGACCCACAGTTTCTCGGCGGGCATTACGCCAACGACGCTGGAAGCAAGAATCCTGCAGGACGCCGACCGTCTCGATTCCCTTGGAATGCTCGGCGTGGCGCGGACGTTTTATGTCTCCGGGCGAATGGGCAGCGCGTTTTACCACCCGTTGGACCCCAAAGCAGAGTCCCGCGATTACGACGACAAGCGCTTCACGCTCGATCACTTCCAGACCAAGCTGCTGCACCTGGCTGCGGGCTTCCAGACCCGGACTGGCAGCCGGCTGGCGCAGATTCGTCATGAACGATTGAAGCGATTCATGGAGGAGTTTATGGAGGAGATCGGTTTGTGCTGACAGCATCAATCAGTCCTTTACTCCGTTATTGACTAACCCTGAAGTCTGCAAGAACACAACTAACGTCTGCGCCTCGCATGTTAGAAATGCGATTCATGATTCCAGCTGGCAAGAGACGCCTTCATGCAGACCGGTACTCATCAGGACACCATCGTTTCAGGGAAGCTATTCGGCCTGTTTTGCGTTGCCAGTTATCTGCTTTCACTGTCCTATGGTTCGACCTTCCTACTGTCACTGCTGATCAGTTCACGCGGCGGCAACGAGCATGACGCTGGCAGCGTGATCTCGATCGCGATGCTCAGCACCTTTGTGGCGGTGATCCTCTCCGGGCATTTGTCAGACCTGTTGGGCGCTGCACGCTCAATTGCGCTGTTCGGCTGCTTGCTGGTAGTGGCCAGCCTGGGTTTCGCGCTGACGCCTGGGTTCGGGAATGCCTTATTGTTTTTTGGGCTGATGCTTGGCCTCGGCTGGGGCGTGTTTTACACCCTGGGGCCAATCATCGTGGCGATGCTGGTCGAGCCCACTCAGCGCGCCAGGTACTTCGCGCTGCTGTCAGGCAGCATGATGACCGGCATTGGTTCCGGTCCGTTGTTGGGCCGTGCGGCCAGCGTGCTGGGCTATCCCGTCACCACCGCTTTTTACATCGCCGCGCTGGCAAGCCTGATGGGGGTGGTGATGTTCTGGCGATTGGGAGTAGCGCTTAAGCACCGCCCCAATCTGCTGGGAACCGCTGCCGTGTCGAAGATTTCCTGGTCGGCGGCAGCCCAAGTGCTTTCTTCCAAAGCGGTATTTTCGATCATCATGGTCGGCCTGGGCGGATGCGTGTTTGGTGGCCTGTCGAGCTTCCAGACCAGCTATGCCGCCTCCCGTTCACTGGATTATTCACTGTTCTTTTTAGGCTTCATGAGTGCGGCGATCAGCAGCCGCCTGCTGATCGCCAGCATCGTGGTCAAACGCGACGCCTATGAGGCGTCCTGCCTGCTCTGCGGGCTGACAGTGGTGTCGATCGTGATGTTCCGGTTCCTGGTCGACGACGGCTTCAGCTATGTACTGGCGGCGGTCATTCTCGGTGTCGGTTACGGGCTAACCTATTCGGTGATCAACGGCCTCGCCGCCAATGAAGCCCCCGCCGGTACGACCTCGCAATCCCTGTTGCTGTTCAGCCTTGCCTACTTCATAGGTGTGTTCGGCTTTCCACTGTTGGCCGGCAAGATCATCGTCGAACAAGGCATGTCCGCCCTGTTGCTCATGATATTGGCAGTTGCGGTGATGAGTTGGCTGATTACCGTGGGGCGGCTGATCTGGCGCTGGATGAACGTCGAAAAGGCACTGCAGAACGCCTAGACCACTCGTCTAAATTCAGCAACCCATCGAAATCGGGAGCAGACTGGTACGGGTAACGACTCTAGAAGTGGAGGCGACGCCATGAACATGTCAAAACTGCCTGCCCTTGTCCTTGCCGGGTTGCTGTCTTCAGCAGCCTTCGCCGGTTCAACCGCCCCGACCAACCCAGTCTACCGGGCGACATCCCCCGCCACCGCGACCGACCCACGAATTGATCGCAACGATACCCGTAGCCCGGACATCATGAACTCCAGCGTCCCGGACAACGCCAGATTGGGTACCAGCTCTAAAACCACCACCGGTGGCTCGGGCTCTGACCGTGACGGCAGCGCCCGCAAGTAAATCGAAGGCTGCGAAACCTTTCCAGACTGACCCTGTGCACCAGGGTCAGAAGGAGCTGCCGGAGGTTCGGGCCGCGCTCGGACGATCCTGCCCCTACGATCTGGCGATAAACGCATCGACCTCGGCAGTGCCCGGCGAGGTGGCTGGCCCCCAACGCGTGACGCCAGCGCTGCAGCGGCATTGGCGCGACGGGCCGCTTGAGCCGGTGGCAAACCGACGGCCAGCGCAGCGACAAACACCCCGGCATGAGCATCACCGGCACCGTTGCTGTCCACGGCCACGACCCTCCCGACTACCGATATCAATACCCGCACAATGGGGGTGAATCACTTCAAATCGTTTCTGCTGGTTCTGCGCGCCATGACAATTCCTCGCAGGATTGAGGGGCGCGCGGGGAGCACGGTGGCGAACGGATTCACTCTCTAATACGTGGTCACAGCTTGCCGTGCCTACAACGACTCCAACTCGGCCAATGCTTCACGCAACGTCCCCCCGGCTCACGCCAAACTCTTCAGCCAACTGATGCTCCCCCGGCAGCAGTAAGCCGTCCTCCATGAGGCCGCTTTCGATACGCCGAATCAGCTCGTCAACCACTCGTTTTTTCTTGTCAAATCGAACATGTCTAATCATGTACAAATCAATAAACGAAACGAGTCGGCAGTGGCAGCGGATTATTTCAGAGGGATATCCACGGCCGTGCAATCCTGTAGCAGCCGAGCTTGCTCGCGATGGACTCAAGGGCGGTGCGTTGATTCAGAAAACACGCGTTATCGTTAACGTTCATCGCGAGCAAGCTCGGCTCCTACCCCGCGAGACGACCTTACAGTCGATTCAAGGCTCAAGTCCGATAGTAAAGAACTCACCGCCACTCCAGACCCCCAACCAGCGCTGCCCGTCGATTTCCCGTGTCACCGCCAGTTCCACCAGTTGGTAAAACACATTGCGATGGATCAAGGCTTCGAAATTGCTCCGCACATGCACATAGGGTGCAGGCTCTTGAGTGTCGGGATCGATCACCACTCGCAACGCATGCTCAGGACCGGCTTCGGCCTGCTCTTCGACATTCGTGGTGAAACGCAGCAGCTGAGCTTCGCCCTCGCCTTCAACCTCAAGGCTGACGGCGACAAAAGGCGCATCGTCGACCTTGATGCCAACCTTTTCCACCGGGGTAATCAGGAAGTAATCGTCACCATCGCGACGCATGATGGTGGAAAACAGTTTAACCATCGGTTTACGCCCGATGGGCGTGCCAAGGTAATACCAGGTTCCGTCGCGGGCGATCCGCATGTCGATATCGCCGCAAAAGTCGGGGTTCCACAAGTGGACCGGTGGCAAGCCTTTGGATTTGGGAATTTGTCCCAACAGATCATTAGCTTTTTGCGGACCACTCATGTTGTTTTCCTCGTGTATTGCTTAGTCGCTCAAGCCCAACAGGCTACGAGCGTATTGCTCGAGCGGCGGACCCAGCAAATCTTCTGGCTTGTTGTCGTGGAACGTCAGTAAACCACCACGACTGTGAATACGTGCAGTATCGATCAAATACCGGGTGTTGGTCTCGATCAACATGAGCTGAATCACGCCACTGTCGATCCCCATTCGATCCACGGCTTGCTGATCGATCCATTCATCCGAGTTGCCGATCCGGTCGTCAGCCTTGGCGAAACGGGTGTAGAGCAGATAATGCGCACCGGCCGCGCGGGCTTCGGTCATCGCTTCCTCCAGCCCCTCAGGGGATTGGGCGCGACGGACCATGGGGAAGTATTCGACAAACCCGTTGAAGGCTTCTTCGGCGACCACATTTGGCCGCGGATAGGGACTGCCGGGCGGTGCAAAGGCGCCTTGGGCGATATAAATAAAGGAGTCTGGCTGTATGCGGAACGAGTTCGAGCGATGGGTATCACTGTGATCGAGCAAGCCCGCATCGCTCATGTGATAGCGAGCGCCCTCACCCAGATCGCTGACATTCATGCAGCCACCAAGCGCCAAAAAGGCCAGCAGCAAAACCAGGCTACGCATCCTACCCTCCAGATGCCGGTGACGGAAAACCGGCGAATCCTGGCAGGATGCAGCTTCCGCGCCAGCTCAAAGGGGTTTGGGAATGGTGGAGGGATTTGAGAGTGTCAGAAATTTCTTCATCGCTTGCCACTCCGTCATCGCGGGCTTGCTCGCGATGAGGCCATGGCAAACACCGAAGATTCCACAGCAAACCCAAATTTCGGCGAACTCTTTTATCCGCCGATGATTTTCATGATGGTCGCGCCACCGGAAAAGGCCACTTCCTGCTTGTCGCCCAAGGCTTTCACCAATAGGCGTTGCAAGGCTGGCAAAGCCTCGTGGCGAGGCTTGTCCAGCAGGTCGCCGACATAATGGCGATTGCTCGACGAGAGGCAGCCATGCAGCCAGCCGGTGGACGACAAGCGCAGACGTGAACAGGTCCGACAGAACGGCACACTTTCATTGGCAATCACGCCAAAGAAACCCTGGCCCGGAATTTCATAGCGCACCGCCGTGGCATCCACTGGCGCATCAGCCTGGAGGTATTCGTAGCGCTCGCCGATCAGGCTCAACAGCTGTTGCAGGCTGACGAATTGCTGCAAAAAGGCATTCGAATCACTGGCCAAATGACCCATACGCATCAGTTCGATAAAACGCAGTTCATAACCGCGTTCAAGGCAATAATCGAGCAGCGGCATCACCTGATCCAGGTTCTGCCCGCGCAACGGTACCATGTTGACCTTGATCTTGATGCCTGCGGCTTTCGCCTGATCCATACCGTTAAGCACGGTCGCCAGATCGCCGCCGCGTGCAATGCTGCGAAAGGCACCAGGGTCAAGGGTATCCAGGGAAACGTTGATTCGGCGAATTCCGGCATCCACCAGCGACTGCAGTTTGCGCGCCAAGAGCTGGCCGTTGGTAGTCAGGCTGATATCCGCCAGCCCCATCTGCCCCACCGCGCCCATGAAGGTTTCCAGCTTGGGGCTGACCAAGGGTTCGCCGCCGGTAATACGCAGGCGCTCGATGCCGGCCGCTTCAATCAGATAAGCAACGCCACGGGCCATGGCTTCGGCCGACAATTCATCCTGCGCTGCGACCAGTCGCTTGCCGTTCGGCACGCAGTAGGTACACGCATAGTTGCAGGCTGAAGTCAGGCTGATCCGCAAATTGCGAAAATGCCTGCCTTGACGGTCAACGATCATGGATCACTCCGGCGGTAGAAGATTCGGACTTGCTAAAACTTGACTCACAAATCAAGTTTTAGCAAGTCCCTAGCCTGAGTATATTCCTGAGGTACTGCACCCTGTAGCGAAACATGGTGCAATAAAGCAACTGAATGGCTCAGCTGCCGGGAGTGTCGGTATCGCGCTTGCGCTTGTTGCCCATACGCACGCCGATATCCATCAGGAACTGGAAGAAACCTTCCTGATCTTCCAGCACATTGCTCCAGAACGGCGAGTGATACAGCGCCACAGCGCCGTGCACCAGCGCCCAGGATGCGCAATAGTGGAAGTAAGGCGGTACGTCTTCGAGCTTGCCTTCACTGATCCGGCCCTTGATCAACAAGGTCAGTCGTTCGAAGTTGGACGCGCGAATCTTGTGCAGCTCCTCGACCATCTCCGGCACCTGATTGCCCTTGACCACCTTTTCTTCCAGGCGGTCGAACAGCCGGTAACGCTGCGGATCGCGCATGCGGAATTCGAAGTAGGCCCGGGACAGGGCTTCCTTATCCTTGTCGACATCGGCAGAGTGCAGCAGCTCGTTCAGGTCACGCTCGTAGTCGAGCATCAGGCGCAGATAGATCTCTGCCTTGGACTTGAAGTGCTTGTAGATGGTCCCTTTGCCGATACCCACGGCATCAGCGATCATCTCGACGGTGACGCTGTCTTCACCTTGTTCGAGGAACAGCTTTAGCGCGGTATCGAGAATTTCTTGCTCGCGGCGACGAAACTCACGGACCTTACGAGGTTCTTTCTGCATAAGAAAAGGTCTGTAGGGGTCAAAATCGAAGCCGCGTATTATGCCTAACTTGCGCCAAATTGCACGGATCATCCGACCATGTCTACGTTTCTTGATGAATTTGTACAGGCTCCGGGCCTGCGTTATTTGAATCATGCTGCCGTCGCCCCCTGGCCAAATCGAGCTGCCGTGGCAGTCGCGCGTTTCGCTCAGGAGAACGTTTTACTGGGCGCACGGGACTATTCGGACTGGATGACCCTCGAACAACGCTTGCGCGAACGCTTGATGCGCCTGCTTAACGCACCGTCAACGGATGACGTAGCGCTGGTCAAAAATACTTCAGAAGCACTGTCTTTTGTCGCCTTCGGCCTGCAATGGCAAAGTGGCGATCAGATTGTCATTAGTGACGAAGAATTCCCTTCCAACCGTATCGTCTGGGAAGCCCTGGCACCGCAAGGTGTGGAAGTGCTGCAGGTCAGCCTCAAGGGCGCTGACCCCGAAGGTGCCCTGCTGGCCGCCTGCGGCCCGCGCACCCGCCTGATGTCAGTGAGTGCCGTGCAGTTCGCCAGTGGCCTGCGCCTGGACCTGCAGCGCCTTGGCACCGGCTGCAAGCAACAGAACGTGCTGTTCTGCATCGATGCCATCCAGCAACTGGGCGCCCTGCCCTTTGATGTCCAGGCTTACCAATGCGACTTCGCCATGGCAGACGGTCATAAATGGCTCCTGGGGCCTGAAGGCCTGGGCGTGTTCTATTGCCGCAGCGAGCTGCGCGAGCAGCTTGAACTCCATGAGTTCGGCTGGCACATGCTCGAACACATGGGCGACTACAACCGTAGCGACTGGGAGCCCGCGAAAAGCGCGCGTCGCTTCGAGTGTGGCAGCCCGAACATGCTCGGTGCCATGGCGCTGGAAGCCAGTTTATCGCTGCTCGAAGAAGTCGGCATGGAAGAGGTCGCTGCGCTCATTGCCGAACGCATGCAATGGCTACAGGACGGCTTGAGCACAATGGCTGGCGTGCAACTGCATAGCCCGCCGAATCCCGTCCGGCGTGGAGGGATTTTCTCGTTCAGTATCGATGGCATCGATAATCAGCGGGTCTACGAGCAACTCAAGCAGCAACAGGTTGTGTGCATCCCTCGCGGCCCTGGCATTCGCTTTTCCCCACATTTCTACACAGAAAAACGCGTGATCGACGAAACTTTGGCGATTTTGGCAACAATTGCCAAGTAATGAGAACTCAACTGAAGCGCGCGTATTCCAAATCTGTTTAAAAAATAGAGGGGTCAGACTGGACTCAACGCAATAGTGATCAATACTTCAACTGTCGGCGCGACATCTCCCCCAAGTGGCACGCCGATGAAGGTACCAACGGACTGCGTACCTTTGTTTTACTCCTAATGGTCTTAACCCGGATTCCCCCCCCAGAACCCGGGTTTTTTTTGCCTGCGATTTGTGTAGGAGCAGCCGGTCGACGCTCGATTGCTCGCGATGGACGTTAACAATAACGCGTGTTTTCTGAATAAACGCGTCGCTCTTGAGTCCATCGCGAGCAAGCTCGCTCCTACAGGGGGGCTCACGCAGGACCGATGACATGCGCCAACGGAAATAACCGCTTGAAGTTCTCGGTGGTCTGCTCGGCAAAACGCTCGTACGGCTCACCACGCAACATCGCCAGATACTGCGCAACATCTCGTACGTATTGCGGCAGATTCGGCTTGCCCCGATGCGGAATCGGCGCCAGATACGGTGAGTCGGTTTCCACCAGCAAACGGTCGGCCGGCACCTGCCTGGCGACATCACGCAACGCATCGGCATTGCGGAAAGTGACGATGCCGGACAGGGAAATATAGAACCCCAGATCCAGTGCCGCCTTGGCCATTTCCCAATCTTCGGTAAAGCAGTGCAGCACGCCAGCCTGGGGCAGCGCCGCCTCACGCAATAGCTCCAGGGTGTCGGCTCTTGCGCCACGGGTGTGGACGATCACAGGCTTGCCGGTCTGCTGAGCGGCTTGCAGATGCAAGCGAAAGGACGCTTGCTGCAACTCGGCCGCTTCCGGCTCGTAGTGATAATCCAGACCGGTTTCACCAATGGCCACAACCCGCGGGTGGTTGAGCTCGCGTAACAGCCAATCCAATGCAGGTGCCGCACCCGGCTGCACGTCGAGCGGATGGACGCCGACCGAGCAGTCGACATCGGCATAGCGCTCGGCGAGCGCTTTGACGTCAGCTGCGTTTTCGACGCTCACGCCAATACAGAGAAAGTGACCGACGCCGCATTGACGAGCCGCTTCGAGGGCCGCGTCAAGAGAGCCGGCATGTTCGGCAAGGTCGAGGCGATCAAGGTGGCAATGGGAATCTACGAGCATAAGGCTGCAACTACATCGTATGAGTGGGACGGTCGGACTTCAGGGCTCCGGCCGGACGGGTTTCGATTCTGTTTCGAGCGGTGTTGTCACTATCACTGAACTGCATGCCGACACCCGCCGCCGACTACTTGACTCCAGGCCCGTGCGATCAATTCCGGGCAGGCAAATCTGCCCACTGCACCAGTAACGCCTCAAGCAGCAATACGCGATTGAGGTTGGCCTTGCTCAGCACCTTCTGGCGCTGGGCCAGAATCCAGTCCTGAATATTCAGGACCTTTTCCTGAGAAGACTTTTGCGCCAGATATTGCACGACTTTGCGCATATCGGGCAAACCCAGTCCCTCCTCGTCCTGAGTGAGCTGGTAACGCAGGATCAGGCTAGACCAGTCGCAAAACCAGTCGAACAGCAACAGTAGCGAAATGGCGTTCCAGCCCTCAGCCAACTGAGTTGGCGATTGCTGTTGCTTGAGCAGTTTTTTCACGCCCTCTACCACCAGAGCGCGCTGCTCACGTACACCCTGCGCCTGCAAGGTGACGGCGGCCAATGGCGAACCAGCGGCCAGTGTCAGCAGCTCAATGCGTTCCTCTTCAGTGCTGTCAGGCAAAGCCTTGGCCAGCCACTCCAGACTCATCGCCTGGCTCGGCAACGGACAGGCCTGCTGCACGCAGCGACTCTTGACGGTCGGCAACAAACGGCTTGGCTGGTGACTGACCAACAACAACACGGTATCGCCGGAAGGCTCTTCGAGGCTTTTCAGCAAGGCGTTGGCGGCGTTGTTGTTCATCGACTCGACCGGCTCGATCAGTACCACTTTGCGCCCGCCCAACTGCGCGGTCTGCACCACGAAGCTGACCAGTTCACGAACCTGGTCGACCTTGATCGCCTTGTCCGCCTCTTCTGGCTCCAGCACGTAGTTATCCGGATGGCTGCCAGCCTTGAGCAGCATGCAGGATTTGCATTCCCCGCAAGCGTCCAGCCCTTGCGGCTTCTGACAGAGCAAACGAGCCATCAAGCGTTCAGCCAGCGCTCGCTTGCCGATACCCGCCGGGCCGTGCAGCAAGTAGGCATGGGCATGCTGTGCACGGCCCGCCAGTTGCTGCCAGAGGCTGTCCTGCCACGCGAAGGCCTCAGCCACGGTAAAGCCCCAGCAATTGCGGCAACAGGGCGTCCAGTGACCGCTGAACCTGCGCCAGCGGCTGGGCGGCATCCACCAGGTGATAACGCGCCGGATCAGCCTCGGCACGTTTCAGATAAGCACTGCGGACCGCGTCGAAGAACACCCGACCTTCAAGCTCGAAACGGTCCAGCCGCCCCCGAGCACTGGCGCGAGCCAGACCGACCTCGACCGGCAAATCGAACACCAGCGTCAGGTCCGGACGCAGATCACCCTGAACGAAAGTTTCCAGGGTTGCGATGCGCTCCACAGACAAACCGCGGCCACCGCCCTGGTAGGCGTAAGTAGAGTCGGTAAAGCGATCACACAACACCACCACACCCCTGGCCAGCGCCGGGCGAATCACCTCGGCCAGATGCTGGGCACGCGCGGCGAAAACCAGCAGCAGCTCGGTGTCGGCGTTCATCACTTCATCGCCGGGTGTGAGCAATACTTCACGAATCCGCTCGGCCAATGGTGTACCGCCCGGTTCGCGGGTCAGCAACACCTCGATACCTTCGGCGCGCAGACGCTCAGCCAGGTACTCGCGATTAGTGCTTTTGCCGGCGCCTTCCGGGCCTTCCAGGGTAATAAACAGGCCAGTCACAGGCAGTCCTTAATCAGAGTCATTGCGGGCTTTGCGGCTCGGTCACGCCGGGTGCGGGGACCGGGGTCGGTTGTTCGGGAGTCAACACGGGAGCAGCCTGCGGAGTGCTGCTATCAGCAGGCACCACAGGCGCCGGGCTCGAAGCCTCTGGCACCTCCTGATTCGTTATCGGCGCAGGACTGGATCGATAATCAGCGCGCCGCTTGAGCTGGAACTCGCGCACTGCATTATTGTGCGCATCCAGGTCGTCGGAGAACACATGACTGCCATCACCACGAGCCACAAAATACAAACTGTTACCCGGCACCGGATTCAACGCTGCATGGATCGCTTCGCGCCCAACCATCGCAATCGGGGTCGGTGGCAACCCCGGGATCATGTAAGTGTTGTAAGGCGTCGCCTCACGCAAATGCGCACGGGTCAATTTACCGTTGTAGCGCTCGCCCAAACCGTAGATCACCGTAGGATCGGTTTGCAGCAACATGCCAATCTGCATGCGCCGCACGAAGACACCGGCAATCTGCCCACGCTCCTGCGGTACACCGGTTTCCTTCTCCACCAGCGAAGCCATGATCAGCGCTTGATAGGGCTCAGTGTACGGTGCGTCAGCCGCGCGCTTGCTCCATTCTTTGGCGAGAACATCATCCAGACGCTCGTAGGCTTTTTCCATCAGTTCCGCATCGGTCATGCCACGGACAAAACGGTAGGTATCCGGAAAGAACCGTCCTTCGGGAAACACGCCTGCATGACCGAGCTTGTTCATCACTTCGCTATCGCTCAAGCCGGTGAAGGTCTGTTCAAGTTTTTCCTGCTTGGCCAAGGCTGCGCGTACCTGACGAAAATTCCAGCCTTCGACCAGGGTCAGGCTGTACTGCACCACTTCGCCACGCTGCCACAGGCCGATCAGACCCTGGGCGCTCATGCCCGGCGTCATGCGGTACTCGCCACCATGCAGCGGTTGTCCGTCGAGATTCAGCCGCCAGTACAGCCGCAGCCAAAAGGAGTCCTGCAGGACGCCGTCGGCCTGCAGGCGATTGAAGGTTCCGCTCGGTGTCGAACCGGGCGGTACATCAAGCAATTGTTCGTGTGCCAGGTTGAGCGGCTGCTCCAGCGCCGAGTTCAGCTTCCAGGCCGAAGCACCCAGCACCAGTCCCGCCAGAACCAGTCCGGCTTCCAGCAGCAGCAAGAATTTACGTCTCACAAATCAAGCATCCAGTAGCGCGCGGGCAATGCCTTGCAGTTTACGGGTGAGCGGCCCAACCGGCCAGCTCAACGCTGCATAAGCGCGTACCGGCCAAACGCCGTACACGCTATTGCAGACGAAGACTTCGTCGGCCTGTTGCAGCTGGTCGAGACTGATCTCGGTAATCTCTGTGGGAATACCCAGCGACCTGGCTTGAAACAATAATTCAGCTCGCATCACGCCAGCGACGCCGCAGCGACTCAAGTCAGCCGTCAGCAGTCTGTTATCGCGCACCAGAAACAGGTTGCTGAACACCCCTTCGATCACGCGTCCGGAAACGTCCAGCATCAAACCTTCGGCATGCTCGGCATCATGCCACTCGGAGCGGGCGATGACCTGCTCCAGACGATTCAGGTGCTTGAGCCCGGCGAGCAAGGGCTGCTCGCCAAGTCGCGTAGCGCAGGGAAAAAGGCGAATACCCTGCTGACCATAGGCAGGCGGGTATGCCGCAGGCGGATTGCCTTGCAGAATCCGTCGAGCTTGAGCAGCCGGATCGGCAGCGTAGCCGCGCAGACTGTCGCCACGGGTGAGGATCAACTTGAGCACACCCTCGCCCAAGGCTGCGGCATAAGCCAACAGCTCGCTGCGGATCAATGAGTGATCCGCAGCGATGGCCAGACGCGAACAGCCCTCGGCCAGACGCTGCATATGCCGATCCAGCAGCAATGGCTGGCCGGCCTTGACGGCGATCGTCTCGAACAGACCATCACCGTAGGCCAGGCCACGATCTTTGAGCGACAGAGCGTCAGCCGGCTGACCGTCGACCCAGCCCTGCATCAACCGGCGAACCGGCGGAACACCAGGGAACCGTTGGTACCGCCAAACCCGAACGAGTTGGACAGCACGACATCGATATCCATGTCACGTGCGGTATGCGGCACGAAATCAAGGTCGCAGCCTTCATCCGGCTCATCCAGGTTGATGGTCGGCGGCGCGACCTGCCCGTTGATCGCCAGCACACTGAAGATCGCCTCGACAGCACCAGCAGCACCCAGCAGGTGCCCGGTCATGGACTTGGTCGAACTGACGGCCAGCTTGTAGGCGTGCTCACCGAAGACAGTCTTGATCGCCTGGACTTCCGCCAGGTCACCGGCTGAAGTCGATGTGCCATGGGCATTGATGTACTGCACTTGATCAATGTTCAGCCTGGCATCACGCATAGCGTTTGTAATGCAGCGCGCCGCGCCCGCGCCATCGGCTGGCGGCGACGTCATGTGATAAGCGTCGCCGCTCATGCCAAAGCCGATCAACTCGGCATAAATGGTCGCACCACGAGCCTTGGCGTGTTCCAGCTCCTCGAGCACCAGGGCACCGGCACCGTCGGAAAGCACGAAGCCGTCACGGCCCTTGTCCCATGGACGGCTGGCGCGGGTCGGCTCGTCGTTGCGAGTCGACAACGCACGGGCAGCACCGAAGCCGCCCATACCGAGACCGCAGGCGGCCATCTCGGCACCGCCGGCAATCATCACATCGGCTTCGCCGTAAGCAATGTTGCGCGCCGCCATGCCGATGCAGTGCGTACCGGTGGTACAGGCTGTCGAAATGGCGTAATTAGGCCCCTGGGTACCCAGATGGATAGACAGGAAACCGGAAATCATATTGATGATCGAGCCAGGCACGAAGAACGGAGAAATCCGTCGCGGGCCTTGCTCATGCAACGTGCGGCTGGTTTCTTCGATATTGGTCAGACCGCCAATACCCGAACCGATGGCCACACCGATACGCTCACGGTTGGCGTCGGTCACTTCCAGACCGGAGTTACGTACCGCCTGAAACCCGGCAGCCAGACCGTACTGAATGAACAGGTCAAGTTTGCGAGCTTCTTTTACCGACAGGTATTCCTCGACATTGAAGCCCTTTACCGAGCCGCCAAAACGGGTGGAATAGGCAGAAAGGTCGGTGTGTTCGATCAGACCAATGCCACTACGGCCAGCCAGAATGCCCTGCCAGCTGCTCGGTACATCCGTGCCCAGTGGCGACAACATACCCATACCGGTGACTACGACGCGTCTACGCGACACAGCACTCTCCTTCTTCTAATGACGACACTTTGTATCAGGTCTAAAGAAAAAACCGCACGCCATGATGGCAGTGCGGTTTTTCCATGACAGCAAGCGACGACTACAAACTATTAAGCCTGATGGCTAGTAACGTAGTCGATAGCAGCTTGAACGGTAGTGATCTTCTCGGCTTCTTCGTCAGGAATTTCGGTCTCGAATTCCTCTTCCAGAGCCATCACCAGCTCAACGGTGTCAAGGGAGTCGGCACCCAGGTCTTCTACGAAGGAAGCAGTGTTCACAACTTCTTCTTCTTTAACGCCCAGTTGCTCAGCAACGATTTTCTTGACGCGCTCTTCGATGGTGCTCATACCTTGTTTTCACTCCTAATGGACAAATTCAGGCAGCTGGCCAGTGGGTAAGTGTATAGAAAGGCTTTTCAGCTTTTCAACTGAAAGCTTCACTCCTCAAACCCAGCCAGCCATCTGCCTATAAATAGATTGCAGCTTTATAACGGATTTTAGACAGCTCGTATGACATTTTTTTGAAGCAAACCGTCACATTTAACTCATGTACATCCCGCCGTTCACCGGGATTGTAGCCCCAGTAACGTAAGCCGCACCGTCCGAAGCCAGAAAAGCGACCACTTGCGCAATCTCTTGAGCTTGCCCCAGACGGCCCAGCGGAATTTGCGTCAGCAAAGCTTCACGCTGTGCTTCAGGCAATTCGCGGGTCATATCGGTATCGATGAACCCGGGAGCCACCGAGTTTACCGTAATCGACCGCGAGCCGACTTCACGCGCCAGAGCACGACTGAAGCCTTCCAGTCCTGCCTTGGCCGCTGCGTAGTTTACTTGGCCTGCGTTGCCCATGGCACCCACAACCGAGCCGATACTGATAATTCGCCCCCAACGCGCCTTGGTCATGCCGCGCAGAACACCCTTGGACAGGCGGAACAGACTGTTCAGGTTGGTATCGACGACATCATGCCATTCGTCATCTTTCATGCGCATCATCAGATTATCGCGGGTAATACCGGCGTTATTGACCAGAATCGCCGGCGCACCGAACTGCTCCTGAATGCTCGCCAGTACTGCAGCCACGGACTCGTCGCTGGTGACATTGAGTTCCAGGCCTGTGCCTTGAATACCGTTTTCTTTCAGGGTCGCAGCGATACGCTCGGCGCCCGAAGCGGAAGTTGCAGTGCCGATGACTACGGCACCCAGACGACCCAACTCAAGAGCAATAGCTTGACCAATACCGCGGCTGGCACCGGTAACCAGTGCAACTTTACCTTGCAGACTCATGCAGGCTTCTCCTAATTCAAGCCAGCGCTGCACGAGCGGCAGCGAAAGCATCTGGGGTATTCAGGTTAGAGGTCGATACGCCTTCGGCGCAGCGCTTGTTCAGGCCGGCCAACACTTTGCCAGGACCGCATTCGACCAGCTGGGTGGCGCCATTGGCAGCCAGGCACTGGACAGACTCGACCCAACGTACCGGCTTGTAGAGCTGCTCAAGCAGATCACGCTTGAGTGTCTCAAGATCCGCCGCAACACTGGCGCTGACGTTCTGCACCAACGGGATTTGCGGAGCCTGCCAGTTGATCGCAGCGATCGACTCAGCGAAACGCTCGGCAGCCGGACGCATCAATTCGCAGTGGGATGGCACGCTGACCGGCAACGGCATCGCTCGCTTGGCACCACGCGCCTTGCAACCCTCGATGGCGCGCTCGACAGCCGCCCTGGCACCCGCGATCACAACCTGACCCGGCGAGTTGAAGTTGACCGCGCTGACCACTTCACCCTGCGCCGCTTGCGCACAGGCCGCCAGCACATCGGCATCGTCCAGACCGAGAATCGCGGCCATGCCGCCCTGCCCGGCCGGTACGGCCTCTTGCATCAACTGACCGCGACGCTCCACCAGTTTCACAGCATCGCCCAGGCTCAGGCTGCCAGCCGCGACCAGCGCGCTGTATTCGCCCAGGCTATGACCTGCGACATAGGCCGGGCGCGCACCACCTTCAGCCAGCCACAGGCGCCACAACGCGACGGACGCAGTGAGAATGGCCGGCTGGGTTTTATCGGTTTGATTGAGCTGTTCTTCCGGCCCTTGCTGGGTCAGTGCCCACAGGTCATAGCCCAGAGCATCGGAAGCTTCTTTGAATGTTTCAAGGACCAACGGGTATTGCGCGCCCAACTCGGCCAGCATGCCGAGGGACTGCGAACCCTGTCCTGGAAAGACGAATGCGAGGGATGCAGACATGTAACAAGCCCCTAATGATCTTGTCGTCGGAGAATTGACGTCCCATATAAAGGACACAAAAAACTGACAGTTGGATGACTGATTGAACTAAGCGGTCACATTTAAGCATTCTCGAGCGAAAACGCCTAAAGCAACAGATCCTCGAGACGACCGTGCAAGCGCTCCGGCAGGTTTTCCTGGATCTCGATCACGGCCCGCTGAATCGCACTTTGGAACCCCTGCACCCCCGCCGAGCCATGGCTTTTCACAACTATGCCCTGCAAACCGAGAAAGCTCGCACCATTGTGCCGCGCAGGCGCCAGATCAGCCTGCAAGCGTCGCATCAACGGTAGCGCCAACGCACCGACCATTCGCGATACCACGCTCTGCCTGAACAACGCTTCAATTCGCGCCGCAATCATGGTCGCCAGGCCTTCGCTGGACTTGAGCAGGATATTGCCGACGAAACCGTCGCAGACCACGACATCCGCCTCACCACGGTACAACCCATCCCCCTCTACGAAGCCGATGTAGTTCATGCCGCGGGCATTTTGAAGCAGACTCGCCGCCAGCTTGACCTGCTGATTACCCTTGATGTCTTCGGTACCGATATTCAGCAATGCCACCCGCGGACGGACAATACCCAGCGTTTCAGCCGCAACCGACCCCATCACCGCAAATTGCAGAAGATGCTCGGCACTGCAATCGACGTTAGCCCCCAGATCGAGCAATTGGCAATAACCGCGCTGGGTCGGAATGGCTGCAACCATCGCCGGACGATCAATACCCGGCAGGGTTTTCAGCACATAGCGCGACAACGCCATCAGCGCACCCGTATTGCCAGCACTGACGCACGCCTGAACCTTGCCATCTCGCAACAACTCAAGCGCCACACGCATCGAGGAGTCCGGCTTGCCGCGCAGGGCTTGCGATGGCTTTTCATCCATGGCGATCACTTGCGTGGCCGACACGATATTCAAGCGCGCGCGATCCACAGCCGACTGGCTGGCAATCAGTTCTTCTAAAAGGGGGAGTTGACCGACAAGGGTCAGGTGCAGCGAGGGCGTAGCAGACAGACAAGCAAGGCTGGCCTGAACAATGCTGCGGGGACCGAAGTCCCCGCCCATTGCGTCAATCGCGATGACTTGAGCGGACAAGGATTACTCGTCAGCGCCCTTGTCGATCACTTTACGACCACGGTATACGCCTTCTGGCGATACGTGGTGACGCAGGTGAACTTCACCAGTGGTTTTTTCTACAGACAGGGTGCTAGCCTCGAGAGCATCGTGGGAACGACGCATGTCACGGGCAGAGCGGGATTTTTTGTTCTGCTGAACAGCCATAATTGATTAACTCCTAAACGTTTGGGTCACGCTTTAACTGCGCCAATACACTGAACGGGTTGGACCGCGTTACCTCGTCCTCGCTCGGTTCGGGCTCATCGAGACCCGCCGGCTGCTGGCATTCTTCCGGATGATGAGCAGGCACAATGGGCAAGGCGAGCAAAAGCTCCTCCTCGATCAGTGACTGCAGATCCAAAGGATCTTCGCCCAGTTCCAGCACGTCATAACCTTTCGGCAACGACTGGGTATTCGCACCCTCTTTCACCACAGCATAACTGCATTCGCTGTGGATCGGCAGGGTGACCAGCTCAAGACAACGCTGGCAAACCATTTTGACTTCGACATCGATAAAACTGTGGATAACCACAGATTTACGCTCATCTCGCTCAAAAACGAATTTAGCCTGCACCGTACCGACAGTATCGGAAAGCGGGTCGCAGAGTCTCTCCAAATCGGCCAGCAGCAGTTCACCTTGAAGGGTGGTGCCACGATCAGCCAATTTGCGCGGGTCAACGTGAGGTGGAATCGGGTCATTCAACATAGGCGCAGCATTATAGGGATGCCCCCGGCCATGTCAAAGGAAATTCAACCCTGTCCGCCACTTGGAAGCCTCGCTAGAATCCACGGCTATCATCAGGAGAACCGCATGCTGCCTTTATTACTTGCTTCAAGCTCGGCCTATCGTCGTGAATTGCTGGCCCGCTTGCAACTGGCATTTACCTGCAGCTCACCGAATATCGACGAAAGCCACCGCCCGGGCGAGCCCGCCATCGACCTGGTCAAACGCCTGGCCAAAGAGAAAGCCCAGGCTCTGAGCAGCAGCCATCCCGCCCACCTGATCATCGGCTCCGACCAGGTCGCCGTGCTGGACGGCCAGATCATCGGCAAGCCACACACCTTCGAAAAAGCCCGGGAACAACTATTGGCCGCCAGCGGTGCCAGCGTGACCTTTCTGACCGGCCTGGCACTGCTCAACAGCCAGACTGGCCACTGCCAGGTCGACTGCATACCCCTCACCGTTCACATGCGCACACTCGATCAAGCACGTATCGAGCGCTACCTGCTCGCCGAACGGCCCTACGACTGCGCAGGCAGCTTCAAAGCCGAAGGATTGGGCGTGAGCCTGTTTCAGAGCACCGAAGGCAGTGACGCCACCAGCCTGATCGGCCTGCCGCTGATCCGCCTGGTCGATATGCTGCTAGCCGAGGGCGTGCAAATCCCTTGAATTGGCGCCCTACCCCACAGCCACTGGCGAAGCCTGCGTTCGACCGCGAAGCACTCACCAATCCAGATCGCACGAAGCTAACCACCTGCGCTCAACTATAAAAAAACCGGCCACGTGAGCCGGTTTTTATGCTGCGCGTTAATCAGCGCAATGTCGGCCCTTGAAAACCCATCCACATTGCCAAGTGCTCGGCAACGCTGGCTCCGAGCTTTTTCGAGAAGCGATCGAATGTCGACTCCTGAATCGTGAAGTCAACCAGCTCTTTCTCACCAATCACATCCCGCGCCACTGAGCTCGCACTCCCCAGCCCATCGATCAAGCCCAACTCCAGCGCCTGCTCACCCGACCACACCAGGCCAGAGAACAGCTCAGGATGTTCCTTGTCCTTGAGCCGGTCGCCACGCCCCTGCTTGACGCTGGCGATGAACTGGCGATGGGTCGTGTCCAGCACTCCCTGCCAGAATTGGGTTTCCTCAGGCTTTTGCGGCTGGAACGGATCGAGGAACGACTTGTGCTCGCCAGAGGTATACGTCCGACGCTCGACACCAAGCTTCTCCATCGCCCCTACAAAACCATAACCCGCCGCCGTCACACCGATGGAGCCAACCAGACTGGCCTTGTCGGCGTAGATCTGATCCGCAGCACTGGCGATGTAATACGCGCCAGAAGCCCCCAGGTCCGAGATCACCGCATAGACCTTGATCTCAGGATGCAGGCCGCGCAAACGACGAATCTCGTCATAGACATAACCCGACTGCACTGGACTGCCACCCGGACTATTGATCCGCAGCACCACGCCCTTGACCTTCGAATCGTCAAAAGCAGCCCGCAAGCCACCGACAATATTGTCAGCACTGGCGGGCTCCTTGTCGGCAATCATGCCGCTCACATCAATCAGAGCCGTGTAGCCAGAGCCACGCGTTGCGCTTTTTTCCACGTCCATCAGCGGTGTAAACAACGCCATCGCCGCAAACAGATAAACGAAGGTCAGCAGCTTGAAGAAAATCCCCCAGCGCCGCGAGCGCCGTTGCTCTTGCACGCCGGCCAAAAGGGTCTTTTCAAGCAGCTTCCAGCTTTTCTCGTCACCGCCTTCGGCACTCGCCTCGCTTGGCGCCTTCCACTCATCCTTCATACCATTTACCCCAGCAAAAACTTAATTGGCCCGCCGGCTCAGCCAGGCGTGCAGCTCAGAAAAATGATCAATGGCCAGACGCGGCTCGAACACACGCAGGGCATCCATCGATTGAGCACCATAGCTGACCGCAACCGAATCCATACCGGCATTGCGTGCCATCAACAGATCGAACGAAGAGTCGCCCACCATCAACGCCTGCTCGGGACCGACTTCGCAATGGGCGAGAATCTGCTCCAGCATCAACGGATGTGGCTTGCTCGCAGTTTCGTCGGCAGCACGAGTGATATCGAAATAATCCTCCCACCCATGAGACTTCAGCACTCGATCCAAACCTCGACGGGCTTTGCCAGTGGCCACAGCCAGGCGATATCCCTCGCAACGAAAAGCTTCGAGAGACTCGACCACACCGGCAAAGAGTGGCGAAGGCTCGGCCTCGAGCGCAATGTAGTGATCCGCGTAGCGCTGACGGAACGCAACCAGGTCAGCGTCGCCGATTTCCGGGTACAAGGTGCGGATCGCCTCCGGCAAACCCAGACCGATGATGCCTTTGACGGCAAAATCGTCTCGCGGCGGCAAATCCGCTCGCGCAGCCGCTACTTGCATTGCCTCGACAATTCGACCAATGGAGTCGGCCAAGGTGCCATCCCAATCAAAGATCAGTAGCTTGTAATCAGCTAGCACTCAGACGCTCCACGGTCTTGGCCCACATTTCGTCCACCGGCGCCTGCAGTTTGAGTTCGCCGCCATCAGGCAACGGCACGGTCAGCATGTAGGCGTGGAGGAAAAGGCGCTTGCCGCCCATCTCGCGAATCTCTTTACTGAAGTCCTCATCGCCGTATTTGCTGTCACCGGCAATGCAGTGCCCGGCATGCAAGGTGTGCACGCGAATCTGGTGGGTCCTGCCAGTGACAGGCTTGGCTTCGATCATCGTGGCGAATTCACCGAAACGGCGCAGCACCTTGAAGACCGTGAGAGCCTCCTTGCCCTCCTCATTGACTTCAACCATGCGCTCGCCGGAGCGCAGGTTGCTCTTGAGCAACGGCGCACGAACCTGCTTGATCGATGTCGCCCAGTTACCGCGGACCAGCGCCATGTAGCGCTTATCGACACCATCACCACGCAAAGCGGTGTGCAGGTGGCGCAACATGCTGCGTTTTTTCGCAATCATCAGCAGGCCGGAAGTGTCCCGATCCAGGCGATGGACCAACTCCAGCTCTTTAGCATCGGGCCGCAACTGACGGAAGGCTTCGATAACCCCGAAGTTCAGACCGCTGCCGCCGTGGACCGCAATGCCGGCCGGCTTGTTGATCACAATCAGCGCCTTGTCTTCAAAGACAATCGACGCTTCAAGGCGCTGCAACAAACCCTGTGCCAAAGGCACCGGCTCGTCGCGCTCAGGCACGCGCACAGGTGGCACACGGACAATATCGCCCGCCTGCAGCTTGTATTCGGGTTTGATCCGTCCCTTGTTCACGCGCACTTCGCCTTTACGCAAAATGCGGTAAATCAAGGTCTTAGGCACGCCTTTAAGCCGAGCGAGCAGGAAATTATCGATTCGTTGGCCGGCATATTCCGGCGAGACCTCAAGCAGCTGGACGCTGGGGGTCAGGGGGGCAGTAGTCGTCATGCCGGGAATGATAACAATTTTTATGGATTTGAAGCACTTAATGATTGCTGCTATAGTCGCGAACGCCGCCAAAAGCGGCCTGGGCAGCGGACCAACGGTCGAAGACCGACCCTGACCAACGCAATTCATCAGGACGCAAGGCCGTCCTACGGGGCTTTCGCTACAATTATGGAAGGTTCGCGATTGTAACAAGCGCAGGTGACATGAGGCCTGAAGCGAGCGCAAGAAGCAGAGTGATTACTCGTCTTTTGCGCCGATATTCACGGCCAGTTCACAAAGTGCAGTCGATCTCGAATGAGCCTGAGCGAAGGCTTCGGAAACACCGCCTAAATTAGCCATGATGCGTGACCTCCCCTTTCGGAGCTCACGGTAAATGCCAACCCGCTGCGGATTCTGCGCGCGGCAGCACCCGAATTATCAGGGATACGTGTAGGGTGGAGATGCACAACCGTCGGACTGTGTAGCACTAGGCTTATATTTAGACGCTTCATCTCGTCCACCGTCGCCGGTTGATTCCTCCTCCTGACTGAGTGCTTAAGTAGCCACAGCAAGCAGGACGCGTACGTCGCGACTCCGGCCCAATTGGTCGAACCTCGCTAGACACTGGAGTGTCCAACCACTCCTGACGCACCTGACACCGACCGTGAGAAGTCGTGTGTGCCGAACGCCGTTTCCGGCAGCCCGGAAACCGACGGTACTACATGAAAAGAATGCTGATTAACGCAACTCAACCCGAAGAGTTGCGTGTTGCACTGGTAGATGGCCAGCGCCTCTACGACCTGGATATCGAATCCGGTGCACGCGAGCAGAAAAAGGCCAACATCTATAAAGGCCGGATTACTCGCATCGAACCAAGCCTTGAGGCTGCCTTTGTCGATTTCGGCTCTGAGCGCCACGGCTTCCTGCCACTCAAAGAAATCTCCCGCGAATACTTCAAGAAAGCCCCCGAAGGCCGCGTCAACATCAAGGACGTCCTGAGCGAAGGCCAGGAAGTCATCGTCCAGGTCGAAAAAGAAGAACGTGGCAACAAGGGCGCAGCCCTGACCACCTTCATCAGCCTGGCCGGTCGTTATCTGGTTCTGATGCCGAACAACCCGCGTGCCGGCGGTATCTCCCGTCGTATCGAAGGTGAAGAGCGCAACGAACTGCGTGAAGCTCTGAACGGTCTGGTTGCTCCAGCCGATATGGGTCTGATCGTGCGCACTGCCGGCCTTGGCCGCAGCAGCGAAGAAATGCAGTGGGACCTCGATTACCTGCTGCAACTCTGGACCGCCATCAAAGAAGCCTCGCTGGATCGCTCCGCGCCATTCCTGATCTATCAGGAAAGCAACGTGATCATCCGCGCCATCCGCGACTACCTGCGCCAGGACATCGGCGAAGTGCTGATCGACAGCATCGAAGCCCAGGACGAAGCCCTGACCTTCATCCGTCAGGTGATGCCGCAGTACGCCAGCAAGATCAAGCTGTACGAAGACAGCGTACCGCTGTTTAACCGTTTCCAGATCGAAAGCCAGATCGAGACCGCCTTCCAGCGTGTCGTTGAACTGCCTTCCGGCGGCTCCATCGTTATCGATCCGACCGAAGCCCTGGTGTCCATCGACATCAACTCGGCGCGCGCCACCAAAGGCAGCGACATCGAAGAAACCGCTCTGCAGACCAACCTTGAAGCTGCCGAAGAAATCGCCCGTCAGTTGCGCCTGCGTGACATCGGCGGCCTGATCGTCATCGACTTCATCGACATGACCCCAGCCAAGAACCAGCGCGCCGTGGAAGAAAAAGTCCGCGAATGCCTGGAAGCCGACCGCGCTCGCGTACAGGTCGGTCGTATCTCGCGCTTCGGCCTGCTGGAAATGTCCCGTCAGCGCCTGCGTCCATCCCTGGGTGAAAGCAGCGGTATCGTCTGCCCACGCTGCAGCGGCACCGGCATCATCCGTGATGTTGAATCGCTGTCGCTGGCGATCCTGCGCCTGATCGAAGAAGAAGCCCTGAAAGACCGCACCGCCGAAGTTCGTGCCCAAGTGCCGATCCCGGTCGCTGCGTTCCTGCTCAACGAAAAACGCAACTCGATCACCAAGATCGAACTGCGCACCCGTGCACGCATCGTCATTCTGCCGAACGATCACCTCGAAACGCCTCACTTCGAAGTTCAGCGTCTGCGCGATGACAGCCCGGAAGCTCACGTCGGTCAGTCCAGCTACGAAATCGCCGCTGCCGCTGCCGAAGTAGAAGAAGTTCAGCCGGTCGCCGCTACCCGCACCCTGGTTCGCCAGGAAGCCGCGGTGAAAACCGCTCCGGCACGCGCCAATGCTCCAGTTCCGGTTGAAGCCCCCGCCGCACCTGTTGCTGCGCCAGTCCACGTCGCCGAACCAAGCCTGTTCAAAGGTCTGGTGAAGTCGCTGGTCAGTCTCTTCGCTACCAAAGAAGAACCTGCCGCTCCGGTCGTGGTTGAAAAGCCAGTCACCGAACGCCAGCCGCGCAACGAAGAGCGCCGCACCGGTCGTCAGCAGAGCCGCAGCCGTAACGGTCGTCGCGACGAAGAGCGCAAGCCGCGCGAAGAACGTGCACCTCGTGAAGAACGTGCACCTCGTGAAGAGCGCGCGCCTCGTGAAGAACGTGCACCCCGCGAAGTCCGTGAAGAAGTAGCGGCCGTAGCAGCTCGTGAAGAACGTGCACCACGCGCTCCGCGTGAAGAACGTGCCCCACGTGCTCCGCGTGAAGATCGCAAACCGCGCGAAGCTCGTGAAGATCGCCCGGTTCGTGAGCTGCGCGAGCCGCTGGATGCAGCTCCAGCCGCAGTTGCCGAAGAGCGCCCTGCCCGCGCCCCACGCGAAGAGCGTCAACCGCGCCCACCGCGTGAAGAACGTCAACCACGTGTCGAGCAGGCTGCTGTCGCCGTTAGCGAAGAAGAACTGCTGCCGAACGAAGAACAACTGCAGGATGACGGTCAGGAGAACGCCGAAGGCGATCGTCCACGCCGCCGCTCCCGTGGCCAGCGTCGTCGCAGCAACCGTCGTGAGCGTCAACGTGATGCCAACGGCAATGTGATCGAAGGCTCGGAAGAGACCGAAGAAAGCAGCGAAGAACCAAGCGGCGCCGCTCTGGCTGCCGGTCTGGCCGTTACCGCGGCTGTTGCCAGCACTGTGATCAGCGCCCCAGCTGAAGCTCAGGCTCATCAGCAAGCAGAACGCGCTACTGCCGTCACGCTGGAAACTGCTTCGGTTGAAGCGCCAGTGGTTGAAGCGACCACCGCGATTGAAGCGCCTGCCGCTCCTGCCGTTGAAGTTGCTCCGGTTCGTGAAGCACTCGTTGCCGAGCAAGCCGTTGTAGCTGAACAGCCAGTCGTCGCCGCAGAACCTGCGTTCGAAGCTCCGGTTGCTGAAAAAGCCTTTGAGCCGACTTATGACGCTCCAACCCCGTTCGACCGCGTCGCTGAATCGGTTGTCGTTGAAGCTCCAACTCCAGCTCCAGCTCCAGCTCCAGCTCCAGTCGCTGAAGTGGTAAGCGCCGAGCCAGTGGTTGCGGCTCCGGTTGAAGCGCCAGTGGTTGCCGCAGTGACAGAGCCGGTGGTCGAAGCCGCACCGGCAAGCACCCTGACCGCAAGTGGTCGTGCGCCGAACGATCCACGTGAAGTGCGTCGTCGCAAGCGTGAAGCCGAGAGTCTGCAGAAAGAAGCCGAACTGGCTGCAGCTGCTGCACCTGTAGAAGCTGTGATTGCTGCCGAGCCTGCTCCGGTTGTCGCTGAAGTGGCCAAGCAAGCAGCTGTTGAACCTGCCCCGACCATCGACGAAAACCTGCATTCCGTCGAAGAAGTGGTAGAGCAAAAACCCAAAGCCCTGGAAGAAGAGCACGAGCCTAAACCCCTCGCCTGATTCCAACGGCTGTTAAAAAGCCCCGCCTGCTAACGCAGGCGGGGCTTTTTTATGTTTCAGTGATGCGGTGTTTCAGGCATTCCGTGTATTCGTTCATCGCGGGCAAGCCCGGCTCCTGCAGGAGACCGCGCGCCCCTGTAGGAGCCGGGCTTGCCCGCGAAGGCAGTTTAATCACCAACGGAGATTCGGAGTTTAAGTAAAAACCAACGCCGCCGGCACATCCACATCCCACAACACACCAGGATCGTCCACCGGCACTTCCAGCACCCTGGCCGAGGCAAACAAGGGTTTCGCCCCACGATCACCGGACAGACTCATCAAGGCGGCGCCAAACGAGCGCCCAAACCCCACCGGATGACCATATTCAGCGCCATGCACCGGAACACTGATGGCTTCGTCCTGAACCCCCTCCACCACTCGCTGGATACTCGACGACAAGATAAATGGCATATCCCCCAACACCACCAGCCAGCCACCCGAATCGGGACTGGCCGCAACGCCTGCCGCGATGCTGTCACCCATGCCAGCAGCGTCCAGCAGCAACACCTGGCAGCCATAAGCCTGCGCCAGCCGATTCACTTCAGGTCGATTAGCTGTCGTCACCAGCAGCCGCTCACCCAGGCCAGGAGGCAGGCTCAACAACACCTGCTCAATGACCGGTCGAACGACACCGTCACGACCTTCGCACAATGCCAGCAACTTATCCTGTTCAGCACCGGCAACTTGCCGGTAGCGATTGCCCTGCCCTGCGGCAAGCACGATGGCGCATACCGGGGCCTTCAAACCACAGCCTCGCCCAAGGACTGCTTCTGCGGCAGATCAACGCCGTTTTTGATCGCAACAATCTCCGACATCAGCGACAAAGCAATCTCCGCAGGTGTGTGACTGCCAATATGCAAACCAATCGGACCATGCAAGCGGTCTATAGCGTGTTCGGTCAGCCCAAGCACAGCGAGGTTTTCCCGACGCTTCTGGCTATTGACCCGCGACCCCAGCGCACCGACATAAAACGCTTGAGAATTGAGTGCCGTGAGCAGTGCCATATCGTCCAGACGCGGATCATGGGTCAAGGCGACAATCGCCGTGCGCTCGTCGGTTTCGATGCTCAGCACAGCGTCATCCGGCATGCCCGGCACGAAGCGGCCGTGCTGCTCTTCCCAGCCATAGACAAACTCTTTGCGTGGATCACAGATCAGCACCTCGAAATCCAGCAGCCGCGCCATCTCCGCGACATAACGGGACAGCTGACCAGCGCCGATCAACAGCAGCCGCCAACGCGGACCGTAGATTGCGCGCAACGTCTTGCCGTCAAAGCTCAACACATCGCTCTTGCCTGCCGCGTGGAGAACGACCTCGCCGGTGAGCAGATTCAACTCCCGCGCGACAATCTCATGAGCCTCGCAACGCGCCAACAACTCAGCCACCCAGGCCGGATCACCGACTCGCTCTTCGGTCAGCCGCAAAGTGCCACCGCACGGCAAACCAAAACGCGCGGCCTCCTCGCGGCTGACACCGTAGGTCACCAACTGGACTGACGGCCCATCTACTGGCAAACGGCCATCGTGCAAGCGGGCAATCAGGTCGTCCTCGATACAGCCACCGGAGACAGAACCGATTACCACGCCGTCTTCACGCAAGGCCAGCATTGCGCCTGGGGGCCGGGGCGCACTGCCCCAGGTCTGGACCACACTGTAGAGCACCACTCTCTGCCCGGCGCGACGCCATAGCAGCACGCTGCGTAAAACATTCAGGTCGACACTGTCCATCAGGCTTTGGCCTGCTGCCAGCCTTGCAACTGGTAGCGAACCGGCAGACTGCGAATACGCTTTCCTGTCGCGGCAAAGATCGCATTGCACAGTGCCGGAGCGATCGGCGGCACGCCCGGCTCACCGACGCCGCCCAATGGCACGTTACCCGCAGGCGTAACCAGATGCACGGCGACTTCCTTCGGCGCCAGGTTCATGCGCGCCACCTCGTACATGTGGAAATTGTCCTGCTGGACCTTGCCGTCCTTGAAACTGATCTCCCCCAGCACGGCGTTGCCCAGGCCCATCACACAGGCGCCTTCAAACTGTGAGCGAATCCGCTCAGGGTTGATCTGCGGACCACAATCCACCGCGATATCAGCCTTGTGCACGATCAGCGAGCCGTCGTTTTTGACTTCGACCTCAATCACCGCCGCCACGTAGGTAACAAAACTGTAATGCACCGCCAGACCCAAACCACGTCCTTTGGGCAATTGACGGCCCCAACCGGCAGCCTTGGCCGCGGTTTCCAGGACGCCGCGCAAACGCGCGGTATCGATCGGATAATGCTCGGGGGATTCGCCATAGTTCCACTCTTCGCTCAAGGTGCGCGGATCAATCTGGCGATCCGGGCCAAGCAGCTTGAGTTGGTATTTCAGCGGATCCTGCCCGGCCAGATGCGCCAGTTCGTCGACAAAGCTCTGAATGGCAAAGCCATGGGGAATGTTCGACACCGAACGATACCAGCCAACCCGGGTATGGGCGGCCGCTTCAGGGTTTTCCAGGCGCACATTGGGAATGGCATAGGCCATGTTGGTAAAGCCCATGCCCAGTTCGAACGCGCCTTCGTGGTTCATGCCCGGAGCGAACAGCGCGGTGATGCTCGGTGCCACAGTGCGGTGTAGCCAGCCGGACGGCATGCCATCCTTGTTCAGGCCGGCCTTGAGATACTCGGCCGATGCGGTGTGGAAGTAGGAACAGTGAATGTCGTCCTCCCGGGTCCATTGCACCCGCACCGCTTTGCCCGGAAAAGCCTTGGCCAGGATCGCCGCTTCGAGGATGAAGTCGGGTTTGGATTTGCGACCGAAGCCGCCGCCAAGCAGCGTGACGTTGACCGTGACTTTTTCGAAGGGAATGCCCAGGCGCTCAGCGATGCGCTCGCGCGTCACTTGCGGTGCCTGACTTGGCGCCCAGGCCTCGCAGCGGCCGGCGTTGAAGCGAGCGATGGCGACCATCGGTTCCATCGGTGATTGCGCCAGATGCGGCAAGTAGTAAGCCGCTTCCAGGCTGCTGTCAGCGCTATCCATAGCCTCGTCGATGTTGCCGATGTTCCTCACCACTTTGCCCGGTTTCAAGGCTGCGGCTTCCAACTCCTTACGATAGGCAATCGAGTCGTAACCGGCATTGACGCCATCATCCCACTCGATCTTCAGCGCCTCGCGGCCCTTTATTGCAGCCCACGTGTTGCTGGCTATCACCGCAACACCGCCCAACGGCTGAAACTCCGATGGCAGCGGACGGCTTTCGATTTGCATGACCTTGATCACGCCCGGGACTTTCATCGCCGCACTGCCATCGAAGGATTTGACCTTGCCGCCATAGACAGCTGGCCGTGCCACGGTGGCAAACAACATGCCTTCGAAATGCACGTCGGCGCCATAAACGGCACGACCGTTGACAATGTCCACACCGTCTATGGCGCGCGTGGCCTCTTTGCCGATGTAGCGAAATTCCGAAGGCTGCTTGAGGCGCAGACTGTCACGCGTCGGCACCACCAGCGCACTGGCAGCAGCCGCCAGTGCGCCGTAACCCAGTTCACGACCACTGGGTTGGTGAATCACTTTGTGCAATTGCGCACGGCACTCGGCCACCGGTACTTTCCATTGATCGGCCGCGGCTTGTTCAAGCATGGTCCGGGCGGCAGCACCGCAGCGGCGCATCGGCTCGTACCAATGACGCATGCTGCGTGAACCGTCGGTGTCCTGGTTGCCGAAGCGCACTTCATCACCCGGCGCCTGATGGACCTTCACCAACGTCCAATCAGCGTCCAGTTCGTCAGCGACCACCATACTGAGGCTGGTGCGCACGCCCTGGCCCATTTCCGAGCGGTTGCAAACCACCGTCACACTGCCATCGGCGGCAATGCTGACGTAGACCTTGGGATCATCGATCCAGCCATTGGGCATGCCGTCGGCGCCGAACTTCTTCTCTTCGGCAAACGCGTCCTGCCAACCCCAACTGGCTGCCAGCACCAGCGCGCTCGCGGCACCGACACCTTTGAGAAAGCCACGACGGCTGAGGTTGCTCAGGGCAAAGTCATTCGGCAACTGGCTCATGCCTTGGCCTCCCGCAGATGAGTGGCTGCCTGACGGATGGCGGTTTTGATCCGGTTATACGTGCCACAGCGGCAAATATTACCGACCATCGCCTCCTCGATCTGTTCGTCGCTGGGATTGGGATTGACCTTGAGCAAGGCCGTGGCAGACATGATTTGCCCACCCTGGCAGAACCCGCATTGCGCGACCGCCGTCTCCAGCCAGGCTTGCTGAACCACTTGCCCGACCGGGTCGCTGTGGAGATTGTCGATGGTGCTGATGTGCTGGCCGGTCACCGAGCCGATTGGCGTAATGCAACTGCGTGCCGGTGAGCCATCTATATGGATGGTGCAGGCACCGCACAGGCCCATGCCGCAGCCGAACTTGGTGCCGCTGTAACCCGCCACGTCGCGAATAGCCCAGAGCAGCGGCATATCCTCAGTGACATCCAACTGGTGATCCTTACCATTGAGTTTCAGGGTAATCATGGGCGCGCCCGCATATATTCTTGGTTATGGGGTCGAGCAATCTGCCGCGTGATGCCGCGTACTGGTGCATGCAGATCAACTCAGGCTAATCGGCTCACTGATGAAAACAGCCGGTTTTTCATCGGGTCTTACCTGGAAACAAAGAGATGGAACAAAGAGAAACATCGTTAGGAGGTCAAGTTAAACCAGCATTAACAAAAAAGCCCTGCGCACACGAAAGGTTTGCAGGGCTCTGGATTCAGACTTCAAGCGTAGCTCAATACTGATTGGGTTCCATTTCCAGCTGGACCCTGAAACGTTCGGCAATGTCTTTCTGGATTCGTTGCGCGAGGTGCAAAAGCTCCAGCCCGGTCGCCGCTCCGTAATTGACCAGCACCAAGGCCTGCAACCGATGCACACCGGCATCAGCCTCTCGAAAACCCTTCCAGCCAGCTCGCTCGATCAACCAGCCAGCCGCCAGTTTCATTTGCCCGTCAGCTTGTGGATAAGCCACCAGATCGGGGTATTCGCTTTTAAGCTCAGCGACCAAAGCCGCTGCCACCAACGGGTTCTTGAAAAAGCTGCCGGCATTACCGAGCACCGCCGGATCAGGAAGCTTCTCGCCGCGAATACTGCAAATGGCCTGACTGACATCGCTGGCGGTCGGATGGCTGATGCCCTGTTCAGTCAAGCGCTGGCGAACCGGGCCGTATTCGAGGTGCAGATGCTCGACGCGACTCAAGGCCAAGCGCACCCGCAGAATCAACCAACGCCCGGCCTCCTGCTTGAACAGGCTGTCGCGGTAGGCGAATTTGCACTCCTGCCGGCTGAAATCCCGCAGCTCGCCAGTCTGACGGTCCAGCGCGGTCAACCCGGCAAACACGTCCTTGATCTCGACACCGTAGGCACCGATGTTCTGCATCGGCGCGGCACCGACCGTACCGGGGATGAGACTGAGGTTCTCCAGACCGGAGAAACCCTGCTCCAGGGTCCATTGCACGAACGGGTGCCAGGTTTCACCCGCCTCAGCCTCAACGACAACCGTGCTGCCGTCGTCGCTCAACAGGCGAATACCTCGCGTGGCCATGCGCAGCACCAGCGCCTGAATATCTGCGGTGAGCAACAGATTGCTGCCGCCGCCGATCACCAGCAGAGGCAATGCGTGTTCAGCCGCATAAGCCAACCCTTGGCGGACATCGGCGTCGCTATGAGCCTCGGCGAACACCTGCGCACGGACATCGACACCAAAGGTGTTGAACGGTTTGAGAGAAACCTGCGTTTGCAGTTGCAAGGTCATAACCGCCCCTTCAATTCGATCACCAGCAAATCACTGGCACGCTCGATCAAGTCCAGCACCTGCTCGAAACCCTGATCACTGTCGTAATAGGGATCCGGCACTTCATCCACCGGGGATTCATAGCGACGCAGGAACAGGTCCAGCTCAGCCCTGCTGCTGGCCGGCTGCATGGCTTTGAGGTTGCGCAGATTGCTCTGGTCCATCGCCAGAATCAGGTCATAGGTGGCGAAGTCGGCACGGCTCACTTGTTGGGCACGCTGGGCGGACAAATCGTAGCCACGCAACTTCGCGGCCGCTTGGCTGCGTTTGTCCGGCGCCTTGCCGATATGCCAGTCGGCGGTGCCGGCGGAGGCAACTTCCACCTGATCCGCCAGCCCGGCCTCACGCAACTTGCGGCGCAGCACGCCTTCGGCCGTGGGCGAGCGACAAATATTGCCCAGGCAGACAAACAGAACCCGCATCAAGCCTCCAGCAGGCGCCGAACGCGCTCAAGGTCTTGCGCGGTATCGACACCCGCCGGCGGTGCTTCCAGAGCATCGTCAACGTGAATCCGCACGCCATGCCAGAGTGCGCGCAACTGCTCCAGGCACTCAGTGTTTTCCAGCCAGCACGGGCCCCAACTGACGAAGTCATGGAGGAAACCGGCACGGTAGGCGTAGATCCCGATATGTCGACGGTAAGGCACGCCGGCCGGCAATTGCTCCTGGCTCCTGGCGAAGTCATCCCGTGCCCAAGGCAAAGTGGCGCGGCTGAAGGTCAGCGCCAGGCCATTGAGGTCGCTGACGACTTTGACCACATTGGTATTGAACAGGGTTTCAACGTCTTCTATCGGTTCGGCCAGCGTCGACATACGCGCTTCGGGATGGGCTGCCAGATTGGCTGCAACCTGATCGATCACCGCCGGCGGAATCATGGGTTCATCACCCTGCACGTTGACCACGATGGCGTCCGCGGCCAGACCCAGCTTCGTGGCCACCTCAGCCAGACGATCGGTACCGGAGTTATGATCCTCGCGGGTCAACACCACTTCGGCACCGAATGCCTTGCAGGCTTCGACGATGCGCGCATCATCGGTGGCCACCACCACCCGCTGGGCGCTGCTCTTGCAGGCCTGTTCCCAGACGTGCTGGATCATCGGCTTGCCGGCGATCATTTGCAGCGGCTTACCGGGCAGACGTGTGGAGGCGTAACGGGCCGGAATGACGACGGTGAAGACTGTGGTCATTTATCCAGTCGCTCGTCAGCGCTGAGGGTGCGGGCTTCACTTTCGAGCATTACTGGAATGCCATCACGAATCGGATAGGCCAGACCGGCGCCTTTGCTGATCAGCTCGGTTTTATCGGCACTGAGCTTCAGCGGACCTTTGCAGACCGGGCAGGCAAGGATGTCGAGCAATTTGGTGTCCATGAGAATTCCCTGGATAAAAGCGTTTAAGGCAAAAGACGAGCAGGCAACAAGCGCATCAACTGCGTATCGAACCAGGCCACGAAGGCCGGTGACGGCACCGCATCAACCGCCAGGTACCACCAGTCATGTGCCGCGAAAGCGCGGCACTTCACCGCATCCTTCTCGGTCATGACCAGCGGCAATGACGGCATAAAATTCAAAGCCTGCGCGCTGTACTCTGCGTGGTCAGCAAAAGCATGCGGGACTGGCCGCCAGTGTAGCGTTTCAAGAGTGCTGAAGAAACGTTGTGGATTGCCGATACCGGCTACTGCGTGCACGGCCTGCCCTGCCGGGAAGTGGTCGAGCGGGCGTCGCTCGCCGCTCGACAGATTGACCAGTGTGGTGGGTTCAAGTCTGAATCCGAAGCCATCGTCGCGATCCGCCGTAGCACCGTTGTAGAGCAGCGCATCGACGCTCTGCAGGCGCTCGATCGGCTCGCGCAACGGCCCGGCGGGCAGGCAACGACCGTTACCCAAACCGCGGGCCGCATCAATCAGCACCAGTTCAAGGTCCCGGGCCATGCGGTAGTGCTGCATGCCGTCGTCAGAGAGAATCAGATCCAGAGGCTCAGCGGCCAGTAACGCCTGCACCGCGCGGCTGCGATCGGGGTCGATCATCAGCGGCACACCGCTGCGCTGAACGATCAATAGCGGCTCGTCGCCGGCGACATCAGCACTTTGCCCGGCCTCGACTCGCCACGGCAGCTGCGGTGGTTTGGCGCCATAACCGCGGCTGACCACGCCCACCCGCAGACCGCTGCGCTGGCAATGCTTGATCAACCAAAGAATCAGCGGCGTCTTGCCGGTGCCGCCCACCGTGATATTGCCGACCACGACCAACGGCACCGGGGGTTGGTAGATCTCACCCACTCCGGCCAGAAAGCGTTCACGCTTGCGCAGCACCACACGTCGATACAGCCACTCCAACGGCTGCAGCACCTTCAGCGCGGGATGGCCGTTATACCAGGCGGCAAGCAAACGATCGGAAAGTGCCATCAGTGAGCCGGTGCCGCCTCGACGGTGGTCATGCGCAGATGGCTGAAACCGAGCTTGCCGGCAGCATCCATGGCGGTGATCACGGCTTGGTGTTGGGTTTTGCCATCAGCGCTGATCGACAAAGGCAGGTGGGTATCGCCTGCGGACTCTTTCTGCAGCGCCTCCATCAGGCTGGCCAGATCGTTCTTGGGCAGCAATTGATTATTCACCGTGAACACACCGTCGGCACTGATGGCGATATCCAGCTGCTTGGCTTGCTGGTCCTCGGCCGGCGAACCGCTGACAGCTTCCGGCAGCTCAACGCGCAATTGGGTTTCACGGGTAAAAGTGGTGGTCACAACGAAAAACAGCAACAGGATAAACACCACGTCGATCAGCGACGCGAGGTTGATATCGATTGTTTCCCGCTGTTTGCGGCGGAATTTCACGCTCTGCCCTCGACCAGATCAACATCACGGTCGCCCTGCACGACCTCGACCAGTTTGATCGCTTCCTGCTCCATGCCCACCACCAGTTCATCGACCCGGCGTTGCAGGAATCGGTGGAAGAACACCGATGGAATACCGACCATCAGGCCTGCTGCCGTGGTGATCAATGCTTTGGAGATACCACCGGCCAATACCGCGGCGTTGGTGGTCATGCCCGAGCCCATGAATGCGCTGAAAATATCGATCATGCCCAATACCGTACCCAGCAGCCCCAACAATGGCGCCATAGCGGCGATGGTGCCCAGTGCGTTGAGGTAGCGTTCAAGTTCATGAATCACCCGCGCGGCGGCTTCTTCGATGCACTCTTTCATGATCTCGCGGCCATGTTTTGAATTGGCCAGGCCCGCAGCCATGATCTCGCCCAATGGGGAGTTGGCGCGCAGTTCCTTGAGCTTTTCTTTATTGAGTTGCTTGTCCTTGATCCAGACCCAGACCTGCCCGAGCAAATTATCCGGGGTGACGCGGCTGGCTCGCAGGGTCCACAAACGCTCGGCAATGATGGCCAGCGCAGCGATGGAACTCAGAATGATCGGCAACATCATCCAGCCGCCGGATTTGACCAATTCCCACACAGTGACAGTCCCCTCGAAAAAGTGCGCCACTCTAACATAGGGCCTCGACGCACCGAAGACCGTGATGTTGCCTGTCGTCCGGCTTTAATAACTCGCGGTTATTTACTCCCGTCCGGATCACGCCAGAAGCGTCGTTGCTGGCCTATTGCCTCAGGCGGCTTGAAGCTTCCCAACTGAACGCGCAAGGCTCCTTGTTCGGCACTGTCATAAGCAATCATGCCCAGTTTGCGGTAACGCGCCATTACTTGCGGGTGAGGATGACCGAACGAGTTTCCGCGCCCGCGCGAGATCAGCACCGCCGAGGGCGAAAGAGCATTGAGAAATGCCACGGAGGACGAACTGCGACTGCCATGGTGCGGCGCCTGTAGCCAGTCAGTAACAACGGCCAAAGGACTGTCCAGCAGTGCGCGCTCGGCCTGGGCGTCGATATCGCCGGTCAGTAGCAGGCGTTCGCCGTTGGCTTCGACCTGCACTACGCAGGATTTCTGATTACTGTCGGTCGCGGATGACCATTGCCAGAGTTCGAAACTCACCCCGTCCCATTCCCACCTCTTGCCACTCTCACACGACTGCGCTTGCAGCTCGGCAGGCAACGCATCAGGGTCGCCACTCACCACGCGCGCCACCGGCAGCCCTCGCAGAACCGAACGAGCGCCACCGGCATGATCGGCATCGGCGTGACTGAGCAGCATCAGGTCCAGTCCTCGCACGCCCAGCTTGCGCAATGAAGGCAGCACCACCCGTTCTCCGAGATCGAAATCACCGAAACGAGGCCCGGCGTCATACAACAGAGTGTGATGACGAGTGCGCACGATAATGGCCAACCCCTGCCCGACATCCAGTTGCCAGATTTCGGCCTCGCCTTGGGGCACCGTTCTGAGCGGCGCAAAAACCACCAACAACAGCATCGGCCAACCCAACAGCCGCAACGGCAGTCCTTTGGGCAATAGCAGTAGAAAAGCACCGATAACGCTTATCCCCCAGACCCAGAGAGGAATCGCTGCGGGCACCCATGCAGGCGCATACCCCGCCACCAGCGCCAGCCCCTGAAACAGCCAGTCGATCAAGCCGCCCGCCAGCCATAGCAGCCCTTCACCGAGATACGGCAGCGGCAAGAGCAAGGTACCCAACAAGGCCGCAGGCAAAACCACCAGGCTGACCCAAGGCACGGCGAACACATTGGCCAGTGGCCCACTGATGCTGATGGGCAAACCAAGAATCAGCAACACCGGACACAAACCAATAGCAATCAGCCATTGGGCACGGGTCCAGGTTTGCCACCCACTCCAGGCGCCCAAGCGCCCGCTGAACGTAAAAATCAACACCGCCACTGCCGCAAACGACAGCCAGAATCCCGGCTGCAAACTCGCCAGCGGCTCAAGCAACAGGACCACATTCAGCGCCAGCAACAACGGCCACCAGGCCCCCAGATGTCGAAAGCGCAGCCGCCAGAGCAGGACCAGCCCGATCATCACGCACGCTCTGCGTACCGGCACTTCGAACCCCGCCAGCAAGCCGTAACCCAGCGCCGCGCCGAATGCCATCGCGCAGGCCCACGGTAGCCAAGGCAAACGTGTTGGCCACAATCCATACCGCGCCAGCCCGGCGATCAGCATATAAATCGACCCGGCCAGCAGACCAATGTGCTGCCCGGAAATCACCAGCAAATGCACCGTGCCGGTGTCTTGCAGGATCCGCCAATCGGTGGATGTCAGCCCGGCGCCATCACCCAGCACCAAGGCTGCCAACGCACCGGCCCGGCCTTGGGCGTCGACGCTCAAGAGTCGCTGCCGGATGTCGTCGCGCCACGCCCACTGGGCACTTGCGAGCAACTGCCCGTCCTTGACCGTGCCTGTGGCGCCGATTCGTTGCGCCAGCAACCAGGCGTCGTAATCGAAAGCATGGGGATTGCGCAAGCCGCCGGGGCGTTTGAGCTTGACCGCCAGTCGCCAGCGTTCTCCACTGTGGACCGGCGGCCCGCCGTACCAGGCCAGCCGCATCAACTTCGGCAATGGGGTCCGCCGCGATTGCCCACCCTCAAGCTCGAAGCGCACCACACCATCGGCGTTTTGCGGCAAGCCCACCACGCGCCCTTCGAGCCAGCGAGTTTGCCCGTCGAGACTGAGCGCCAGGCGATCATTCAAAGCCCAGTGCGCGCCCGCACACGCCCAACTGAAGCCGAACAGAAAAAATGCCAGTGGATAAGTCCGAAACGGCAAAAGTATCAATCCTGGCACGGGCAATAGCAGCAATAGCCAGATCGGCGGCAGCGCCGGCAAGAAACGCAGGGTCAACAGACCCAACGCGAGCGCAAACATCCCTGTGCGCATAAGTCCGTCCATGAGAATCCTTTTTCTCGGAATAGCCGAGCCGCACGGGCGCAGCTTTATTAATTGTCACAAAGTCTGAATTTTCCATCCGTAGAATCCGGGCATACTTGCCGCTTGAACCGACCGAGATGCCCTATGCCCCGGCGCCTATTCAAACGTTACATGCCAGACCCGACCAGCATCCGGGAACACAAATCCTTACGCTTTCTCGGCACGTTGCTGCACGACCCAAATCTTTGGCACCTCAATCGCCACTCGGTAGCACGCGCGATGGCGGTGGGATTTTTCGCCGCGTTTCTGCCCATTCCATTGCAGATGCTGGTGGCGGCGATTCTGGCGATAACCGTGCGCGGCAATATGCCGATTGCCATCAGCCTGGTCTGGTTGACCAACCCGATTACCATGCCCGCGGTATTTTTCTGCACCTACCAGACCGGCGCCTGGCTAATGAACGTGCCGGCCCGAAGCCTGCCGGACGAGCTGTCCTGGGAGTGGATCAGCGGCGAGTTGTCGACGCTATGGCAGCCTTTCCTGCTGGGCTCAGTGATCACTGGGCTGGTCCTCGGCGCCCTCGCCTATTGCCTGACCATGCTCTACTGGCGCTGGTGGGTCAGCCGGCAATGGACGCGGCGCAAGAAAAGCCGACTGTAAAAATGCAAAAACGGCACCCTTGGGTGCCGTTTCTGTTTTGGAAGGTTGATCAGGGTATGCTGCCTGGCAACAACCGTGGCGAGGCTTTCGCAGGTTACTGACGCATACCGCGACCGCTGACCAGCAGCCGTGCGCAACCGATATACAACACCACCGTCGCGACCAGCATAAAGGCGATGGCCACGCTGATCTTGATATCCGACACTCCAAGGATGCCATAGCGGAAGGCGTTGACCATATGCAGCACCGGGTTGACCAGCGACACGGTCTGCCAGAACGGCGGCAACAATGTGATCGAGTAGAACACCCCGCCCAGATAGGTCAGCGGCGTCAACACGAACGTCGGGATAATCGAGATATCATCGAAGTTGCGTGCAAACACAGCGTTTATGAAGCCCAATAGCGAAAAAATCGTCGCCGTCAGCACCACCACCAGAATGGTCACGCCCAAGTGATGCACCTGCAGATCGGTGAAGAACAACGACAGCAGCGTCACGATCACCCCGACCATCAGCCCGCGCAACACACCACCCAAGGTGTAGCCAATCAGAATGGTGTGCGGCGAAACCGGCGAAACCATCAGTTCTTCGATGGAGCGCTGGAACTTGCTGCCAAAGAAACTCGATACCACGTTACCGTAGGAGTTGGTAATCACCGACATCATGATCAGCCCGGGCACGATGTATTCCATATAGGTGAAACCACCCATATCACCAATCTGCCGACCAATCAGGTTGCCAAAGATCACGAAGTACAAAACCATAGTGATCGCCGGCGGCAGCAGGGTTTGCGGCCAGATCCGGGTAAAGCGCCGGACTTCACGATAGACGATGGTATTGAGCGCAACGAGGTTGGGCTGCAGCTCTGAACTCATACCGCCACCTTCGCCAGATTTTTCTCCACCAGGGACACGAACAACTCCTCAAGGCGATTGGTTTTATTGCGCAGGCTCAGCACTTCGATGTGTTGCGCGGCCAGTTGACCGAACAGCGCAGTGATGCCAACTGATTTATCAACCTGGACTTCCAGGGTGTGACTGTCGACCAGGCGGTTCGGATAGCCGATCAGCTGCGGCGCGACCTTCATGTCGGTTTTCAGATCGAGCAGGAAGGTCTCGACATGCAATTGGCTGAGCAACTGCCGCATGCTGGTGTTCTCGACAATGGTGCCATGGTCGATGATGCCGATATTGCGGCACAGCTGCTCAGCCTCTTCCAGGTAATGAGTGGTGAGGATGATGGTGATGCCTTTCTGATTCAGCTCGGTGAGGAAGGTCCACATCGAGCGACGCAGCTCGATATCCACCCCGGCAGTCGGTTCGTCGAGGATCAGCAGGCGAGGTTCATGCACCAGCGCGCGGGCGATCATCAATCGACGCTTCATGCCGCCGGACAAGGAGCGCGACGGTACATCACGCTTGTCCCACAGGCCTAGCTGGGTCAGGTATTGCTCGGCCCGCTCCTTGGCAATTTTCGGCGGGATGCCGTAGTAGCCAGCCTGAGTCACCACAATGTCGAAGGTCTTTTCGAACTGGTTGAAGTTGAACTCTTGCGGCACCACGCCAATGCAACGCTTGAGCGTGGCGGGCTCACGATCGAGATCATGCCCAAAGATATTCACCGTGCCGCTGGTCTTGTTCACCAGGGTGGAGAGAATGCCGATGGTGGTGGATTTGCCAGCGCCGTTGGGGCCGAGCAAGGCGAAAAAATCACCTTCGGCGACATCCAGATCGATACCACTCAGGGCCTGGAAACCGTTGCCGTAGGTTTTGGTTAGCTGCCGGATGGACAGAGCGGAACTCATATCGGATTTACGCACCAAGAAGGGAAGAAAGTTACAAATAAGGGCGGACCGCACAGAATGCAACGGCGGCGAACAAGGCCAATGGTGCTTGTCGACGCCGCACAAGTACAGTCATGTGTATTGATAGTCGGTATTAAGTCAACGCAGTCATGACGGCTTTCTGATAAGCCGGGCGCTGCTTCAGGCGCTCATACCAGGCCTCCAGGTGGCGCATCTGCGGGCGCTCGATGGGCATTTCAAACCAGGCGTAAATAAAGCTGCCCAGCGGAATATCGCCCATGCCGATTTCATCACCGGACAAATATGGATGCTCGGCCAGCGCCTGATCGACCATCGAAAGCAACTCGGCACAGGTCTTCTGTGCCGCGTTGATCTTGACCCAATCCTGTTGATCCGCCGGGGTGCGCAATACGCCCCAGAACAGATGACGGAACGGTTCGGCCAAGGTCGAGGTGGTCCAGTCCATCCATTTTTCAGCAGCGGCCCGCGCCCGCACATCCACCGGATACCAGGCCGAATCGGCGGCATGCCTGGCGCACAGATAACGCACGATGGTGTTGGATTCCCAGAGCACGAAGCCGTCATCTTCGATTACCGGAATTCGGCCATTGGGGTTCATGGCCCGGTATCCAGGTGTATCGACCACACCAAAGGCACCGCCCGCGTCCAGCGCTTCGTAGGTCAGACCGAGCTCTTCGGCGCACCAGAGTGCCTTTCTGACATTCGACGAATTTTTCCGACCCCAGATCTTCAGCATGACTGCCCCTTGATGGATGAATGCCGGGGCAGTCTACGCCGGATCAGGCGCGACTCAAATCGGTCTGCATATCACCCGGCCGGGCTGGCAACTGATCGCTGAACAAATGCGGATAACATTTTTCCAGATGCTCGAAGAAGAAAACTTCAGGCACATCCGTGAACTGCCCATGGTCCACCAGGTACTCCATCGACTGTTGCCCCTGACGATTGAACGGGTGGAACACGCTGTCATTGACTCCGTCGAACTCAAGCGGTGCCACATCGAACAACTCACAGAGTTGCTGATTGAACGCCGGGGTGGCCTTGACCCAACGGCCCTGCAAATACAGCTCGGTGTAACCGTGCATGGCAAACACATCGCTTCTGAGCAGCGCAAGCAAGCGTGGCGTCGACAGATGATTACGCACATCGGCCAGACCGATCCGTGCAGCAATTGCGCAATGCCGGGCGCATCCGGCGAGCAAGGTCGCCTTGGGCACGCAGTAGCTTTCACCGGTCGCCAGCGCATAACTGCCGCGCAAGGTCTGCGGGTCACGGCTGAAGGTATAAGGGTTGTAGCGCACGGCATCGCGCACGGCGTAATAGAGATTGATCGCCTGTTCGAGCGGGTCACGACTCTCGCCGCGATGCGTTTCGGCGAACTCCACCACCGATGGATGGTCACTATCGATGAAGCGGCCGGGACTCAGATACTCGTGCATGAGAACAATCTCCTGGGGAAGCCACGAGTCTAGCGATAGCCCTGGTACAGAGATAACGACGTTTCGGCCAAATATCAGAGCTTGCCGCTCTGTTAACGCAGGAATTCAACAGTCCGCTATCGAGACAACTTACGAAGTTCACCCGATGTTTCCTACAGATTCAAACACATCGCTCTTAGCACCCTGTTTCGTGGATGCCGTCTAAGCTCTCAGGATGGTTTTGCCCCTGGTTTCACGGAGGATTGAATATGCTGCTGTTGTGGATACTGGTTCTGGTGGTCGGGATCGCCTATCTGGCACATCTCCGCACCACGCCCTTGCCCGCCTTGGGCATGATCGCTGTCTACCTGCTGGCGATGGGCGCCTTCAGCCGTGCACCAGGCTGGCTGTTACTGATTTTCTGGGTGATATTTGCGGCGGTGGCCGCGCCCTTGTTGTTGCCGGACCTGCGACGTAAATACTTCACGGCGCCGCTATTGAGCTGGTTTCAAAAAACCTTGCCGCCAATGTCGCAAACCGAACGCGACGCCATTGATGCCGGCACAGTCTGGTGGGACGGCGAGCTGTTCAGTGGTCGCCCGGACTGGAACAAACTGCTGGCCTACCCAAAGGCGCAACTGAGTGAAGAGGAACAGGCATTCATCGATGGCCCGACCGAAGAGCTCTGCGCCATGGTCAGCGACTGGCAGATCAGCCAGTCCATGGACCTGCCGCCAGAAGCCTGGGATCACATCAAGCAACACGGTTTTTTTGCCCTGATCATTCCCAAGGAGTTCGGCGGTAAAGGCTTCTCAGCCTATGCCCACTCCCAGGTTGCGATGAAACTGGCAACCCGCAGCGGCGACCTGGCCTCCACCGTGATGGTGCCTAACTCCCTCGGCCCGGCCGAACTGCTGCTGCATTACGGCACCGACGAACAGCGCAACCATTATCTGCCCCGCCTCGCCCGTGGCGACGATATCCCCTGCTTTGCCCTGACTGGCCCGCTGGCAGGTTCCGACGCAGGAGCAATGCCCGACACCGGGGTCATTTGCAAAGGTGAATGGGAGGGTAAAGAAACCCTCGGCCTGCGCCTGAACTGGGAAAAGCGTTACATCACCCTCGGCCCGGTTGCCACCTTGCTCGGCCTGGCCTTCAAGGCTTATGACCCGGACCACCTGCTGAGCGAAAATGAAGACCTGGGGATCAGCCTCGCGTTGATTCCGACCGACACTGCTGGCGTAGAAATCGGCCGTCGCCACCTGCCGCTGGGTGCCTCGTTCATGAACGGCCCGAACTCCGGCAAGGACGTCTTCGTGCCGCTGGAGTTCCTCATTGGCGGCCAGGAAATGCTCGGCAAAGGCTGGATGATGCTGATGAACTGCCTGTCGGTCGGGCGCTCGATTTCGCTACCGGCCGTCGGCACCGGCGCGGCCAAGTTCACCAGCCTGGTGACCGGCCAGTATGCGCAGGTTCGCGAGCAGTTCAACGTACCACTGGCGGCCTTCGAAGGGATTCAGGAAGCAATGGCCCGGATCGGCGGCAATGCCTGGCTGATGGACGCCGCACGGATGCTCACCGCCAACGCGGTAGACCTCGGCGAGAAACCCTCGGTACTCTCGGCCATTCTCAAATACCACCTCACCGAACGCGGTCGCGAATGCATTAGCCACGCCATGGACGTCCACGGCGGCAAGGCCATCATCATGGGCCCGAACAACTACCTCGGCCGTAGCTGGCAAGGCGCACCGATCTTCATCACCGTGGAAGGCGCGAACATCCTCTCCCGGAATCTGATGATCTTTGGCCAGGGTGCGATTCGCTGCCATCCATTCGTGCTCAAAGAAATGGCCCTCGCCGGCCGCGAAGACAAACAACAGGCCCTGATCGAATTCGACGGCCTGCTGCTCAAGCACATCGGTTTTGCCGTGAGCAACGCCGCCAGTACCTTGGTGTTGAACCTTGGCCTTGGGCGTTTCGAACACATGCCAGGGGACAAGCTCAGCCAGCGCTACTTCCGCGCCCTCAACCGACAGGCCGCAGCTTTCGCCATGCTCGCCGACTTCAGCATGATGCTGCTGGGCGGCGAACTGAAACGCCGCGAGCGCCTGTCCGCGCGCCTCGGTGATGTGCTCAGCAACCTGTATCTGGCCTCTGCCGCACTCAAGCGTTATCACGACCTCGACTCACCGGAACATCTGCATCCGCTGTTCGTCTGGGCCATGGAAGAAAGCCTCGGCCAGTCCGAACGCGCATTGGACGAACTGCTCACCAACTTCCCGAGCAAGATACTCGGCTGCCTGCTGCGGGTGCTGGTATTCCCGCTCGGTCGTCGGCACAAAGGGCCGTCAGACAAGATGGGAGCTGAAGTCGCGGCGGTCATCTGTCGCGCCAAAGGCGATCCAACCCTGGAAGAGTTACTGGGGGGCTGCTATCGCCCGCAATCGACAGAGGACCCGGTCGGCGCCCTGCAGCATGCCTGCGACTTGCTGAGCGCTGCCCAGCCGCTGCAGAAAAAACTCCAGACGGCGCTCAAAAGTGGTCAGCTCAAACCTGCCGCCGGGGAGCATGCCATCGACGCCGCGCTGGAGGCTGGCGTCTTGCAACCGGTTGAAGTCCAGACCTTGCGTGAAGCAGAAGCGGCACGACGCAAGGTCATCGATGTCGATGACTTTGCCAAAGATGAACTGACGCTCAGCGCGGGTAAAACCCGTTAGACCAGTCCGTATAGCTGTTCAATTATGAAAAGCGGGTGTCGGAGTTATATACTTGCGCGCCCGTTTTGCTTTAGCTCTAGAGGACTCCCGTTATGCTCGACCACACTCTCGCCCTGCTCGCACACTTGCGCAGCATCCTGGTCGCCTTGGGTGAAGCCGAACAGGTTCCGGAAGAAAGCCACGAACTTTTCCTCGAGCGCTTCGACGAACTGATGCTGCAACTGCCGGTCGACCCGATCGAAAGCCAGTACCTGGGGCAAGACATTCTCTGCCAGGTCATCGCGCGTTATCCGCAGATTGCCCATCTGGTGCCACGCGATCTGCTGTGGTACTTCGCCGGCGACTGCCTGCACTTCATGCCCGACGACGAGATCGACCTGTACCAGGCCCTCGAAGATCGTCGTTATGAAGCCGAACAGAACGACGAGCCGTTCGACTGGAACCAGGAAAAACAGCTGCTTTCGATGTCGAACCAGGACGTCAAGCACTGATTCAACGCACAAACGCAAAAGGCCCGCTCGGTTAAACCGGCGGGCCTTTTTATTTGCTGATGAACTGCAGCGTAAGCAAGATCAAAGCAACCCATCGCTTTGCGCAAGCTCATCCGCCAGTGCAGTTTTGCTGGGAACACTCGACTTCCCCGGCTTGCTCAGCGTCGGCTCCTTCTCCAGGCACTCCACCAGATAGTCGATGAACACCCGCAGCTTCGGCGGCAAATAGCGCGTCGGCGAATGAAGAAGCCATGCTCCGCCGTGATACGAGGCGAGAAAGGTCCAGTCCGGCAGCACCTGCACGATCAGCCCCTGCTCCAGCGCATAACGCGCGGTGAAGTACGGCAAGCTGCCAATCCCGATATGCTGGAGCACCGCCTCCAGCCGCACGCCGGTATGGTTAGCCGCATAGCGTCCACGCACCCCCACGGTTACCGCTTTGGTTCCCTGCCTGAACTTCCAGCGCGCATCACTCGGCGTCTCACCCAGATAAATACAACTGTGGCTGAGCAGGTCATGGGGATGGGTAGGTGTCCCGTGCTCGGCCAGATACTGCGGCGTCGCACACAACAAGTGCTCGATACTCAGCAACTGACGCCCCACCAGACCGGCCGGCGGTCGATCCGTGATGCGAATAGCGAGGTCTACGTTATCATCGATCAGGTCCACGTTGCGGTCTTCGAGTAACAACTCCACATCGACCTTCGGATAGCGACGCAAAAACTCCGGCATGTGCGGATGAATAACAAATCGCCCTACCGCCTTGGGCACACTCACTCGCACCAGCCCCTCGGCCTCATGGGTGTACTGGCCGCTGATTTCCATCACCGACCTGGCCGCACTGACCATCTCCTGGCAGCGCTTGAAGACCTCTTCGCCACCGTCGCTAAGCCGCAATTTTCGCGTGGTGCGCTGCAGCAGTCGGATGGCCAGCACCTTCTCCAATCGCGAGATGCTGCGACTTACCGCTGAAGGCGACGAACCCAGTTGCCGGGCGGCTTCCGAGAAACTACCGGTCTCGACAACTTTCACGAAAATCGCCATTTCACCCAGCAAAGGCAGTGGAAGATTTATGCTCACAACGCAAAAGTCCATTGATGTTTGAATGGATTATCACGCAATTCCGGCATCCATATAATAAAAATAGAAATTTCAACAAGAGCACGAGATATGACACTTCGCCTGTTTTTCCATAGCGATGACCTCGAAGCCAATGTGGAAGTCCTGGATTGCACGCCCCACGAGAACGAATTTTCCGTCACCTTGCGCGCAACGCCCTTCCACCCCCAAGGCGGTGGCCAGCCCTTCGATACCGGCTGGATCGGCGAAAGCCAGGTACTGCGCGTCACCCAGGAATCGCAGCGGATCGTGCATTACGTCACCCATCCGGTAACGCCGGGAATAACGCAAGTACGGGTGGATGAGCAGCGTCGTCAGATCAACACCCGGATGCATTCGGCCGGCCATTTGATCGGCCACTTTGCCGAATCACTCGGCTGGATTCCGATCAAAGCCCACCACTGGCCCGGCGAGGGACGAATTACCTTCAAGCCGGGAGAAAGGCCACAGGACTTTGATGTCGACCCCCTGCAGACTGCATTGAATCAATGGATTGCAGATGACCTGCCGCGGCTGATTTCCCAGCGCGAGGGCACCCGCGAAATCGGTTTCGGCGAGCTGCCGGCATATGGCTGCGGCGGCACCCATGTACGTCGTCTACAGGAATTAGGCTCAGTCAAGATCGCTACCCTTTCGCAAAAGAAGGGAACGCTTTCAGTTCACTACAGCGTGGACTGATCCATTGGCGATATCGCTCCAGACGTAATGCTTGACGTCAAGCGTCTCGATACGACGCGCATAAAAAACTCGCCAATGAAGAAACACTCGCCATTCGCGTAAAGAGTCGAGCCTGTTTTTTTGTCGGCTATCGGGGCAATGCCTCACCCATTACTGACTGGAGTTGAAATGCTTTCGAACTACCTGGGCGAGTTTCTCGCACTGGCTACGATCCACTTTCTGGCAGTGGTCGCCCCTGGGCCGGACTTCGCAGTCACCATCCGTCAGAGCGTGCGCTACGGTCGGGTGGTCGGGTTGTACACAGCCATCGGGATCGGCGCAGGCATTTCGGTGCATGTGCTTTACACCTTGCTCGGGGTTGGCGCGCTGATGCACACCACACCGTGGTTGCTGAGCGTCGCCAGGGTCGTCGGCGGCGCCTACATCCTGTATCTAGGGGTGAGCCTTATGCGCAGTAAACCGAAAACCGCTGTTGACGGCAGCAATGCTGCGCCGGAGCAAATGGAACGTCAGACTTTACCCAAAGCCTTCATCACCGGATTCCTGACCAATGCCACCAACCCCAAAGCTACGCTGTTCTTCCTGGCGATCTTCACGACGGTCATCAGCGCTTCGACACCACTGACGATTCAGGCGCTTTACGGAGTCTGGATGTGTTTTGTAAATGCGCTGTGGTTCATCATTGTTGCGCTGTTCTTTTCCAGCGCCCGCGTGCGGTTGCTGTTCATGCGCATGGGTCACTGGTTTGAACGGACCATGGGTGTGATCCTGATTTTGTTCGCTGGGCGACTGATCCTGTCGATGTGATTGGACTCTCAATGCAAAAGGCCCGCTCAGCATGACTGGCGGGCCTTTTTGACATTGTCGCGTTCAGGCTGGATACAAAAGACGCACAAACAAAAACGCCGCTCAGAGAGCGGCGTTTTTGTATAAATGGAGCGGGAAACGAGACTCGAACTCGCGACCCCGACCTTGGCAAGGTCGTGCTCTACCAACTGAGCTATTCCCGCA